>DASVRR010000127.1:0-15304 GCA_036388515.1 Chthoniobacteraceae bacterium | reverse complement strand
GCCAGGGACAAGGCCAGGGACAAGGCCAGGGACAAGGCCAGGGACAAGGCCAGGGACAAGGCCAGGGACAAGGCCAGGGACAAGGCCAGGGACAAGGCCAGGGACAAGGCCAGGGACAAGGCCAGGGACAAGGCCAATCCGCAGGTGGAATGCAAGCGGGGAATCAGCAGCGCGGATCCGGCCAGGGAGGCGGCGGCGGTGGAGGAGAAGCTTCCGAGCAGAACGAACAGGGCGGCACCGAGGGGCAGCGGCCCGGTTCGCGCCTCGCGCAACGACTCGGCGAAAGGTCCCGGCAAAGTGGGCGCGGCGGTGGCGGCGGCAGCAATCTCGGTGGTCCGGAAGGTGCGTCTGCCGGACCGCTCACGGGAGAAGACTTCACCGCTTGGGCGGATCGCTTGCGGAATGTCGAGGAGATGGTTGATGACCCTCAACTCCGCGCCGAAATCGCGCGCGTCCGCGAAGTGGCCAAGGGAGTTCGCGCCGAGTTCAAGCGCCATTCGGTGGAACCAAATTGGGAGATGGTCCAGACGAAGGTTGGAACGCCGCTCGCGTCTTTACGGGATCGGCTTTCGGAAGAACTCGCCCGACGCAACTCCAAGGAAAATCTGGTCCCGATCGATCGCGACCCGGTTCCCTCGAAGTATGCGGAACGTGTCCGCCTTTACTACGAGGAGCTCGGACGCAGCCGATGATCCGTGACGGCGGCTTCTGCCGGGAAACCGAATGGTGACGCCGGGCGAATCGATCATTCTCGCGGGGCGCGATTGGCTGTGGCCGGTGGCGATTATCCTGGCCATCGGGACGATCCTGGTGAGCTGGTCGTATCTGCGCAGCAACGCTCCGCGCGGGCTCCGCGTGGTTTGCGCCGGGTTAAAGCTGCTGGGGATCACGGCCTTGCTGCTCTGTCTGCTGGAGCCGATGCGGACGGGCGAACGGCCGAAGCCCGGAGCAAATCTTATCGCCATCGTGGCCGACAACAGCTTGAGCCTGAAGCTGCGCGGACGCGGTGAATCCGAGACGCGTGGAGAGCTTTTGCAGCGCGCGCTTTCCAGAGATCGCAGCGCCTGGCGGACCGAACTGGCGAAGAATTTCGAGGTGCGAAATTACCTGGCGGATTCGAGTCTGCAGGCGACGCAAGAGTTCGAGGGATTGAATTTCGAGGGGCAAACTTCCGCGCTGGGCGGTTCCTTGTTGCGCGTCGCCGAACGTCACCGCGCACAACCGCTCGCGGGCATCCTCTTGTTGAGCGACGGAATTCCCTCCGATTTCGACGGGCTGGATGCGTCGAGTTTACCGCCGATTTATCCCGTCATCTTCGGCGGCGACCAGCCTCCGCGGGATCTCTCGCTGGCGAGCGTGGCGGTGAGCCAGACGGCGTTTGAGGACGCGCCGGTGACCGTTCAACCGGAAGTTTCCCTGATCGGTTTTGCTGGGGAAGAAGTCACCGGGAAGTTGCTCGCTTTTGAGCCGGGGCAAACTGCGGACCAGGCGAAAGTCGTGGCGGAGCAGACGCTGAAGGTGCCAGCGGGCAAGGAGAAGATGCAGTTTCGCTTCCAGGTGCGTCCGGAGAAAAGCGGCGTCATTTTTTACCGGCTGCGCGTGGCGGCAAAAGGCGAATGGGATCAGGGAACCAACGCAACGACCGAGGCAACAATGGCGAACAACGAGACCGTGGTGACGGTAAACCGAACGGGCGGTCCGTATCGCGTGCTCTATGTCAGCGGGCGTCCGAATTGGGAATACAAGTTCCTCCGGCGCGCGATCGAAGCGGATGATCAAACGGAACTCGTCGGCTTGATCCGCATCGCGAAACGGGAACCGAAGTTCGAGTTCCGGGGACGTGCGGGTGAATCGTCGAACCCGATGTTCCGCGGCTTCGGGCAGCAGCCGGCGGAAGGCACGGAACGCTACGATCAGCCGGTGTTGGTTCGCCTGAATACGCGCGACGAATTTGAGTTGCGCGAGGGCTTCCCGAAGGTTGCGGAGGATCTCTTCGGCTACGACGCCGTGATCATCGACGATCTCGAGGCGGAGTTTTTCAAGGCGGAACAAATGACCTTGTTGCAGCGATTTGTCAGCGAGCGCGGCGGCGGATTTCTGATGCTCGGTGGAGCGGAATCTTTTGTGCAGGGGACGTTTGGGCGCACGCCGATCGGCGACATGCTGCCGGTGTATGTGGACAAAGGGCCGGCGCCGGTTGCGGAGCGTCCACCGCTGCGGCTTTCGCTGACTCGCGAGGGTTGGTTGCAACCTTGGGCGCGTCTGCGGCCGAACGAAGCCGAGGAACGAACGCGGCTGGAGGAGACACCGGCTCTGGAGGTGCTGAATCAAACGCGCGAACCGAAACCGGCGGCGACCGTGGTGGCGACGGTGACGGATGGTCAGACCGAGTATCCCGCGCTGGTCACGCAGCGGTTTGGTCGCGGACGAACCGGCGCGCTTTTGGTGGGAGATTTTTGGCAGGCGGGATTGGGCAGCGAAGCCTTGCAAACCGATCTCGGGAAAGCATGGCGGCAGATGATCCGCTGGCTCGTCGCGGATCTTCCGGAGCGCGTGGAGCTACGCGCCGAGCCGCAGTCCGGTGGGGAAAAAGTGCAGCTCCAAGTGCGGGTGCGGGATGCGAAGTTTCAGCCTCTGGACAACGCGACGGTGACGCTCAAAGTCGTCCGCGCCGGAGCTGCGGCAGATGCGCCGCCGCTGCTGCTCACGGCCGAGGCTTCGCTCAAGGAGCCTGGACTTTATGAGACAACTTACGTGGCGCGCGAAAGTGACGGCTATCGAGCGGAAGCAACGGTCGTGGATGAAGCAGGAACTCCCGCCGGCGGAGCGAGCAGCGGCTGGACGACTGATTTGCCGGCGGCCGAATATCGGGATCTAAAACCGAACCGCGCCGCGATGGAGCAGCTCGCGCGACAGACCAAGGGGAAGGTTTTGGCGCCAGCCGATCTGGAGGCATTTGTCCGGGATCTCCCGAGCATCGCGGCGCCGGTGAAGGAAATCTGGACGCGGCCTTTGTGGCACACGCCGTGGATGCTTCTGGCGGCGCTGAGCTGCCTGGTGCTCGAGTGGGGCCTGAGGCGCTGGAAGGGGCTCGCATGAAACGCGCGGCGTTTTCGATCTGGCTGATTTGCTCCTCGGTTTGGGCGCTGGCTGCTGCGGAAGATCAGGGCTCCGCGCTGGTCGTCGTTGGCGTCGGCGGAGAGGACGAGTATGCCGCGGAGTTTGCAGGCTCCGCGCAATCCTGGAGCAAAGGCTGCGCGGCGGGCGGAGTGAAGGCGCTGGCGATCGGGGTCGAGGCTGCGGAGAAAGACAGTCTCGCGCGGTTGCGGGCTGCTCTGGAGAAGGAACCGAAGGATGCCGCCACGCCGCTTTGGCTGGTGCTGTTTGGACACGGAACTTTTGGCGGAGGTGAGGGGAAGTTTAATCTCCGCGGAAACGATCTCGCTGCGGGTGAACTGGCCGCCTGGCTGAAACCATTCACGCGTCCAGTGATCGTGGTTTGTGGATTTTCCGCGAGCGGTGCTTTCCTCAAGCCGCTGGTGGGGCCGAATCGCGTGATCATCACTGCGACGCGGAGTGGAGCGGAAAACAACTACTCGCGGTTTGGCGGCTACTTCGCCGAAGCCGTGGCCAGCGCGAAAGCGGATCTGGATCAGGATGGCCAAACCTCCGTGCTGGAAGCGTGGCTTTCCGCTGCGCAGCGGGTGAATGAATTCTATGCGGGCGAGGGTCGGCTCGCGACGGAGCATTCTTTGCTGGAAGACAACGGCGATGGACTTGGGACGCCGGCGGATTGGTTTAAAGGAGTCCGCGCGGAACGCCGATCCAAAGACGGGCGCGCGCCGGATGGACTTCGGGCGCATCAGATTCAGTTGGTCCCGAGCAAAGCGGAACGGTTGTTGCCGCCAGCAGTTCGCCAGGAGCGGGATGCGCTGGAGCTGGAACTCGGACGCTTGCGCGAGGCAAAGGGAACGATGCCGGAAGAGGAATACCTCGGGAAGATCGAGCCGGTGCTCCGCCGCATCGCGCAGCTTTATCAGAAGGCTGCGGAAGAAACGCGGTAGGCGCGCCGGGAAAGCTCAGGTTTGGTTCGGATGCGGCGCGGCATTCCGGAAGGTTGCTGAGGTGGGTCCGCAGATTTCGCCGATTGACGCAGATCGGAGGTTTGTTCCGGAAGACGCGGATCAGTTCGTCCGGAGGAAAATCATACAGCGGACGAGGACGCGCGAGTGGCGGCCGAACAAAAAAACGCCGGCCTCTTTCGGAGGCCGGCGTTGAATTCGTCCGGTGTTCGGTGGTTCTCCGCTTACTTGCGTCGGGTGGAGAGTTTCCTTGGAGCTGGAGCGACGCCTGGCTTCGGGTAATCGGCGGCAATGGCGCGGTGACTGGTGGGAACCAGGCGGCGGGCGCCTTTGGCGTTGTTCCTCCAGCCGTTTGGATCGGCATATTCCTCGCCGCTGTGGGTCAAGCCGCTGACCTGCTCCTCGAGGCCGGTGCCGTAGCCTTGCTTAATGACGGTCGGGGTGACGAACACCAGCAAGTTGCGCTTCACCCGTTGGGCAAGTTTTTCCTGGAAGAGATAACCGATCAGCGGGATGTCTCCCAGCAGTGGCACTTTGGTGCGGCCCTTGGTCTGCTCATCTTGCAAGAGACCGCCGATGGCCAGGGTGTCGCCGCTGCGGATCAGCACGTTGGAATTCAGTTCGCGCTTGTCGATCACCGGGCTCGTGACGGTGGCTCCGCCGAAGGTGAAGGTGGCGTCGCCGACCTTGTTGCTGATCTCCGGCTTCACCGCCAGATTCACAAACTGATCCTTATTGATCGAAGGCGTGACCGTGAGCGTGTTGCCGAACTCTTTGTCCTGGAATCCGCTGAACACGGCCTGCGCGGTCTGCTCGTTGAAGTTCAACTGCGGCACGGGTTGGTTCCGGGTGATTTTGATTTTTGCTTCCTGATTGTTCGCCGTGACGACTCGGGGATTGGCGATAAACTCGGCGTCGCTGTCTTCATTGAGGAGCCGTACGGTGGCAGACATCTGAGGAATGCTGAGGATGGCGAACTGGCCGGCCAGGTTTTGTCCCAATGTTCCGAGGCCGCCGCTGGTCACGAAATCATTCACGGCGGCAACGCCAGTCGTCGGATCGATTACTGTCGAACCGAGTCCGTTGGGCGAGAGAGGATCCACGGGATTCACCAAAGTGGATCGAGGGGCGCCGATTCCGTTGTTCGCAGATCCGCCGTAGCGGAAGGTTTGGGGATTCGCGGCTCCGCCGACGACGCCCGCCCAATTGATCCCGTAGCTCTGCCGCGGATTGGCGGTCACTTCCACCAGCCGCGCCTCGATCATGACCTGCTGCGTGGGTGTGTCGATGGCCGCGAGGAAGATGGCGACCTTGTCGATGTTCGAGCGATTTTCCCGGTAGAAAAGCGTGTTCGTGCGCTGGTCAAACTGAGGCGGCACGCCGCTCTGGAGCTGCGTGGTGAGCAGCGGGATGATGTCCTTTGCTTGAGCGTAGTTGAGCGTGAAGCTGCCGCTTTCCGTTGGTTCCTTCGCCTTTTCCGCAGTCGTCTTGATGTAGTAAACGCCGCCTTTTCCCTGATCCATGATCAGCCCTTTGCTCTCCACAATGATCTCGATTGCTTCCTTCGGAGATTTGTCCGCGATCCGCATGTTCACCGTTCCGGCGGTGGTGGTGACTTGATCGCTGACCACGATATTCATCCCGGCCTGACGAGCGAGCGTGCGGAGGACGAGATCGATCGGGTCGCCCTGGAAGTCGTTCATCCTAGTGCCGTTCACGGGAGGCGCCGTGACCGGGATCGGCGCTCCTGGAACCGCGCTCGGTGATGCGCCCAGCGGTGCCGGTGCCACCTGCACGGAGTTCACGGTCGCGGCGGCTGAAGTTTCGACCGGTGGCTCAATCGGCACAGGGACCGCGATCGTGGTGCTCGGCGCGACTGGCTCTTGGGCGAAGAGCGAGCTGGCGGAGTAAATCGCGAGAGCGAAAAGGGTGGGGCGGAGTTGGGCCATGATGTGAGCTTTCGTGTTCGGAAGGTTTGAACTTCACTTAGCACGATGCAGGCCAGCGGACCGCCGGGGTGAGAAAATCGGGAGGTTCGTCTCGAAAGCGAGACTTCAGGCTCTCACATTTGCCCAAGTGAGAGATCGGCGCGCCGAATCCGCGGATGCGCGGTGGCTTCAGCGATGAAGGTCGCGATTTGTGCTGCATCCTTGCGACGCGAATCCGCGGCGTCTTCCACACCGCTCGCCACATCCACCGCGAAGGGCTGCACTTGCCGCACTGCTTCCGCGACGTTCTCCACGCGTAATCCTCCCGCCAGCAACAGATCCAGCTCGGGATAAGCGCGCGCGCATTCCGCCGCGAGCGGGAGATCGATCAAAGTCCCCGTGCCGCCGTAAGCCTGACCGGCACAAGCGTCCAGCAAGATGCGGGTCGTGGAGAAAGTGTGCAGCTGCTCGAAACTGCTGCGATCCTTGAGCCGCACGGCTTTGATAAACGGGTGGCCCGTCTCCGCGAAGGCCGCGCAATAATCCGCGTCTTCATCCCCATGGAATTGCACGAGATCGAACGCCGGATGAGCAGCGATCTGGCGGGCTTCTTCCAGCGGCGCATTCACGAGCACCGCGACCCGCGCGACGAAAGGCGGCAGCGCAGTGATCCACGAGGCAGCGCTCTGCAGATCAAGGTAGCGCCTGGAGCCTGGGAAAAGATTGAATCCCAAAGCGTCTGCGCCGGCAGCGATTGCTTGCTCCGCATCTTCCGCATTGGTGACGCCGCAGATTTTCACCCGGACGCGGCCGAGGCTTTGGTTGGGCGAGTTCAAGCGGGGAACTCCAGCAGCGGAATTTGCTCCACGAGTTGCACGATCCCGTCGCCCCACTTGCGCTGAATCGTCCGGAAGTATTCATCCCCATCTTCCAGCCGGCGCCGCAGCCGCACCTCAAAGGAATCCGTCTGGTAAGCAAAAATATCGAACGGCGGCCCGACTGAGACATTCGATTTCACGGTGGCTTCCATGGAGAGAATCGCAAACTTCACCGCGTCCCGCAGGTGCGTCTCATACTTAAACGCGCGGTCGAGAATCGGTTTGCCGTACTTATACTCGCCGATCTGCATAAAGGGCGTGTCCACCGTGGCTTGCAGCGAATTTCCCTGGGGATAAACGTGATGAACCTGCGGCGTTTGCCCCGCGATCTGGCCTCCGACGATGATGTTGCTGTTGAAACTGAAGCCGTCCCGTTCGAGCGCCTCGCGATCCATTTCCGCCACGCGGCGGATCTTCGCTCCCACGTACCGCGCAGTCTCAAACATCGTCGGATGATTCAGCAGATGCGGCAGCGCAGCATCGATTTTCGCGCGGGTGAGGTCGTCCTCGATCAGCGCCAGCACAGACTGCGTCACGGAGAGATTTCCGGAAGTCATGAGGCAGATGACGCGCTGCCCAGGCTCGCTGTAGAGCCGCATCTTCCCGCGGACATTGATATTGTCCACGCCGGCGCTCGTCCGGGAGTCGGAGAGAAAGACGAGCCCTTCCCGGCAGAGAAGGCTGAGGCAGTAAGTCATGGCGGCAAAGTAGGGGCTCGCTCTTCCGCAGAAAGCGAAAATCGCGGAAGCCTAGCTGTGCAGCTCCGGCTGTTCCACCACGCGTCCCTCGACTTGCTTCATCCCCGCCGGCCGGATCGTCACCTGCGCGCGGCTTTGCTTCTCGCGCGTCAAGCCACTCAGAATTCCGCTCACCAGACTCACGATCAGCGCTCCGAAGAAGGCATTGCCAAAACCGCCCACGCGGAAACCTGGAACCAACGCGCCCGCCAGCGAAAGCATGAGCGCATTCACCACGAGGATGAAAAACCCGAGCGTGAGCAGGATGAAAGGCAGGCTCAGCATCAGAAGCATCGGTCGGAGGAGCGCGTTGATGATTCCCAGGAAAAGTGCGACGCAGAACACCGGAGCCAAACCTTCGCTCTGCATCCCCGTGAGCTGCACCGCGGCGGCCACGGCGAGCGTCGTAATGAGCCAGCGGATGAGGAAAGATCGCATCCGCGGAACGGTAGCCAGCGGACCCAGAATTGCCACGCCGCGATTTCTTCCCCACGCGCGCGACACGGTGGCGAAGGCCGCTTGAATGCGGGGGAGCGTCTGTTAGCATCCGCCGCGTGCGCGTCCAGTTTTTGTTCCTGATGATCAGCCTTGCCCTGCTTCTCGGGAGCACTCTCCAGGCACGTCAGGAAGGAATCCCGATGGATGCGGAGAAGAAGCGGCAGTTCCTCCGCGCGCGGGAAGAGATGCGGACGATCCCGATGACGCCGTCGCCCGACGCGCCTCGGCCGAAGCCGCGCCCCGCCCTACCTCCGGCGACTCCAGCTCCGGAAACAATCCCGGAGTCAACCCCCGCTCCTCCCGCGCCGGCGACTCCGACTCCCACTCCAGAGCCAACTCCCGCGACGCCCACTCCGCGCCCGCGCCCGACTGCGGAAGCAACGCCCACTCCCAAGCCCCGCCCCGAACCGTCAACTCCGCGACCGACTCCCGCCCCACCGCGCGTTCTTCCCAAAGTCACTCCGGCGCCAGTCACGCCGCCTCCGGTGACTCCCGGACCTCAACTCGCGCCGCAGGTCGTCATCGAAAAAAGCAACGATCAAGGAATTGCACCCGCGCCGCCTTCGGGATGGTTCACGCGCTGGAAGTTTCTGCCGGCGTCGGTCCGGGCGGCGATCGACCGTGCTCCAGTTAAGAAAGGCCGTTGGCGTTATATCGTCGTGCACAACAGCGGCACCCGCCAAGGAAACGCCAAGGCCTTTGAGTATTACCACAAACGCGTCCGGAGAATGCAGAACGGCCTCGCCTACCATTTCGTCATTGGCAATGGGACTTCCAGCGGCGACGGCGAAATCGAACTCGGCAACCGGTGGATCCGCCAGATCAACGGCGGCCACGTTCACAGCGATCATCTAAACAACATTTCACTCGGGATTTGTCTCGTCGGCGACTTCAACCGACAGGTCCCCACGAGACGCGAACTCGACTCGCTGGAAGAACTGATCCGCTATCTGCGGATGCGCGTGGGGAAGACCGATCGGCAGTGGGCGATCGTCAAAGCGCACCGCGAGATCAATCCACCTCGCTGGCCGACGGATTGTCCGGGAGATCGGTTTCCTTATTCCTGGCTGCGCAGCCGCTTCAAGTGAGCGCGCCGGTCGCGCAGCACGCCGGTGAATCGGTGCGGGGAGGAATCGTCGCTTTTGCACCCGGGGTTTGCGGAGCCGGATGAATATTGGCGTCACCGGAGCCAGCGGATTCATCGGCCGCGCGATTATCGATCACGCCTTGCGCCGCGGGCACGAAATCATGGCGTTCACGCGATCTCCGGAGCGCAGCATTCCCGGCTGCAGCATGCGCCGTTTTTCTCTGGAGGAAGTTCCGGATCTCTCAGGATGCGACGCCGTCATTCATCTCGCGGGGGAATCGGTGATCGGACTTTGGACTTCTGCAAAAAAGCGCCGAATCCGTGAGTCGCGCGTGCTGGGAACGCGGCGAATCGTCGAGGCGATCCATCGATCCGCGCAACCGCCCGAGGTGTTGGTTTGTGGCTCTGCGGTGGGGTTTTACGGTGACGCGGGCGAGACGGAATTGACGGAAGCCGCTCCCGCCGGAGAGGGTTTTCTTCCGGAGACCGTGAAGGCCTGGGAAGCCGAAGCGCTCGCCGCGCGCGGAGTCCGGGTCGTGCAATTGCGGACCGGCCTGGTCCTCGGGAAAGGAGCCGGAATGCTCGGCGCGATGACGCCGATCTTCCGCATGGGCCTCGGTGGATCTCTCGGCGACGGCCAGCAGTGGATGCCTTGGATCCATCTCGAAGACGAAGTCCGGCTCGCGCTTTTCGCCGTGGAAAATCTCGACCTCACCGGACCGGTAAACGCGACCGCGCCGTGGCCGGTGCGGAACAACGACTTCACCGGGATTCTTTCCGGAATTCTGCGGCGTCCCGCGTTCATCCGAGTCCCGGCGTTTGCTTTACGCACGCTCGGCGAGTTCTCCCGCGAACTCCTCGACAGCAAACGCGTCCTGCCTGCCGCCGCGCTCGAGCACGGCTTCGGCTTCCGCTTCCCCGAACTCAGGCCCGCGCTGAAAAACCTCCTCGGCTAACTGGAACCCAAGCTCCTCCGGAAGGCCTCAATAACGAAGTGGCCGATGATGCTTCTGCTCCTCCTCTGCCATCACGCGATCGAGCTCATTTAAAGAAGATAAGCCGGGAAACCCCGGAGAAAACGGGTTCAGTCTCTCCTGACGCCGAAGGAGGCGGAGGATGAGTAAACCAGGGATCAGACAGACGGGACCTCGCGCCCATTTGTAATACATCAGGGCACGAAATACCGCGGGATCCTGGACCCGAGTCGCCGTGAGCACCTGTCGGCGACTGATCTTTCGAGGGATGCTGTCGCTCGCGCTTTCGAGGAGTGCCGGAGGGATGTACTTGCTCCCGTAGGACAGTTTGACCACGCCACGGGCTTCCTCATAGCCTGCGTAAATCAGCAGCAGGATTCCCGTCACGATGAAGATCCCGCCGAGGAAGCGCATTGAGCATGCTTCCCCATTGAGCCCGGATCATGCAACGCAGAAGTCTTCTGGCGAGGCGTCGTTTGACACTGCCTGTAGCTTTCCCTAGCGTCTCCGGATGAGCATCGCTCAAGGCCACGCACCGCTGGTTTCGCCTGAGGATTATCTTCTCGGGGAAGAAGGCGCCGCGCAGAAACACGAGTATCTCAACGGAGTTGTGTATGCGATGGCGGGCGGTTTGGTTCAACATTCCCGGATTTCTACAAACATCTTGATTGGACTCGGGAAGCGCCTAGTCGGCCGACGGTGTCAGCCCTTCAACTCCGACGTGTTGATCCGCGTCCAGCGCGGCGAAGATCTTCGATTCTACTATCCTGACGTCTCGGTTATTTGTGACCCTAATGCTCCTGATGAACGGTTCCACGACCACCCAGTTGTCGTCTTCGAGGTCCTCTCCGAATCCACTGCGCGCACGGATCGTGGAGAAAAGAGGGAAGCCTACTTTAGCATTTCCTCGCTGCGGGTGTTTGCTCTAGTGGAAGTAGAGACCCGCGCCGTGACGATGTGGCGCCGAGGGAAAAAAGGATGGACAGCCGAATATTTTACGGAAGCGGATGCAGTGTTGCGGCTTCAAGAGATTGAATGCGAACTGCCCCTTGCCGAGATTTACTCCGCCACAGGAATCGAACACTAGATTCAGCTCAAGGCAGAGCCACGATGCCGAAGGGCGGGAAGAGCGAAAAGTTGCCGACCTGGACTTGCGCGAAGAGGCGGTAGAATCCTGCTTTTGGAGCGTAGAACTGGAACCGGAATGCCGGCCCGCCACGGTCGGTGAGCAGCTCGGGAGTCGCATCGGTGGGATGCAAATGGATGACCGTCTGTCCGTCTTCGTGGAAGGCCACAAGATGAGCATACGCGCCCATGATTGGCTCCAGCTGAAGGAACGGTTTTCCTTCCCCATCTGAAACCCGAACTAAACCTTTCAGTGGTTCACGCACTCGCAGCCGGGTTTGATTTCCCTGCCAATGAAGGTGGAACCGAAGTTCCGCAGCAGCGCTGACCGCGTTCTCCGCGCGATCTGCAATCGGCTCCGGGGCGGCACTTCCGGGAAGGTCGCAAACCGCATATTCCTGCACTCGGGAAGCAGCCGGAACGAGATCCGCGAAGACGCGATAGGCTCCGGGTTTACGCGGAGTAAAGGTGAAGCGGAATTCACCCGGAAGGCCGGTGGGGCGCGGATGCTCGTGATGATAATCCGTCAGGCTGCGATCGATGATCAGCAGATGAATCGGTTCCGTGTGCACCACCAGCAGATCCTGATGGGTGACCGCAGCGCCGTCCTTCTTCCGCGCAATTCGGAGCGTGATTTCCGCGGGCTTCCCGGCTTCCAGCGGCTGTTGGAAGGTGGCGGTGAGAACCACCGATGGTTCGCCCGGCGTGTTGTACACTTCGCTCGCGGGAATGCTCCGCGGCTTCAGTTTCATTCCGCATTTCGAACATGGCGTCGCTGGATCTAGCTCCCGGATTCCCCGGCACATCGGGCAGCCATAAACAGTCGCGCTGACTACCGCCGGATCGTAACGGCGGGCTACTTCGGCGACACGAGATTGATATTCTCCAATGAGCGCCGTGATCTCCGCGCCATTCCGCGCAACCGCAGCTTTTGCGATCATCAGCCCTTGCTCCTCGATCGCGGCGAGCTGGCGTGCAAGATCCGCCCGCTCAGGATCGAGCGCGGCTTGTTCCCGCAAAAAGCGCCACGCCTGGATGCTCAAGGAAGCTTGGATCACCATCTCGGACCAACGCTCTTCAGTTGCCAGGCTCCGGAGATTCGCGTGGCACAGAGTCACAACGTTCCAGGCATCCGGAGCGGAGCTCGGCGGTGCAAGATCCAGCCCGTCGTGCGCTGCCAGCCTTGTGGCAAACAACATCGCGCAAAAGACGACGGTGAGAATCCGGTTCCTCATTTGACTTCCTGATCGTCTCCGGTCCAGAGCTGCCGATCCGCGCCGGCCGAGCGCACTTCCATCCGGGAGTTTGAGAGCTGATGGAAAAAATACGGGCTGCCCCAGCGGTCACACAGCTCGCCGGCAGCGTTGAGCTGAGAACCTTCCGGCAGCGGGATTTTCGCCTGCTTTGGATTGTCACCGAGCAACGCGCGGGTGATCTCCGCATTGGTCCCCACCGGGATTCCGCCCATCAGGCTGCGGAAGCTCCCAATCGCCATCTGGACCTGCTCGAGTTCGGTGTCCACTTCCGCACGGAGCCGTGATCCGGGTGGCGCGATCTGAGCCGGTGGCGACGGAGCGGCCGCGGGTCCGGACATCGGAGGAGGACGAAAAGAGGAGCCTTCCGCAGCTGTGGGAGTTGGCTCGGGGGAAGCGTCCGTGGCGGGAAGCTTAGCGTCCGGAACGAGAGACCGCGCAGGCGGAGAACTCGCGGGTCTGCCCTGCGGAAGGGCGGCAGACTCGGATGAAGGCGCACAATTTTTCCACCATAGAACCGAGAGCACGCCGAGCAAAGCTGCCAGGGCGAACCAAAGGCGAAGTCCCTTCGGCACAGCCACCGCTCAACCGAGCAAACCGAGGTTTGGATTTGCGAAGCGCCCGAGGTTCGGGAAAACCGTGCCCAAATCGCTCGCGGAAACCCCAAACCACCGAGCCAGGGTGGCGGAATATTCATCCACGGAGATGCGGGGAATCCAACGTCCGGTCGAAGTATCATCCGGACCATTCACTTCCTGAATGGGGAAATCGCCGTAGGTGCGTCGGCCCTGCACGGCACCGCCGACAATGCAGTGGTGTCCGCCCCAGCCGTGATCGCTCCCGGTGCCATTCGACGGGAAGGTGCGGCCGAAATCGCTGGCGGTGAAGGCGGTGACGCTGGCTGGCAGCGAGGCGTCGCCTTGCGCCGTCCCGATCTGCTCGATCCCGCGTTGGAAAGCGAAGATCGATTCACTGAGTTCATTGAGCAGATTGGCCTGCGTGCCGGTCAGCGAGTCCACGCCGATCTGGTTGGTGTGGGTGTCGTAACCGCCGACTGAGCAGAAGAAAATCTGCCGCTTCATCTGTAATCCGCCGCGCGCCGCAATCAGCCGCGCGACCATCTTGAGCTGATTGCCGAGCGTTGTCGTTGGGAACGGAGTTCCCCAAGTCCAACCGGCGCCAGTGCCGGTGATCGCCGTATTCAGCAGATCGCCGGTGTTGATCGCGTTTTCCATGACGTTCGCAAATACCTCCTGCTGAAGATTCGCCGTCGGGATCCCGAGCAAATCTTTCATCGCGTTCAGGCGCGCACTGGTCATGCCCGAAAGCGTGACCGCACCCGAAGCAGAGACGCTGTATTGCTGGAAGGTGTTGCCGACTTCCAGCGTGTTGGTGCCGGCCAGCGAGGTGCACAATGCAATCTTCGCACTGTTGGAGCTCGGGATCCCGTTGACCAGTTCGTATTGCTGCGGATGCATGAGGTCGGCGATTCGTCCCGCCCAGCCAGATTTCGGCGGTTGATCCGGAATCGAAGTCTGCCAATGCTGGATCATGTCCGCATGGGAGAAGAGAGACGATGGCCGCGGAACGAGGTTGGCGAGATATTGCGATCGGCTGGTGGGATAAACGAGAACGCCGACGTTGAAGAGCAGCGCCAGTTTGCCTTCGGTGAAAAGCGTCCGCAGTTCCGGACAGTTTGGGTGGAGGCCGTAAGTGTGGCCGTCGCTGTTGAGCGGATTAATCCCGAGCAGCGAACCCTGCGGCAGCGCGAGGTTTTGGCGGATCGCGGAGTAGTTCGAATAGCCGGTGCCATCGGTCGGCACGACGAGATTGTTCGAGTCGTTTCCTCCCGTGAGGAAGATACAGACGAGCGCTTTGTAGTCGGAAAAAGTTCCTTGAGCCGCAGCGGAATTGATCAGCCGCAAGTCGCGCATCATCCCGCCAATCCCGATCGTGCCAAGTGCCGCGCATGCTGCCTGCCGCATGAATTGTCGCCGCGTGCGGAGGATCTGAAAATGGGAGTTCATGTGCGGCTATTTTTGAATCGCGAAGTCCGCGGAGGTGGCGATCAGCTGGACGATCGCGCGGATGCGATCTCGCTTCTGCGCTTCCGTCGGCGCGGACTGGCTGTAGGGGACGTTCGTGGGATTGATGACGAAAGCCTTGATCTTCGCTTTTGCGGACGCGGAAAGTTGGCGCGGTGTGAGCAGGGTATCGAACTGATCAATCAACGCATCCAGACTCGCGTCGCTGGTCCACCCAGCTTGCAGCCAAGGTCCAAAGTCGAGCGTCACGCTGCCATTCCCGTTGCGGAAGCTGCTGAAGCTGGAAGCGGAACTCGGAATGCGCGGCGTGGTTCCGGCGAAGTTGCCCGCGTAGATTCCGGAATACAGGAAGTTTGCTTGAGTGACGACGTTTGTCTCCGAAGTGAGCTGGAACTCCGGGGTAATCAGGCCCGCGTCTGCCAGCGATCCGCCAAACCGGAAGTCAGGCTCGAAGAAATTGAACACCGTGGGAGAGTTTAGCGGAGTTTGCTGTAGGTCAGTATCAGTGCTGCCAATCTGCCAGGTGGAGCCAGGAATGCTCAGCGATCCACTGCGGCTGGAGGTGATCGTGCTTGGAGCGATGATCACGACTCCGTTTCGGGTGGCGCTATCCAATCCGGTGATGGTGAAGTGCGTCGAGTCCACCACGGTGACTGCGAAGGTGCCGCTCTTGGTGACATTCGTTGCCGTGCCCGTG
>DASVRR010000126.1:0-7009 GCA_036388515.1 Chthoniobacteraceae bacterium | reverse complement strand
TCCTCGTGCCGGGTCTCGCTTTTACTCCCGAAGGCCGCCGGCTCGGACGCGGCGGCGGCTTCTACGATCGTCTCCTCGCTCTCCGCGGACTAAAGACGCGCACTTTCGGCGTCTGCTTTGACGCGCAGATCTTTCCGCAATTGCCGCTGGAACCTCACGACGAGTCGGTGGACGCCGTTCTGACGGAGAGCGGCGTGCTTCCAGCCGAGCCGTGTTAGTTGGTCGGGACCGGCACCTGCATTTCAAAGCGCGGGATGCGCGTGAAGACCGCTTCACCGGAATCCGTCACGCCAAAGAACGCGCCGTCTGCCACGCTGTCCGCGCCGATCACGTGATAGCTGTTGTAGGAAAAGTGTTCGCCCGGAGCGAGACAGGGAAATTGCCCGACCACGCCGTCGCCTTCTACAACGAGTTGCTCCCCACTCGAATCTCCGACGACCCACTTTCTTCCGCGGATGGTCACCGTTTGCGACGAGTCGTTATGAATCGTGAGGAAGTAAACAAACGGGAACGGTCGCTCCGGCGGCGCATCCAACTGCGGCATGTGGATGACGCGATCCACGGTGACGTGCAGGCCGGCGAGTTCAGTGATGGTGCAAGACATGGAAGTATGGGGATGAATCTGCAACGAGGCGGGGCGCGCAAGATGGTCAGGCGCTACTCTTCGGCTAATCTTCAGAAATCCAAAACGCAAAATGCTTCCCGTCGTCCTGACCATTGCCGGTTCCGATAATAGCGCCGGCGCCGGCATTCAGGCGGATCTGAAAACCTTCTCTGCGCTCGGCACTTACGGACTCACTGCGGTGACTTGCGTGGTGGCGGAAGTGCCGGGAAAGGTGAGCGCGATTCAGCCGATCGAGCCGGAGATTGTCGCCGAACAGATCCGGCTGTTGTTCGAAGCATTCCCGATCGCCGCGCTGAAAACCGGGATGCTATATTCGCGCGAAATCATCGAGCGCACCTGCGGCGTGCTGACCACTTGCTTCGCGGGGCGAGCCACTCGCCCGCCGCTCGTGGTGGATCCCGTGATGGTCGCGACAAGCGGCGATCCGCTGCTGCGGGAAGACGCGGTCGCACTTTATCGCGAGCGGCTTTTTCCGCTGGCGACCTTGATCACTCCGAACCTGGATGAAGTCCGCACGCTGCTCGGCCGACCCGTGACCAGCGTCGGCGAAATGCGGCGCGCTGGGGAAGAACTGGCGGCGACTTTCGGCGTCGCGTTCCTGATCAAAGGCGGGCATCTGCGCGGAAGCGTCGCGACCGATTTGCTCTTTGCGGACGGCGCGGTGCACGAGTTCCACGCGCCGTTTGTTCCGGATGTTTCCACGCATGGAACCGGCTGCACGTACGCCGCGGCGATCACCGCCGGGCTGGGGAAAGGTCTCGGCCTCGTGGAAGCGGTTCGGCTGGGGAAGATCTACGTCACGCGTGCGGTCACGCAGCATCTGCGCTGGATGCGGCCCGGCGGGAACACGGATGCGTTGCACCACTTCGCCGAGCCGGCGGACTGAGCGGGATTATCCCTCGTCTTCCTGACGGCGACGCTTCCGCGCGAGCAGGCGTTCGGTGGTCGTTTGAGCGGCGTCTTCCCCGGAAGACGCGGGTTTTTCCACCGGCCGAGCGGTCGCGGAAGGCTCCGTGCGTTTCGCTGGAACCAAAGGCGTCCGTGGAGTCAGAGGTGCGGAATCGAACTGCGATTTCACCTGCTTTTTCCGCTGGAGGAGAGACGCCATCGTTTCGCTGCTGCTCTCCTGGCTGCCGCGGCGGAACCAATTGGCGATCACCGTCCAGTCCAGCTGCACGCGCCGGATGGCGACGTCCAGCGGAAGAAGACACGCGAGCGCCAGGAGAAACCAATCGATCACCGGCAAGGTGCTTTCGCGCGGCTTTCGCGCCGGATGAAAAAGATCCGTGCTCGTCGCGTCCAGCAAACGTCCGCCAGTTTTTGCGGCGATCTGTTTCAGCACCTGCGGATCGCTGCGGAAGTTCAGATACTCCGGAGAATACGGCACCGCGAATCCGCTCATCGCATGTTCCGGCTCGGCGGCACCGGCGCGCGAAGTCGCCGCGATCACTTGGTAGCGGCCTTTTCCCCAGAGCGGGAATTGTCCCTGATAACGGCGCTGCCCGATCTGCTTCAGCGGCACGTCGATTGTTTCCCCACGCGGCCCGGAGACGCGCGCCTGCACTTCCAGGAAGGCCTCGTCTTTCGCGTAATCTTCCACCCTGATCACGCCGGAGTTTCCGGAAGAAAACGTGCTCAGGCGCAAATCGTTGTGCCTTTCCACGCGCGAAAGTTCGATCGCCAGTTGCTTCACAAAGGCGCGGTATTGTTCCCAGCCGAGCCAATCTTTTGCCCAGCTCGGTCCGAGATCGCTGGTCCACGCGCCGGTCACGCCGAGCCCGAACCGCCAGGTCGCGAGCACCGGATCTTGCTGGCCTGGTTCCGCCGGATCCGGCGGCGTACGGAGGATCGTCGCCGCGCGTGGTTTGATCGTGGTGAGCACGTAGCCGCGGAGCGCCGGCATTTGGTCGATGCCTTTCAGCACCGCCGACGGAAGCTCCACTTCCGGAGTGAAGACTTTGTTCTGCAGCATCGACCGCTTCAAGGTCTTCGCTTCCTTGATGAAGATGCTCGGAAGCTGCGACGGATCTTGGGGAAAATAATACCGCCCGCCAGTCATCTGGGAGATCGATTCCATGATGCTGGCGTCGGTTCCGCCATGCGGATTGATCGCGATCATCGAGACGCTGATCTTTGCATCCACGAAGCCCTGGACAAGCTGCGGCGTTGGCGGCGAAGGATCGCCGTCGCTGATCACGATGAGGTGTTTCATCGCGGCGTCGCTTTGCTGCAAGCCGGTGAGCGCCATTTGCATCGGCGCATGGAAATCCGGCATGTCGCCGGGTTCGGTGCTGTTGATCAGCGGGACGAGCTTCTCGTATTCGCTGGCGAGCGTGAGCGGGAAAACCCAGTTGTATCCGGCGCTGCCGACATAGGTGTAAGCGATCAGGCCGACTTCATCCTGCGCGCCGAGGACGCGGATGGCTTGCTTGGCGATCCGCTTCGCCCAGGTGTTTCCTTCCGCAAATTCGCAGGTGTGCAGGATGATCGTCAGCGCGCCTTTCGGGAGCACTTTCTTTTGCTGCACATCCATCGTCACCGGCAGGACTTCCTCCACGGCACTGCGATGGAAGCCGCCGGGTCCAAAGCTCTGCGGACCGCCGAGCATCAGGAAGCCGGTGCCGGTATTGTAAACGGCATCGCGCAAAGCCTGCAGCTGCACGGGATCAAAGGAATCCGCCGGAGCATTCGCAAAAACCACGAGGTCGTAGGGAAGCAGCGACGCCGCATCGCGCGGAAACTCAAAGGCCATGCGCGTCTGGACAATTCGTTCGGAGGCTTTCAGCGCGGCCGCGAAAGTTTCCCAGTCCCGCGCATCGGCGCGCGGATCGGTGACGATCAGGACCTTGCCTTCTCCGCGCAGGAACAAATCGCCCATCGCGAGATTGTTTTCGCTCCAGCCGTCCTCGCCTTTCGGCAACTCGATCGTCGCCGCGTATTCGTAATAACCGGGCTCGCGGAGATAAAGCGGCAGCGCCAGCCGAGTCTTCCCCGCTTCAAACTCCACTGGCTTCTCGAAAATCGTTTTGCCGTTCTCCCGCAGCACCAGTTTTCCGGCGCCGCGCTGCAAGGAATTCAGGAGCACGCTCGCCTCGTAAGTCTCGCCGGCTTTGACGATGCGGGGAAGATCCAGTCGCTCGAGCCAGACTTCCTTTTCATAGGCGAAACCGATCGGGAGCACATCCACCGCGATGCCGCGCGACTTCAGTTCATCGAGCTGCGCGGCGACGTTGCTTTCGGTTTCCAGTCCGTCGGAAATCAGCACGATGCGGCCCTGGTTTTCCTGCGGAAGCATTGCTGCGGAAAGGCTGAGCGCTTTCGCCAGATCGGTACCGTCCCGAGCCACGCGGGAGTTGATCGCTTCAAACGGAAACGTGCTCCGCGGCGGCAATTCCACCGCGGCATCCCGGCCGAAGATCACCAAACCGGCTTCATCTTTCTGCGGCTTTTGCGCCACCGTTTGCATCACCCACGAGAGCGCCTGATCGCTGACTTTCTCCCCCATGGAATCCGAGACATCCAGCGCGTAAACGATCGAAAGCGTATCGCTCCGGCGCACCGCGCGAGGTTCCGCCAGCAGCAGGATGAACACGGCGGCGAGCAGGAGGCGGAGGAGCAAGGCGCTGAGCGCGCGGCCTTTGCTGAGACCGCTTCCGCCGACGTGATGCAGCCACCAAATCCAGGGCAGCGCGAGCGTCAGCCAGAAAGCCGGACGATAGGAAAAGCGGAGGAGCGCGCGTCCTTCCAGCACCGCGACTGCGGCAGCAAAAAGGATGAGGAAGATCAGCAGCGGAGCCAGCGCGCGCCGCGTCACCGGCTGGCGCGCGCGCGGAAAAATCAGCCGGAGAATGCGGGGAAACTTCACAGCTGAAAGGCCACGATGCGGCGGTTTTTCGTGTCGGCAACACGCACGCGCATTTGCGAGTCGATGGTTAATCCCCACGGCGTTCCAAACTCCCGCTCGCGATTTCCGGTGCGGCCGAATTGCGCGATCAATTCGCCGGCCAGGCTGACCTTGGAAATTCTCCCGGCGCCGTATTCCAGGACGTAGAGGAAACCGTCGCGCGCGCAGGTGATGTCGTAGGGAAGATGGAAGGCGAGCGGTTTTCCCGGCGCCCCGAGCAAACCCTGGAACGCGCCGGTGTCGCGGAAGATCAGCACGCGATTGTTCACCGCGTCGGTGACGAAAACGCGGCCGGCATTCCAGGCGATTCCGGAAGGCCGCTGGAACTGTCCCGCGCCGGTTCCGAAGCTGCCAAACTCCAGCAAATATTCGCCTTCGCGGGTGAACTTCTGCACGCGGTCGTAGCCGCCGTATTCGCAGATGTAGAGGTTCTCCGCATCGTCCGTGGTGATGCCGACCGGGTAGATGAACTCGCCCGGTTTTCCTCCGTGCTGGCCGAACATTTTCAGGATCCGACCTTCCCGATCAAAATAGACGATCCGGTGATAGTGCGTGTCGCAGACGACGATCCGCCCGTCTTTCAGCACCACGAGTCCTTCTGGTTTGCCGACGCTGACATCCAGCATTTTCCACTGGCGCAGGAGCACTTGCTCGGAGTTGTAAAGCACCACGCGGCCGGCGGTATCGAGGACCGCGATTTCGTCGTCGCGGCCTGTGGCAACACTGCGCGGAGTCGGCAGCGAAGCGCCGTCCGGCGGCAAAACCCAGGTGCGCCAATCGCTCACCGCCAGCGTCGGGATGGTCGCCGCGCGACCGCACGCAAGGAGCAGCGAACAGGCTGCGAGGAGCACGGCTTTCATTCGCGCAGATGCAAGGTGGCCGGAGTTCCGGCGGCGAGATGCGGGCCGCTCGGCCGGTGGAGGAAACTCCGGATCTCGGCGGCATTGACGTGGCGCAATTCCACGTCGGCGACGCTGCCGAAAAAGGTGCTGTGGCGCACCACGACATGGCTGATCGCTGCGGGCGTGATCTCCACTTGTTCCGGACGAAAACAGCGCGGCGCGTCGATCCGCAGTCCAAACCAAAGCCGGGATTCTTCCTCCGTCAGCCAGTTGCCGGGGCCGAGGAAAGTCATCAGCTCGCTGGTGGGCGGATCGGCGTAAAGCGTGCTCACCGGACCTTCGTGGAGAAGGCGTCCGTGGCGGAGGCAAATGGCGCGTTGGGCGTGCGCGAGGACGGTTTCCGGAACGTGCGTGGAAAAGACGAGCGACGCGCCGGTTTCCTCCAGCTGCTCCCGGATGACGGCCCAGTATTTTCCGCAACGCGCGGGATCGACGTGAACGAGCGGTTCATCCATCACGAGAACTTCGGCGCGGAAGGCGAGCGCGCGGGCGACCGCGAGGCGGGAACGTTCGCCTTGGGAAAGCGCGTCGGGACGAGACTCGGCGAAAGGTTCCAGATCAAAAGCGGCGAGCAAAGCGGCGGCCCGTTCCGCAGAAGCGCCGGCGAGCGTGAGATGTTCCCGAGCGGTGCAATGCGGCCAAAGGCCACCGTTTTGCGGAACCCAGGCCAGAGAGGATGGAAGGTCGAGAGTCGATGATCGAAGGCTCGAGCCGAATGACGCCGCGGGCGCTTTGGAGATCTCTGCGGCGTTCGGTCTTCGACTCTCGGCTTTCGACCCTCTTTCCGCGCGTTCGAAGCCGACGAGCAGATTGAGCAGCGAAGTTTTCCCCGCGCCGGACCAGCCGATGACCGCCGTGATGCCGGGATGAATCTCCACGGAAAGCTCGTGCAATCGCGCCGGCTCCAGCGAAACCGCGTCGAGCATCCAGAGCGGTTCAGCGGCCATGGTGCCGTGCATAGAGTCGCGCCGCGGCGCTGGTCAACAGCAGAACCGCGACCGGCGTCGCGAGGGCCGCGCAGACCATTGCGGAAAGCACCGCGTTTTGTCCGTAATGCATCAGATTGTGGAGCCGCACGAAGACTGGCGTGAAGCCGACCGGCGCGAGAATGGAGGCGGCGGTAAAATCAAAGTAGGCCCAGCAAAAAAGCAGCGCCCAAGCGAGGAAAGCGCGCTGGCCTTCCAGCTGCCAGAGGAGTTCCGGGCGGCGGAGTTGATCCGCGAGGAAGATCGCTTCGCGCGGCCGGGCGGCATTCAGCAGAAACCGTAGGAGCAGCGCGAGCGGCAGCAGGAGCAAGGTCAAAGTCAGCCAGAGCGGCAGCATCGTGTCGTAAGCCGGACGCAGCAGAGACGACTGGAAAAGCGTGACCATTCCGAGCGAAAGGACGAGCGCGCCGAGCAAACCCGGGAGGCAGCAGATGACCTTCCACGGCAAGCGCTGGAACCACGGCTTTCTTCCCGAGGAAAGCGGCGTTTTCTTCCCCACGAGTCCGCGCGCGATCCAAAAAGCGGCTCCGCTGGAGGACAAAGCAAAAGCAACGCTGGCCAGCAGATCGGTGCCGAGCGAAAACGTCTGGAG
>DASVRR010000125.1:0-30003 GCA_036388515.1 Chthoniobacteraceae bacterium | reverse complement strand
AGTTCGAAAGCGAACCGGCGGAGTGGACGCGCAAATATTGGGTCCATCTCGGCGTGAGAGAGTTCGAGCGGGACCTTTGGTCCAATGTCTTCGGCAATGGTCAGCCGGTGCCGATCGGCGCCGGAATGTGCCTGCGCCGCGTGGTCGCGGAGCATTACCTCCGTTATTTGGAGATGAATCCGCAACGCGCCACCCTCGATCGTGCGTCCCATCGACTGATGAGTTGCGGCGACACGGATCTTGCGCTGACGGCGTGCGATCTCGGCCTGGGAACGGGAATGTTCACCGCGCTGGAACTCGTGCACCTCATGCCCGCGCGTCGGCTGGAGGAAAGCTATCTCCGCGAGCTCGTGCACGGGATTACCTACTCCGCGGCGATCCTCGGTTCTTTCCGGGGGCAGCGTCCGACCTTGCCCTCGCGATCGCAACGCTTCCTCAGATGGTACGAATCCCTGCGCATCGATCCGCGAGCGCGAGCGTTCGACGCGATCATCGCCAAAGCCCAGGAAGAAGCGCTGGCGGACATCCCCAAGTTTTTCCCTGCAGCAAACCTGGAAGCCGCCGCGCGATGAAGCTCAGCCTGATTACGCCGTGTTTCAATTCCGGCGCCTATCTGGAAGCGACGATCCGTTCGGTGCTCGATCAAGGCATCACTGATCTCGAATACCTCGTCGTTGACGGCGGCAGCACCGACGCCACTCCGGAGATTATCGCGCGCTATCGCCACCAGCTTGCCTGGAGCGTCAGCGAACGGGATCGCGGCCAGGTCGATGCTTTGAACAAAGGGTTCACGCGCGCTACGGGCGAGATCGTCGGCTTCCTGAATGCCGATGATGTCCTGCGTCCCGGCGCGCTCGCTGCGGTGCTGGCGGCCTTCCAAGCCCAGCCGGAGACTGACTTGGTTTATGGCGAAGTCGAATGGATCGATGCGGAAGGAAAGCATCTCGGCGATCACGCGGGGCGGATTTCTTCCCTGGACGAAGTTCTCGATATCTACCGCGTCTGGTGGAACCGACGGCAGTGGGTGCAGCCGGAAGTCTTTTATCGGCGCAGTCTGAAGGAGCGCGTCGGCAGCTTTGATGAACGTTATCAACTCGCGTTCGATTACGACTTCTGGGTGCGCTGCTTCCGTGCAGGCGCGCGGGTCCAAAAGTTGCCGCAACAACTCGTCCAGTTTCGCCTCCACGCCGCGCAGAAATCGACCGCTTCGGAACAAGCTGCGGACGAGATTCGGGCAATTGTGCAGGAACATCTTTCCGCGAATCTTCCGCTGAATCCGTTCACCGCGTGGCGGCTCCGCGCCGATCTCAGCTACGATCTGTATCAAGGCGGGAAACTTGATTCGCCAGGCCAGGCGCGACCTTCGTTCGCTGCGTCTTTGCTGCGCAATCCATCCTGGCTCCTCTGCGCGCCAGTCCGCGAGAGACTGCTCGGTTCGCTCCGCCGATCCGTGGCTTAAGCGCCTTCCCATGCTGCTCTTCATCGTTCCTCTTCGCAATCCCTCGACCTGTCGCGATTGGCCGCTCGTCTCCCGGCTCTGCGAGCGCACTCTCCGTTCTCTCTGCCAGCAGACTTCGCCTGAATTTCGCGTCTTTTTGGTGTGCAAAGAGCGCCCGCAAATGGAGTTCAGCCATCCCGCTCTGACGATCATTGAGGAGGATTTTCCCGATCCCGGCGACGAGCATCTGCCGCGCGAGCAGGACAAGTGGCGCAAGCTGAAGCGCGGTCTCATCGCCGCCCGCTCCTTTGCTCCAGCACACGTCATGTTCACCGATGCGGACGATTGCGTGCACCGCGATCTCGCCGCCGTCGTGGCGCGTGAACCCGCCTCCGCCGGTTGGTTTTTCGCCACGGGCTACATGCACGAAGCGGGCACGCGTTGGCTCTGGCGGCGCCGCGAGTTTCATCGCTTTTGCGGAACCTCCGCGATGGTGCGCTGCGAAGTGGCGGATTTTCCGGAAAGCATGGATGATCCCACGGATTCCTTCCGCATGCTCACCTACGGCCACACCGCGGTTCACGACTTCATGCTGCAGCGCGGCACTCCGCTCCAGGCGCTGCCTTTCGCCGGCGCCGTCTATGAAGTCGGCACCGGCGAGAATCACAGCGGCTTTTCGCTGAACGATTGGAAGGGCAAAAAGATCTTCCTGAACAAGCTCTTCAATTCCCGGCCGCTCACCGCAGGAATGCGCCAGACCTTCGGCCTCTATGATGTGGATGTCGCCCGCGTGGCGACGAATCCGTGATTTCACCCGGACGACTCTGGTGGCTGCTGCGACGCGACCTGAGCCGCGGCTGGAAGGCCTCGTATCACTATTATCGGACCTTGCCGCGCATTGCCGAATGGTCCTGGTCCGGCTCAACAGCGCCGTTGCCGAAAGTCCCGGTGCACGTCCTCACCGGCGCGAACGACTGGCGCCTGGCCGCCTGGATGCTGGCGAGCTGGTTTCACTTTAGCGAACGCGCCTGGCGGATCGTGATTCATGATGACGGGACGCTTCCGGAGGAAGGTTGCGAATTGCTGAGGCGCCTCTTTCCGGAAGTCCGTTTCATCCCGCGCGTCCAAGCTGATGCGGCCATGGCAAAGGTCCTCAAGTCGTTCCCTTTCTGCCACGAGTATCGTCAGATGCACCCGCTCGCCCTGAAGATTTTCGACGTTCCTCATTTCACGGAAGGCGAAAACTTCCTGCTGCTCGACAGCGACGTGCTCTTCTTCAACTACCCACGCGAGATCGTGGATTGGGCGCTCGCTGGAACGGCGGAATGTTGGTTCAACGAAGATGTGGAAGACTCGACGCTGATCACCGCTGCGGAGGTTCGCGAAGAGTTTGGTTTTCGGCTCTGGCAGCGCGTGAACAGCGGGCTTTGCCTGGTTCATAAACCGGCGATCGACCTCGACTTTCTGGACACGGCGCTCGGCCAGACCTCGATCCTCCGGGGCAAAGTCTGGCGGATCGAACAGACGCTGTTTGCGCTTTGCGCGTCTCGTTTTGGAAAGGGCGGACTGCTGCCGAAGCAGTATGAAGTCTCGCTCGGCAAACGGATGAACCCTGACGCGATCGCGCGCCATTATGTCGGAGCGGTTCGGAACCGCTTTCACGCGGAAGGACTCCAGATCCTCCGCGATCAACTTCTCCCGGCGGACAAGTAGCGCCGCGTGCTCACCCGGCACCCCGCTGCTGCCGTCCCCGCAGCCATTGCGCCGCCGCTCGCGCGGGCCGGAGCAATGGACCGCGTCGAATCCAGGCTTCGGTCCCGGTGCGGATCGTCCGGAAGCTCGCGAGCCAAGGCGCGGCGATCACACTGCCTTCGAGGAGCGGGATTGCGGAGTTCGCCAGCCGCTTTTTGTAAAAGGCGTCGCCCTTCCCGAAATCGATCGAGGAGAGCGCGTGAGCGGGCATCGCGTCGATCATCGCGAGCAGCAAGAGGATCCCCGGCGAGTAGGTGCTGAGCGCCGAATCGTACGCGGGAAACCAGTAGTGCAACAGCCCGCGCGAACGCATCCCGAAGTGCGCGGCGACCGGCTGACCGCCCGCGCGGAGCACCGACAGCCAGCCGGAAAATTCCGGCGCGTTCTGCTGCCGGATCTTCTCGATCATCGTCCGGATCCAAGGCGTGGAGAAGAGATCGCGCTCACCAGTTTCCCGATACTGCGCGGACTTCCAGGCGAAAAGTTGTTCCAAGGCAGCAACATCAGCCGACTGCATTTCGAACTCGATTGATCCGATCTCCCGCTCCAATTTTCGGCGCCGGTTCGCTGCATCCGTGCGCAACTTTGCGGAACCAACGGCCGCCGCTCGGGTGAGATCCACGATCGGCGATTCGGTCCGTGAATGCGCCCAAGGATCGAACGCCACTTGCGCGGCGGGAACGTGATCGAAATCCCACGCGCTCAAGCCACAGCTACGGACAAGATCCCGAATTGATCCGGAATACTCCGCTCCGGCGATCACTCCATGATAGTCCGAGAGCGGTGTTCCGACCGGACGGCCGATTGCCCAGCGAGAGCGCTGGAAAGGGAAGAAGCCAGCTCCGTCCTCGATCACCGCGACGAAAACTTCTCCGGAAGACTCGGCGACCGCTTGCACGAAGTGCGGATGAAAACACGGACTCGCGAGTGCCGGTTCACTCGCCTGCAAGTGGCGCCAGCGCTCGAGATGCCGCGCGGCAAGTTCGTCATACCGGACCACCTTCAAGTTCATCACGCGCGGGGCTTTCGCATTGGCAAGGGATCAACGCAAAACTAGCGTCCGCCGGAAAGCGCGATCTGTGATCATCTACTTTGCCTTGCTCCTCGCCGCCGCTGTCGCGTCCGGGCTGCTCGGCGTGTGGCACTTCCGCGATCGCGCGTATCGACGCTTCTTCCGCTACGACCGGCGTCGGGAACAAAGCTTCGATTTCGAGCAAAGCGCGGCGATCCAGATGAACGTGGAAGTCAGCCTTGGTGGCTTCATCTGGCCAGACACTCCGAAGTGCGACACCGGATTCCTCGAGATCAACTTGTCCGCACGAGGTTTGGGACACTCGGCGGAACCATCGATCGAGATCCGCAGCCGGGATTTTCAGGCGCGGCAATATTTCGAGCGAGGCGCGCGCGGCACGCGCTACCTGAACTTGGGCGCCATCCTCGCGGAGCCGCCAACTGCCGGGCAGGGCGTGTCGCTCCAGGCACACGGAGTTTCCTGGCCGCTGCAGCAAGCGCGTCTCCTCCTCTTCGACAACACGCTTTCCGCATCCGAGACAGCACTGGTAATCGCGCCTCATCCGGACGACGCGGAGATCGCGGCCTTCGGTCTCTACTCTCGCTTTCACTCGACCGTGGTGACGATCACCGATGGCGCGTTGGGCAGCTTTTACCTGGATGAGCTTCCCGCCACCGATCCGCGCGGCTCCGAGATTACCGCCCGCATCCGCGCCTGGGATTCGATCACCGCGCCCTTCTTCGGCAACGTCCCGCCGGAGCGAGCAATCAATCTCGGCTATCCCGACGCCAGCCTCGAAGCGATGTTTTCGGCGCCGGAAACTTCCTCTCCGCTGGCCGACGGCTCCGCGCACCGACTGCGAGCAATTCGCGCGCTGAACCTTTCCCCTTTGCTGGAAGATCTGGCGGCCGATGGAAGCTGGCGCGGCTTGGTCATGGATCTCATCCGCATCCTGGAGAAGGTCAAACCGAGCCTCATCGTCATTCCCCATCCGCTCCTCGACGATCATCCGGATCACGCTTTCTCCGCCGTCGCCGTCTGCGCTGCCGTCCGCCAGGCAGGTCTGACAAACGGCCGGTTGCTCCTCTACACCAACCATTCACCGCACAGCAATTTGCACCCAGTCGGGCAGAATGACGGCACCGTTTCTCTTCCGCCGCACTTCGGCGAGCCGCTGCAGTTTGGCGACATCTGGTCGCTCGCACTGACTCCGGATCAGCAGCGCGCCAAGCTCCTCGCCATCGAAGCGCATCACGATCTACGCGCACTGCCTTCGCTCCAGCCGGCGAGCCTTGCCAAAGTTTGCCGCACCTTTCTGGCCGGGCTCCGGAACCTCGTCACCGGGCTCGACGCGCATGTCACCGGCTACTTCCGCCGCGCGGTGCGGCCCAACGAAATCTTTTTCACCGCCCGGTTTGAAGATGCGAGCCAGCTCTCTGCGCAGTTTCTGGAGCAATGGAAAGCCGGCAAGCTGAAGTGGCACGTCTTCAAGTGAAGGTTTAGCCGGCGTCTTCCGGACGCATGATCACGCGCCTCCGCAGCCGCATCGCCAGCCGGGCGAGCGGAGCGATCAGCGAAGCGCCGCGGTACCAAGCGCGGAGCCTCGGATCGAGATACGGCCAGGCCAGCTTCCGGGCGGACGCAAACTCGCCGGACGCGCCATCCACAAAGGCCAGGCCCATCAGGCGGCGCGCCGATCCGGCGATTTCTTCCGCAAAATGTGGGTTGCCGGCGAACCGGTCGCGGCTCTTGAGGAGCGCGCGCAGATTGAAGTATTCGCAGCTCACCACCGCCTTCGAAATGCTTCCCGGCGTGCCTTCCCGATAGCCGACGGTGCGCACCGAATCGTAAGTCCAGGTGTGCCCGTGAATCATCCGGAGCCACAGATCGAGATCGTGCCGGCGTTCTTGCTCCACATCGAAGGCGCCGACTTCGCGCAGCCGGTCGAGCCGGTAAAGCACCGTCGAGTGCCCGAAATGAAAAGGCTCGCGAAGGAGTTGCAGGAAGCGGGTATCAGCGAGGCCGGTGAGCGGGGCATCAAACTTCGCGGTGAATGATTCCGGAATCGGAATGCTGCGACCTTGCAGATCGATCCAGTCATGGCTCGCCATGTAAGCAACGTCCCCGCTTCCTGACAGCAGACTTTCGGCGCGCTCCAGATGATCCGGATACCACAGGTCGTCCGCGTCAAGCAGCGCGATCCAGTCCCCCGAAGCTGCGGCAATGCCGGCGTTGCGAGCTCCGGCGCCGTTGGCGCGCTGAGTCTGGAGCAACCTCACGGAAACTCCGGAAGATCGGATTTGCTCCAGCGAGTCATCGGTCGATCCATCGTCGATCACCAGGATTTCCTCCGGAGGGCGGCTTTGCCCGGCCACGCTGCGCAAAGTGGCGGCGATCCAACGGGCCGCATTGAAGCAAGGAATGACGACCGAAATGCGCATCACGAGAACCCCAGCGCATCCAATCCAACCCGGACGATTTGGTCCCAGCTCCAGCTATCCGCGAGCTGGCGATTCCGTTGCGCCATTGCCTTGCGGTCCAGCCTGGAAGCTTGCTCCAGAGCCGCGGCCAGGCTCGCCGCGTCACCCGAGCGATACACCGGATTATCGGTTCCGGACGCAATCTCCGGAAGACCTCCGCAATCCGGAACCACGAAGATCTTCCCGAAAGTCGCCGCCAGCGCCGGCAATCCGGAATTGAGAACGTCGAGACGCGGGACCATCAGCACGTCGCTGGCCTCCACCAGCCCAGAAACTTCCGCATCTGGCACGAAGCCGGCCTTGGTCACTGCGTTCACCCGCTTCAGCCAGCGATTCCAGCTCCAGCGACGCCAGCGTTGCCGCCACACCGGACCAAACTCCTGATAGCGCCCCGCCATGAGCAGGCGCTTGCCGGGAAGTCGAGCGCCATCAAATCCTTTGCGGACCAACTCCACCTCCGCCCAATCGCGCAATGCTCCGAAACTCAGGACCACGAACTCGTCTTCCGCAATTCCGAGGCGACGCCGCGCTTCCCCCGGATCCTCCCGAGCGCCTGCTGGCAGCAGTGAATCGAAGTTGAAGAAGCCCGTCACCACATTGCGGCGGGTCGCCGTGATGGGGAATTCGCCGGCGACCTGAACGCTGGAAGCTTCCGTAAAGTGCGCGAGCACCTCCATCCGCTCGTAGAAGACTTCCAGGAATTCCCGGCAGCGCGGATCGCCATGATGCCGATGCGGATAAAGATTGTGCACCGTGAGCAGAAGGCGCGACTTTCCCGCCCAGGCATCCAGCGTGCTCGCGATTTCCGCAATCCGCGCCGACGTCGGCGGCTCCCAGCTGGTCAGTTCCTCCGGCCACTGAAAATGCACGACATCGTAGCTCCCCACCTGAAGATCGAAGTTCAAGGCTCCCACTGCGACTTCCCAGCCCTGCCGCCGATACGCGGCCGCGAGTTGCGGCACAAAGTCTCGGTTGTCGGATGGAATCAGCACGCGCCGCATGTCGCGCGGTTTTAGTGCAGAGCTCGTGCCGCGGCAATGTTCCCCGTGTTCCTTCCGGATGCGGTGCGGCACCTGCTTTCCGTTTGTCTCGCAAAATGCGCGCGCCATACTCTGTCGGCTTGGAACCGACTGCCCCGCCGCTCGCTTACAGCCTCGTCATCGCCACCTATGAACGGCCCGACGATCTGGAGGTGACGCTCGCAGGGATCGCCGCGCAGCTTCATCTGCCTAGCGAAATCATCATCGTCGATTCTTCTCCGGATGATCGCACCCGCGAACTCGCGGAGCGCTGGAGGGCGCGGCTGCCTTTGCGCTACGAGCATTCGCTGGCGCGAAGCGCAGCCCAGCAGCGCAATCACGGCGCCAGCCTGGTCGCCGCTGGGGAAGCTCCGATTATCGGCTTCATGGATGACGACATTACGCTTTACCCGGACACTTGCGCGAAGGTGCTCGCGGCTTTCCGCGCGGATGCGGAAGGACAGACCGGCGGCATTGCCGTGCGCATCGACGAACTTCAACGTCCGGAACCCGGCGGCGTGCTTTGGTGGTATTACCGGCTGCAAGCTGGCTACTCGGACCGAACTTACGGTGGCCGACTCTTTGGCCCGGCAATCAATTGCCTCCCCTGCTACACCGAAAGCGCGAGCGATTTGATCCCCGCCGACTGGTTAAACTCCGGCTGCGTCTTTTATCGCACGGAAGTCTTCCAACGGGAACAATTCCCTGCGTTCGAAGGCTACAGTTCCATGGAAGACGTGCATCTCTCGGCCCGTGTCGCTCGCTCGCATCGCCTTTATTTCCACAAGACCGCGCGCTGTCAGCATCGGGACGCGACCAACTCACTCAAGCGCGACGCCGCCGGCATCGCCCGCCAGCGGGTGCGCAATCAAACGCTCGTCGCGCGCGAAGTGCTCGGCCTTTCCGGCGCGAGCTTGCACTGGAAGTTGATGCTGCATCGGCTCTTCGCCTCGATCAGTGTCTTCCGCCGCCGCGATCCCGCCTGGAAGCAGGAACTCCTCGGCACATGGACTTAGTTTCTGGGGTGCTTCAGCCGCTCGCCTCGCGTGCGCGCATTGTTCTGTATCGGCTGGCCGGCATGCGGATTCGCGGACCTGTCACGCTGCGCGCAATCGAGTTTCCGCGTCGCCCGCGCGGGATCACGCTGGAAGCCGGCGCTTCGCTCGATCGCGGCGTCACGCTGCTCACGACCAATGATGCTGCCCGGATCGTGATCGGCCGTTCGTGTTACCTCAACCGGCACACCATGATCGACGCGGAAGTCGCGGTGGAACTCGGAGAGCATGTGATGGTCGGCCCATTCTGCTATCTCACCGATCATGACCACACCTTTGCGGCAGGAGCCCGCCCCGCTGAAGGTCCGCTCATCGCAGCGCCCACGCGCATCGGCGCACGCTGTTGGATCGGAGCCCACGTGAGCATCCTGAAAGGAGTCACGATCGGGGAAGGAACAGTGATTGGCGCAGGCAGCATCGTGACGAAATCTCTTCCGGCCCAAGTCGTGGCCGTGGGAAATCCGGCCCGCGTGATCAGGAAATTGGCGGCGGAATGAAGGCGCGGATGAACGGCAAAATCATCGCGCAAACAGATCGCGAGCGGCCATGAGTCTCACCGTCGGCATCTGCATCGCGACTCACAACCGCTGCGACGAGTTGGAGCGCACGCTCACCGCGCTCGAGTCGCTGCAACCGCCTGCGGACGAAATCCTGATCGCGGCCGATGGCTGCACCGATGGGACGACTGAACTCATCCGCCGGATCTCGCCGCGAGTTCAGCTGGTGATTCATCCCACCGCTCTCGGCTCGATTCCTTCCCGCAACGAACTCGCGCGGCTCTGCCGGAGCGACATCTTCGTCAGCCTCGACGACGATAGTTATCCCGCGGAACCAAACTTCATCGCGGGCGTCCGGAGGATTTTCGAAACCCGTCCGCGCCTGGCAGTAGCTTCGTTCCCACAACGCACCGACGAGTTTCCGGAAACCCTCCGAGCGGAGGATTTCGGTCCGCCCAGTTTTGTTGGGAGCTATGCGAATTCCAGCGCCGCCATTCGCCGCGAAGTTTTCCTAAATCTGGGCGGCTATCCGGACCAGTTCTTCCACATGTATGAAGAGCCGGATTTTGCGCTTCGCTGCGTGTGCGCTGGTTGGGAAGTGCGCCACGAGCCTTCGTTGACCATCCGGCATCACTATACAGACAGGCAGCGGAATGAACTTCGGATTCATCACCGCAATGCGCGGAATGAACTCTGGAGCGTCCTGATGCGTTGCCCTGCTCCGCAGTTGCTGGCAGTCGCCGTCTTCCGCGTGTTGCGGCAATTCATCTATGCTGCTCGCCGCGGTCCCCGCTGGATTTTGCGCGAGCCACAATGGTGGCAACAAGCGGCTGCCGGCATTGCAGACTGCCTGCGCCAACGGCAGCCCTTATCGTGGAAGAAATATCTCGGCTGGATGCGGCTTGCACGGCGTCCGATCACCGACGAAGCAACATTCCGCGAGCAATTCGGGGAGCCGCGGGGATGAAGATTTCGATCGCTGCCACCAATCCGTGCCACCTGTATCCCATGGCGCTGGAACTCGCCCGCGCCGATCGGCTGGGATGCTACTACTCGGGCTATCCTGGCTGGAAACTTCCCGATAGCGACCAGTTAGATCTTCGCGCTCACAGCCTCCAAACTAACGTTGTCTATGGATTGCTGAAGTTTATTCCCGAGCGCTTTCGCCCGAGTTCGCGCTCGCTTTTTCTCTGGCAGGATCAGGGCTTCGATCGCTGGGTCGGAGCACATCTCGAGTCATGTGATTTCATCCACGCGATGCCTGGCCAATGTCTGGAAATCTTCCGCGCAGCTCGCCGCCTGGGAATTCGCACTGTGCTCAATCACGCCACCGGACCCATCCGCGAATGGGTGCGCATCATGAACCCGGAATACGCGCGGGTCGGCCTGAAACTGGAAGCGGTCTGCCCGTACGACGAAGCCTACTTCCGGCGTGAAGCAGAGGAGTATGCGTTGAGCGACTTTCATTGCGCTGCTTCGAGCGTCGTTCGCGAGCAACTGATCGCCTGCGGCATCCCGGCGGATCGCATCTGGATCGTTCCGTATGGAGCCGATCCCACCATTTTTCGCTCTCTTCCGGAAGCATCCGCACCCTCTGAGTTCCGCATCGTCTTTGCCGGGCAGATCGGCCTCCGCAAAGGTCTCCAGACGCTTCTCGACGCACTCACCGCCGGCGCTCATGCCGACTGGCAGATGCATTTCTACGGCGCAAAACTCAGCGAAGCGGATCACGATCTCGCCGCGTACAAGGGCGCCACACCGCTGACCTTTCATGGTCCGGTTTCGCAAAACGAACTTGCTACAGCTTTTCGGTCCGCCTCCGTGCTCGTGCTTCCCTCGCTGGAGGAAGGATTCGGTTTGGTCGTCCCACAAGCTTTGAGTTGCGGCCTTCCAGCTATCGTCAGCGACCGGGTCGGCGCCAAAGATTTGCTGCGGCATCGGGAGAACGGCTCGGTTTTCGCTACTGCAAACGCGGAAACGCTTCTGGCGGAACTCGAGTGGTGGCGCTGTCATCCTCAGAGAGTTGCCGAAAGCTTCACCTGGAAACAACCCGCCGAGACACTCATCCAATACAGTCAGACTGCACTCTCGTGAATTTCACTCCTCGCCCCAGCGCCACTCAGACGCCCACCGCGCCGGATCGGCCATTGCCGCCCGCCCGGCGGAAAGTCGTTCTCGAGGCGCCGCAAGCTATGTTTTCCGGAACCTTCGCGGCGCTGATCGGACTCGCGGCGACAGCGCTGTTTCTCCAGGGAAAGGAACCATCGCAAGTCGTTGCGAGCGGAGCGATTGGCGTCGGACTTAGTCTGGCGTTGAGTTTCGCCGCAGACCTGCGGCATGGCTTCCAGAATTTAATCCGAGCGGACGTCATGGCGCTGCTGGCGTTCTACTTTCTCACGCTTTTCGAGTTCCTTTTTCCCCAGCCGGATTTCGACGACATGATCATCGTCGCTTCAGCGTACAATGGCACTTTGGTCGTCCTCGTCGCTTTTGCTGGATTGCTTATCGGCCGTCACTTGCTGCGTCCGAAACGCCAGCCTTTCGGGGAAGCACTCACCCGCGAAGTCCCTGCCGCCTGGCTCACTCTCATCTTCTGGAGCTGCATGGCGGTCGGCTACTCGCACATGCTCATCGCGGTGAATTTCAACGTCATCGAAATGGTTGACTGGATGATGGCGCCAAGGTTTGCACAGCCTTGGGCACGCGGACGTTTGGGCGACTGGAAAGCGCTGCTGATCGAGCTCGGCCTGCTGCTTTATCTCCTGCCGCCGCTCGCCGGCATCATCCTTGCCCGACGGCATCGTTATAGCCGGTTCCAGGTTGCGTTGATCACGCTGGCGCTGCTCTTCTCGATCTTCGCCGGTTTCGCCAGCGGCACGCGCAATATCTTTGCGACCTATCTCGTGACGTTCCTCATCGGCTACGCCTTTGCCGCGCCTCCGGAATACAAGAAGCAGTTCATCCTGCTGTCGGCAGTGAGCGCGGTGCTGATGTTTGCCTCGACGATCATCATGCTGGAGTTCCGGAACATCGGGTTTCGAAACTATCTCGAAGGCCAGAGGCGCCCGGCAGAGGCAGTCGAGCAGTCGCTCTTTGTGGACTATAATCTGTATGCCATTGGCAAACTGACGGAAGTCTTCCCGAAGCGGCAGCCGTACTTAGGTTGGGAGATTCCGTATCAAGCGTTGATTCGCCCGATTCCCAGAGCGATCTGGAAGAACAAGCCGGAGGGACTCAGCGCGTCGATCGAGGATGCGCTCGGCGCGGAAGGACTCACCATTGCGGCGAGTTTTGCCGGTGAAGCATTCATGTCGGGAGGCAAATTTGCGGTCCTCATCGCTGGACTATTCTTCGGCGCGGTGACGGGCTGGTGGAGCTTCCTTTCTTCCCCACGCAACTCGGAGCTTGGGATCCTGATCTACGCGTCCGGATTCTTTGCCGCAGTCATCTCGATGCGGAGCCTGCTCGTCTTCACGACCGCCTTGCTGCCGACCGTCGCGGCGATCGGAATCTGCATCTATGTCGCGCGCGTGCTGGCCCGGCAGGGTGCGAAACTGCTCGCGCACCTCAGATCGCGCCGTGCGCCGCAGCGCGTACGTCCGGGACCGCGCGTCGTGCGATGAAGATGCGAGTGGCGTTTGTCTCGGTGGTTCCATCCCCGTATCAGCGAGATCTTTTTCGTGCTCTGAACGCGCGGACGGAAATCGAACTCAGCGTTTTTTATCTGGAAGCTGCCGCGCCCGATTCCCCCTGGCCGGAAAGACCGCTCGCAGCTTACGAGCGCATTCTGCCGGGCTTTTGGTTTCCCCTTGGAAACGCGCGATGTCATCTGAACTGGAACCTTCCGCAACCGCGGAACTATGACGTGATCGTGCTGAACACTTTGATGTCGCTCACGGGACAATGGATGATGCGCACTCGGCTGGGGAAGATTCCGTGGATTTTCTGGGGAGAACGCCTCCGCGGGCGCGGATTCTTGCATCGCCGGCTGACCGCCCCATTGCATCGCGCATCCGGAATTGCAGCGATCGGTTCTATGGCGCAGCAAGACTACGCGCAGCGCTTTCCCGAGCCGCACAGCTTTTGCATTCCCTACTACTGTGAACTCGCGCCGTTCATCTTTGCTCCTCGCGAAGAGCGCGAACCCGGTGAGATCGTGTTCCTTTTCTGCGGCCAGATGATTGCTCGCAAAGGCCTGGACTTGTTGCTGGCGGCATTCGCTCGTCTTGATCAAGGCAGGTTGCTCCTCGTGGGTCGCGAAGCCGAGCTGCCGGCGCTGCTCGGATCACTTCCGCCAGAGACTCGTGCCCGGATTTCCTACGCCGGCTTTCAGCCACCCGAAGCATTGCCGGCGTTCTTTGCTCGGGCGGATGTCTTTGTCCTCCCCAGCCGCTACGACGGCTGGGGCGTAGTGGTCAATCAGGCGCTCGGTGCGGGACTGCCGATCATCTGCTCCGACGCGGTCGGCGCCGCGCACGATCTTGTCGAGGATGGGGTGAACGGGGTGAAGTTTGCTTCCGGCAATGTCGCCGCCTTGACTGATGCTTTGAGATCTTTCCTCGATGATCCGGCACGGCGCGAAGCCGCAGCCAGCGCGTCACGGAAGAAGGCGAGCGCGTGGCATCCGGAAGTCGGCGCGGGCAAGTGGGTCGATGCTTTGCAGGAGGTGCTGCGCGCGTGAAGATTCTCCTCGCCAGCAGCAGCTCGGGTTCGCGGGGCGGCGGAGAACTTTACCTCCTTTATCTCGCCCGGGCCTTGGTCGATCGCGGGCATGAAGTAACGCTGTGGGCTTCGGATCACCCGCGCATGGACGAGCTCGCGGACTCCTTCGCTCGGATCGGCCGAGTGGTTCGCTCCAGCTATCGAAACACCTATGATCGCCGCGGACGCTCACTCGCCAGCTTCTTCGATCGTCGCACTGGCCACCGGATCGGCGAGGAGTGGCGGCAGCTCGGCGTCGATGTCATTCACCTCAACAAACAGAACCTTGAAGACGGGTTGGATCTGTTTGTCGCCTTGCGCCGCAGCGGAGTTCCCAGCCTCTGCACCATTCACCTCACGCAGAGCGCGCGTTATCTGCGAGCGGTGATGGCGTGGCCGCGGGACTTTTGCGCCCGGCAGGTGCTCAGGAGCTATCCCGGGATGCTCGTCACGGTCTTGGAGAATCGGCAGCGTGATCTGGTGGAGTTCATGGGTTCATCGCCGCACATCCGGATGATTCCAAACGGCGTTCCACTTTTCGCCTTGGAGAAAAGAGCCGAAGCACGCACGCGGCGCACGGAACTGGGGATTGCCGACGACGAGTTGCTGATTGTCGGAGTCGGCCGAATGGTCCCGCAGAAGCGGCCGTTGCTTTTCCTGGAACAAGCGGAGCGCATCCTCCAGGCGGGAGTGAAAGCCAGATTTCTCTGGATCGGCGAAGGCACGTTCCGCTCGCTGGCGGAAGAGTGGGATCGTTGGGTCGCGGAGCATCGCCGCGCGGACAAAATCCAGCGTCTTCCCTGGCAAAGTGACGTGGGCAGTTTCCTTTTGGCAGCGGATGTCTTCCTTCACGTGGCGGAGTTCGAAGGTCTGCCGCTCGCCATCCTGGAAGCAATGTCCGCAGGACTTCCTTGCGCGATCACCAGCAATTTGCTGGGAGAAATGCCTTTCCTCAATTCGGCCAATTCGATTGCCATCACCGAGGATGACCGCTGCCTTGCGCCGCTGCGTCATCCGGAACATCTCCGCGAAAACGGCAAGGCGGCCCGCCAGCTTGTGGAAGAACGATTCTCCTTTGACACGATGGCGGCGCGCTATGAGGCGCACTATCTGGAGGCTCGCGGCGGATGAATCTGCACTTTTTCGAACCACCTGCGGAAGAGCGGATCGGAGGGCTCGAAGCGGCGATCGTCAGCCTGCGCGAATCGTTGCGGAACAAAGGCGTGAAGGTGGACTCGAGTTTTCCGGAGGCTGCTGGGGATGAAGTCGTGCATTTCCATGGGCTCTGGCAGATCGAGCATGCGCGGCTGGGGAGGAAATGCGCCGCCCGCGGAATTCCATACGTCGTCTCACCGCACGGCATGCTGGAGCCTTGGGCCTGGCGGCATAAATGGTGGAAGAAATGGCCGTACTTCCAGCTGATCGAAAAACGGTATCTCGCCGGCGCCGCCGCCTTACTCGCCACGGCGCCGATGGAAGCACGAAGGCTGGCGAAGTTTGCGCCGAAGCAACGGATCGAGACGCTGCCCCTGGGCCTCACCGGAACGGCGCGGCCGGACTATCGAACCGCCAGGCAGCAGCTTGGCTGGGCTCCGGAAGAAGTGGTGCTGCTCTTCCTCTCGCGATTGCACATCAAGAAAGGTCCGGATCTTCTTCTGAAAGCGCTATCGTCGATGAAATGGCCGCGCGTCGCCCGGCTCGTGTTCGTGGGTGAAGGCGATCCCGGGTATGTGGACAGCCTGAAACAATTTGCTACCGATCACGCCGCGTCGCTGCCGCGGATCGATTGGCTCGGGGCGGTCTGGGGAGAAGCGCGCTGGAAGTATTTCCAAGCCGCCGATCTTTTTTGCCTGCCCACGCATTCGGAAAATTTCGGCCTCGCCGTGCTGGAAGCTTGTCAGGTCGGAACCCCGACGCTAACCACGGTCGAGACGCCTTGGGCGGAAGAGCTAACGGACGGCCGCGGGTATATCGCGTCGCCACGCGTGGAGTCAGTGCGCGATGCGCTCGCCCAGTATTTTTCAGCACCTCGCCGGACCTCGGAACAACGCGCCGCTCTCGCGGATTGGGCCCAAGAGCGCTATGGCTGGGACCACTTGGCTGACCGCTATCTGGAGTTCTACAGCAGCCTGTTGAAGCCAAACCCAACGGTCTGACTGGAACTCCAATCGCCTAAGCGGCGTAATACTTTGGATACCGATAGTAGTAGTAATCCGGCATTTCGGTATCGATGGCGTTCAGGATCAAACCCAGCACATTCACCTGCCGCTGGTAAAGCGCGTTCAGGGCGTTTTGGGTCATCCGGGCAGAGGTAAACTGGGCGCGAACCACCATCAGAGCGCCGTCGAAATTCGGCGCCAGCGTCGGCGTGTCATCGGTCGCCAGGATCGGCGCAGTATTGAAGATCGTCAGATCGTAGGCCTCCTTGAATTCATCCAGCAAGCTGACCAGCATCGGCTTGAGCAAAAGTTCGCCTGACTGGTTTGTAACTGGCCCGCGTGAGATCAGCGACAAGGTCGGATAAGGAGTTTGCAGAACGGCCTCTTTCCAGTCGATCTCGCCCCGGAGGATATTCGAGAGCCCCTTTTGTCCTTCGACGTCGAAGAGCTGCGCCAGATCACCGCGCCGAAGATCCGCGTCCACCAGCAACACTCGGGCGCCTGCAGCAGCCATGGTGATGGCGAGATTGCTGGAAAGCGTGGATTTGCCTTCGTTAGGAATCGCGCTGGTCACCAGGACCGTCTTCAGTTCCGACTGGTTCGGCATGAAGATCAGCGACGAACGCAGACTTCGAAATGCTTCCGCGTAAGTGTAGCGTTCGTCTTCAATCTGCAAGAGCGGGAGCCCCGAACTTTGCCGGGTATCAGCGACGTTCGGGATCTGTCCGAGGATCGGCTCGGAAAAGTGCTCGAGCATTTCCGTGGAAGAGGAAAGGCGATCATCCGCACGATCCAACACGAGCAGGATAATCATCCCCACCACAAATCCCCCCAGCAAGCCGGTCAGGATGTGCTTCGTGGTTCCCCGCGGAACGACAACCGCCGGGCGCGCCGGCTCCATCACCACCCATGGACTCAGGCTGGCGGTGCTCGCATGAGAGACGGTCTCTTGACTGCTCATCAGCGTGTCGAGTTGCCCTTGAGTGCGGGTCAGTTCACCTTGGAGTGCAGTATATTGAGCGTCTTTGCGGCTGGCTTCCCGCACTTTTCCGTCCCAGTTTTGGATGCTCGCTTCCAAGCTTTTCAGCTCCGCCTTTACGGTGACGATCCGAGAGGCAGTGGCTTCTTTGTTTTGCTCCCGGATGGTGTCGATCGCGAGCGTCAGGCGACGGATATCTTCCTGGATCTTCTGAAGTCGGGGATGCTTTGGCTTCCAAACTTCCTTCCAGGTCGCGAAGTCGGCCTGCCGCTGAATGAGCTCCTGCCGTTTGCGGAGATATTCGGTGTAGAGTTCGCTGTTAAAGGAAGGCGCGGACTCTGAATTGGCTGCCGGGTTCTCACGCCCTGTTCCAGGTTGCGCGTTTGCGGAGGATCGTGGCGCCGAAGTTTGCATCGAACTGGTCAGCAGCTGATCCGGAGTCAAATTCTCAAGCCGTTGCAATTCGTTCTCGAGTTGAGCCTGTTTGTCCTTCAATCCGGAAAGGAACTTCGCCGAACTCCGGCCTTGCTCCTGCCAGAACTCCATATTGTTTGCTTCAGCAAAATCCTGCAGCGCCTTCTTTTGCATCGCCAGCTCCTCCTTTGTGGTGGTCAGTCGCTCCTGCAGTCGCTCGCTGACTTGCTTGCCGGTTGAACCCCGATCCGCATCCTTAAGGCTGAGAAATTCCTGCACAACGGCGTCCACATAGAGGCGGGTAAACTCCGGGTTTTTCCCCACACCTGTCACGGTGAGGATGTTGCTGCGCGGCGGCACGTTTGGCGTGATCTCCACGCTGTCGCTCAAGTTCGGCGCGGTGAGCCTCAGTTTTTCATAGGCATGTTCCTGCACGAGCTGGCTCTTGACCTGATCGATCGTCGTTCCGAAGAAATTCCCCGTTCCATCGGTAAAACCGCCTTTTAGATTGGTAACCAACTCCTCACGGATATTCAGCCGGCTGACGGACTCATAGAGCTGCGGTTTGTTGAAAGCGACGTAGGCCTGATAAGCGACGCCGAGACAGATGCACAGAGCCAGGATCCACCAGTGGCGGCGGATCAAAGTCCGGTAGCGGTAGAATTTCGCGCCGAGCGAAGCGCCAAACGGCATCGCGGGAGCTTCGGGTTTAAGAGAGTCCATGTTTAGAGAATGAATGCAGCCTTCGAGACGTGAATGCGGTCGCCGTCGCGGACCTCCGTATCTTTGCCGACATTCCCTTTGCTGAGGACTTCCTTCACGTTAACGTAGAATTGGCGGGTCACCCCGTTCTCAGTTCGGGTGACTTGCACCTTATCCTGCTTCGCATAAGTGCCGAAACCTCCCGCCCGCAGGATTGCCTGGCTGACCGTGAGTTTTTCCCCCGCATTCAAGTCGAGCGATCCGACTGATCGGACTTCTCCGGAGATCGTCACCTGCCCGGCTTTCACTGTGATTCGGCTCACCCGATCAATCGAGAGCCGCACGGTCGCCGTGTAGTAATAGTCCTTCTCCAGCTGCCGCTTGATTTCCGCAGCTGCTTCCGCGGTCGTCATCCCGGCCACTTTGATTCGCCGCAGAGGCGGGACATCGATGTCGCCGGTGGCCGTCACGACCTTCGGGAATCCGCCTTCTCGATCCTGCTCGATCTCTACTGTCACTTCATCCCCGGCGGCGAGCCGCTTATCGGGATCGACCACTTCCATCCGCTCCGCTGGCGGATAGTAGGAAGGCGCGGGCGCTCCGGGCGGCCGAACCGCTTCTGCACGAGGAGCCGTGCTTTGCCCCGAGACCGTTATCTGTGCTGCAAAAACTGCAGCGGTGACACTTGCGAAAACGAATCTGGAACTAGGCATAAGCCATCGGAGTGGAGGTTAGAATTTGTAGTAGAGGCTGAGGAGCGCGAGGTTCTGGTAGTAATCTGCGCTCTCCAAATTGGACTCTTTCAGGAGAAAGCGATAATCGAGCCCAAGCGTGAGGGAATTTGATAAATGATGTCGAACTCCGAAAGCAGCGCCGTAACGATGCGCTTCTTCCCCGCCGTCTCCAGAGGTTTCGTAGTACTCGTAGAAGAGAACAGGTCCCATTTCGGTCTTCTCGTTGATCTTCCACTCGGCGTCGTATTCCACATGGTAGAGATCGTAGTAGTTTGATCCGAATCCGACTTCGGCCGTCTTCGATCCGGAGAGCCGATGCCGGAAGACATCGCTCGGTTTGTTCTGCAGCTCAAACTTCACGTAATACGTGCTGGTGGAGTCGTCTTCGGTCTCGCGCAGGATGTCGCCGATGGCGTCGCGTTCCTCATCCGTGAGTCGCAATTCTCGGAGCGCGGAATTGTTGAAGTCCGTGCCGCCATCGTAGCTCATGTTCTGGAGCCCAGCTTCCAGGTACAGATTAGTGTATTCGGAAAGTTGATATTCGATGAAAGGTCCGACCATCAGATTGTTCCCGTCGGCCCGATCGGCGTCGTCGAAGTTGATCCAGCTATACGCTGCGCTGAGTCCCACCTTGATCGCCGGAGTTAGCTGATAGCCCGGACGCAGGTAGATCGTGTCCACGGCACGATCCTGCGTGCTGAAAGTGTCCTGAGTCGTCCAGAGATTGTAGTGATCGTATCCGGCGGCGAGATTCAGCTGCTGATTGATCTGCCAATCCATCTGGATGCCGGCCTGATTCTCATAGCGCTCGTACTTGCTCACGCCGCTCAACTGCGGCAGGTCGTAGGTGTCTTCCTGATAGCTAAACCGATCGCGAATGGTGAACTTGATGTTCCCGACAAAGAAGGTCAGAGCCAGTTCTGAGTTCGGCGAAATGAGGATGCCGTCGGTATCGAGCTCGGAATGCTCGAAGTATTTGGCGTAGGAGGCCTGGACGTTGAAGCGCAGAGTGTTCAGCTCGCTAATCCTCCAGCGAGCCTCGAGATCGGCCGTGGGGCGGAAAATGAAATCCGACTCCCGGTTTTCGTCAGAAAGACGAATATTATCGTTCCATTCCAGCCCCGCACCGACCGCCATCGTCATCCGGAAAGGCCCGAGCGCGAAGTTGTATTTCTCCTCCTCCTCAGCGACCTCGACGTTCGTGAGTTCCTGGCCAGGACGCAAAGGACTCAGCCCGCTGGGTGAGCCGTCTTCGTAGGTATATTCCGACGGAATGACCGGGCCGATTCCTCCCGAGGATCGTGAGGTTCCGAAATCACGGAAAAACTCCTGCGCCATGCTGGCGGGCGGAAGTGCGAGCGCAAGAGCGCCAACGACAATCAACAATCGTTGCGGAAGTTTTTTCATAAATGGGTCGCAGAGTAGCAGCATCGTTGTCATTCGAGATAAAATTGCAATTTGAAAAAGGCGTTGGTTTTCCGTTGCTCCCGATCCGCCGGATCATTCGGCTTCCGCCGGAATTTTGGGCGGAATTCTGCCGGGAAGAACGACGTGGACGCAAGTAAGCGCACGCTGACTCTCCTTTCCGGACGAGCTTGTCGAGCAAGCTTTTGCCAACACGGACACCTTAGCGTCGAACCGGTCTTCCCCCCGACTCGGTCGCCCGCACGATCCGGAAGCCGTAGTTATCCGTGCTGCTATCCGGCGCCGCGTGGACCCGGCAGGAAGACAGCAGGCTGAGCTTCAGCGCGCCGTTGTACCACGAGGCACCGCGGAGGACCTTCGCTTTCGAGTCGTTGCTCCAGGAGTCCATGCACCATTGCCAGACGTTCCCGCCCATATCGAACAGGCCAAGCTTGTTCGGCGCAAAGCTTCCCACCGGAGCCGTCCAGGCAAAGCCGTCGTTATATCCCCGAATCGCGACATCGGATCCGGTTTCCTCCCCAGTGTAGTTCCCGGCGCCAGCCGGTGGCGGCCAGTCGGTTCCCCAGGGATAAACATCCGCCACGCCCATGTCGCGCGCCTCGGGAGTCTTCCCCGCTTCTTCCGGAAGACCAACCGCTTTGCTCCACTCGAGGTCGTAAGGCAGCCGATAGAATTGGTTCGGCGCCAAAACCCCCTCTTTGCGCTCTTTGTCCGTGAGCCACTTACAAAACGCGACAGCTTCGTTCCAACTCACGTTGACGACCGGATGATCGGCTCCTTGCCGGAAACCGGGGCCACGCCAGCCCGTGGATTTGAGGTTCACGGCTTTCGCGAAGACTTCGAAGTCCTTCACGCGCGTCTGCCAGATGGAAAACAACACGTCACCAACTGGAGCAAAAGTCATCCCGAGACTGTTTTGATTTGCCAGCCCAGGCGACCCAGACGGCGCAGGCTCGACCGGAGGTGCGGGCGTTGGAACCGCCTTTGGCTCGGTCTTCATGGCCAGCGGACCGATCTCGGCTCCTGGAGTCGGCGTCGGACGCGTCGCCTCCGCAGTCGGCGGAAGGGGAAGCTTTTCTCCGGAAGGAGGAGCGCTCGGAGCTGGGACGGCAGGAGCCGCACCGCTTTCCAATTGGCGGCGCCGATCTTCAATCTCCTTCATCTTCTGATCAAACATCGCCCGCATCGCCATGAGTTCATCGTCCAGACGGCGGCGCTCAGTCTCGGTGGCCTGCCGCTTTTTCTCCGCATCAGCATTTGCCCGCTCGGCGGCCATTCGAGCGGCTGCGACTTCCTGTTCCGTCTGTTTCACTGCTGCGAGGCGCTGCTGGTGAGCCGCTTCCGCTTCAGCAGAGGCTTTCAGCCCTTCCGCTACGGTTTTCTGTCGTTCGGCGATGGTCTGCTGGAGCGCGGCGATTTCAGCGTCGGCTTTTTCCTGAGCGGCCAGCTTGTCTTTGTTTTGTTTCTCAAAGTCGGCGCGAACCTTCCGCGCTTCCTCTGCCGCTTGAGCTTTTTGAGCTGCGAGCTTCTGGGCCTCTTGCGCTGCCGTTTCGGCTGCAAGTTGGTCTTCCTCCATTTTCTTGCGCCGGGCGACGATTTCTTCCCCAGCCTTGCGCGCCGAACCCGCGGTTTTGGTTTTCTCAGCCAAAGTTTTCTCCGCTTCCGCCAAAGCGGCGGCGGCGGCTTGTTGCTGCTTCGCGCGTTCCTGCAGCGCTTTTTCCGTGGCCGCGATTTCCGCTTTCAGCTTCTCCAAAGCTGTCGCCTTGCTCGCGACGTCCCGATCATCCGGCGCGACGCTGGCGGCCGGAGCAGGAGAAGCCGGCCGCGGTCTTGCTGCCGCGGGTGTCGGACTGGCCGCAGCCATCAAGATCGGCTCATCAAAGTCGGTTTTCGGTAAAGGCGCGTCGGCAGGAGCGACGGAGGTGACCGAAGCAATCGGCTCGGGCGTTGCCGTCACCGCGGCCGCTGGCCGAGGCGCCGGGTTGTTCACGGAGGTTAATTCGCTCGGCTCCGATTGATCGGAAACGGCCACGGCAGAATTGCGCACCGGTTCCTCCGGAGCACCGGGGGAAAAGAACGCCAGCGCAACGATGAGCAGGAGCAAAAGTGCGCCGGCGACAAGAGCGACTGGTGAACGCAGGACCGCAAGCAGGAAACTGCTCGCCGGCTTCGAAGTTTCCTTTGCTGGAGAAGAGTTCGGCATTCCGGACCCGGAGACTTTGGAGCGTTGAACTTGCGCCGCCTTTTCCAGCAAAACTTCAGCCGGCTTCTTTGCTGGAGCTGCGGCCATCACGACTTCCGGAACCGACTTCTCTGCCACTGTCTCCGCAGGACTTTGGAACCGCTTTTGCAGCTCGCCAATCTCCTGCGGACGAGCTTCGCGCTCTTTGCTCAGCGATGCGGCCACCACTTCTTCCCAGTGCGCGGGGAGCTGCACTTCCGCGTTCCCTTTCTCCGGAAGCCGCTCGCTGAGTCGAGGCGCCGGAACCGTCTGGATCTGCTCAGCGGTGGTGAAGACGGGTGAGCCGGTCAGCAAATGAAACGTCAATGCGCCGACGCCGTACACATCGTCTGCTTTCGTCGCTGGCTGCCCTTCCAGAAGCTGCGGACTCAAGGAAGCAAGCCGCCCGGAAGCAGCCGCCGGATCATCCGCACGGCGGAGCGCATCCTGAATCACCCGGCTAATCCCGAAGTTTCCCAGCAACACTTTGCCGTCCGCATTGAGGAAGACATTCTCCGGCGCCAAATCGCGGTGAAACACCTGGATCTTGTGGGCCTGCTCCAGGATGTCACAGATTTGCGCCACCCAAGGTTGAACCAAATCCACCGACAGCGCGCCTTTCTCCCGCAAGAGCGCCGAGAGCGGCTGCCCCTGGAAAGCGTCCATGGACAACGCTGCCCAATCTGCTTCCTCCACCAAATCGTAAACCCGGAGGATATTCGGGTGGATCAACTGGCGATTCCGCTTCACCTCCTGACGCACTTCGTTCATCGCCGCGACATCCTGAGTCACCGCCGTGGGGATAAAATGCAGCGATACCGCTTTGCCGAGCACTTCATCTTGCGCAGCCCAAATCTCGGCTTCCCCTTCCACTCCCAGCTGATGCTGGAGAACGTAACAGCCGGCGAGTTTTTGCCCTGGAGCAAGATGGCGGGGGGAGCCGGGAGAAGCAGAGTCGGTAGTCACAAGCGGGTGGGTTTCAGATTTGGAAGGTTGCACGCTAAACTCTGGAGCGCAGTGAGCATGCGGCAGACCACCGGCGGTTTCGATACCGTGAGGAGGGAATTTTGCCAACCGGAAAGTGCAGCGCTGAGAAAGCGCCGATGCCGCAGGCGGAAGAAAAGCGAAAAATATTCTTGCGCATCGTCCCGCACTCTTCATAGTGCCTGAAATTTCCATAAACGGTGCTCGCCGAGCGTTGTGGAGGAGATTTTCATTCCAATCCAACCACGCATCCCATATAGGAGCTCCTCACATGAAGACAACGTCGCTCGTCTCACTCGTTTCGGTCCTTTGCTCCAGCATCGCTTTTGCGGCTGAGACCGACTCCACCGCCAGGCAGTTGCAGGTCTTTCCGAAGAACCTGGCTCGCCAACACGTCGGCTCGAACCTGTTCGTCTTCAATCCGACGAATCAAACCTTCGGCGCCACCGAAGCTTCCGCCGCCTGGCTGGACGACGACGTCGCCACCGGCTGGCCGGTGATGGCTGGCAAGCAGCATTATCTGCTCGTGCTCAGCGAGCCCGAGTTGCTCACAAACTTCAGCGTCTCGACTCGCCCGGCCGCCGGCACGATCTCGCTTTTCGCTGGTGATGAGCCCGCCGCTCCCGGAGCAAAATCCTGGACGCTGGTGGCCAAGGATGTCGCGGTCGATTCCATCAACAACAAGAAGCTCGCAAAATCGTTCAGCCGCTTCGCCAAGTATTTGTTGATCGAGACGAACATCGCGGAACCCGGCCCATTGTTCGGGCTGCAGGTTTACGGCGAAAAGTCGTCGATCAGCTACAGCCTGCGCAAACGCTCCGAGACGATCGATGCACGGGCGATCTTTGGTCAGTACGTGAATGACCAGACCAACTTCAATACGTCGGGACTTTACGCCAACAGCCGGGTGACTTACGCGAACTCGCCGGACGGTTTTATCTCCTGGCAGAAGGCGATCGACGATAATCCGGAAACCGGAATTTCGATCTCCGGCAGCGCGCAATCCAGCGCCGTGATTGGTTTCAGCGAAACCCGCCGCACCTCACGGATTTCCCTCCTCACCGATGCCGGAGCGAAGGGCAAACTCGATGTCTTCGCCGTCAAGGCAACGTCCGCCGCCGATGCGGTGACTCCCGTGAGCAACACGATGTCCAAGCGGACCGCGCAAGCCGCTCGCTCGGAAGTTTCCATCGAGGGTTTGACGCCGACCGTGAGCATTGTTCTGGATGGCGCGAACACTCGCTCCAGCCTGGATTTTCCAGCCGTGGAAGCCGATCAACTCGTCGTCCGCTGGTCTCCCGTGGCGGCTTCCGAGAATCTCACCATTCGCGAGATCAATACCTTCAATGGCCTCACGCTGAACGACTACGAAGTCAGCCTCAGTCCGGAAGCCGTGGCGGAATTCAGCGGCGACGCTTCCGATGCTTCGAAGGACGGCAAGGACATGATCGATCCGAAGAAGAATCCGGAGCCAGTCGCGATCGGACCAAACGGTTCGCCGTATTTGTCCCCATCGCTTGGGTTCCCGCCGGAGCTCCTGCGCCGCCGGATTCCAGCCCTCGAAGTCAGCCCATAGTTTCTTCGATTCCCACTTAGTTTTCCCGAAGAGCGCGAGAGATTCTCTCGCGCTCTTTGCGTTCCAGGGATCAACGCCGGAGGAATCTGCTCGCGCCAGATTCTTCCGCGTGGATGCTCACCGCACTTTCATCCCCATGGCTTCACCGTTTCTCCTCGCGCAAGGCACTCGCCCGATTCTTTTTGAACCTCGGATGGGGAACCGTCACGGCTTGATCGCTGGCGCCACGGGAACCGGCAAGACGGTGACGCTGCAGGTGCTCGCCGAGTCCTTTTCCGATCTCGGTGTGCCGGTCTTCCTCGCCGACATCAAAGGCGACTTGAGCGGCTTGAGCCGCGCCGGAACTGCGACGCCCAAGATTGCGGAGCGACTAAAGCTGCTGGCCATCGCTGATCATCCGTTTGCCGGTTTTCCGGTGACCTTCTGGGACATCTTCGGCAAGAGCGGTCATCCAGTCCGCACCACGATCACGGAGATGGGTCCGTTGCTGCTCGCGCGGGTCTTGAATCTCAACGACACCCAGGAAGGTGTGCTCCAGATTTTGTTCCGGGTTGCGGATGAAGGCGGCCTGCTCCTCGTGGATCTGGAAGATCTGCGCGAGATGCTCCGGTTCATCGGCGAAAACGCGAAGCAGTTCACCGTGCAATATGGGAACGTCAGTGTCGCCAGCATCGGCGCAATTCAGCGCGCTCTGCTCCAGCTCGAACAGCAGGGCGGCGCAGACTTTTTGGGTGAACCCGCGCTCAACCTCCACGATTTCCTCCAGACGGATTCCAACGGCCGCGGCGTGATCAACATCCTCGCCGCAGATCAGCTGATGACCAGCCCGCGGACCTACGCCACGGCGTTGCTCTGGCTGCTCAGCGAATTATTCGAACAGCTTCCGGAAGTCGGTGATCTGGAGAAACCGAAGCTCGTGTTTTTCTTCGATGAAGCGCACCTGCTTTTCTCCGATCTGCCGCGCGAAATCGAAGACAAGATCGAGCAAGTCGTTCGGCTGATTCGATCCAAAGGCGTGGGCGTTTATTTCGTCACACAAAACCCGATCGATATTCCGGAGCGAATCCTCGGGCAGCTCGGGAACCGCGTGCAGCATGCCTTGCGCGCCTTTTCCCCACGGGATCAAAAAGCCGTCCAGTCCGCAGCGGAAACCTTCCGGCAAAATCCTGCGCTGGACGTGGCGCAAACAATCACGGAACTCGCGGTCGGTGAAGCGCTGGTTTCCCTCCTGGATGAATCAGGCACGCCGGGAATCGTGGAGCGCGCTCTGATTGTTCCGCCGCGGAGCCAGATCGGTCCGATCGCTCCGGAACAGCGCAGCGAGATCATCCGCCAATCCGTGCTCTTCGGCGCGTATGAAGAGCGGATCGACCGAGACTCCGCAGCGGAGACTTTGCAAGCGCGAGCCGCTGAGCGCCTGGCGCAATCGGAGATTCCATCCACGCAATCGCCGCCAGCAAAAGCCGCCGGAAAGCCAACCGCAGCGGCTCCTGCTTCCGGCGGGCTATCTTCGATCCTGCTCGGGAGCACCGGGCCACGCGGCGGACGGCATGAAGGCCTCGTGGAGAAAATGGCTTCGAGCGCGGTGCGAAGCGTCGGCAGCTCGCTCGGGAGAGAAATCATGCGCGGAGTTCTCGGGTCGCTCTTCGGCAGTCGAAAAAGACGTTGAAGCCCGCGACCACTGAGTCGCTCGCGATTCTTCTGCCATGGTTGCCTCCGATCCTTGCTTCATCGTCAACCCGGCGTCCGGTTCGATCAAAGATCCAGACGAACTTTGTGCGACGATCCGCGCGGTCTTCCCGAATGCGGGGATTCGACTCGGCACTGCGCCCGGCGATGCGGAAAGGCAGGCTGCGGAAGCCTTGAGCCAGGGCTGGAAGACGATCGTTGCCGCTGGAGGCGACGGAACGTTAAACGAGACGCTGAATGGCGTCGCCACAGGTTTGGCGGACATCCGCCTCGGTTTGCTCCCGCTCGGAACAGGCAACGACTTCTCCCGCGTGATCGATGTGCCGCTGGACGTGAACGCTGCTCTCCAAATCATCGCTTCCGGACGAACGCGCGACATCGACTTGATCCGCGTGACGAGTTCCCGCACCCGGCTGCTGATCAATGTTTCCGCGGGCGGATTCAGCGGCCAGGTGGATGAAAAACTTACGGAAGAAGTAAAGGCTGCGTGGGGACCGCTTTCCTATGTGCGCGGTTTCGTCGAAGCGCTGAGCGATCTCTCGGAATATCAAACCGAGATTGTGCTCGACGACGACGAGCGCATCCAGCTTTCCGCCTACAATGTCGTCGTCGCCAATGGGCGTTATGTCGCTCGCGGCGTGCCCATCGCGCCAACCGCAGAAATTGACGACGGCCTGGCCGATCTCGTCGTCGTCCGCACGGCCAGCGCAGGAACTCTCGCTTTGCTCACTCCGCAAATGCTCGTCGGAGCACATCTCGACAACGACGAAATCCTGTTCCGCCGCGCGCGGAAGATCGTGATCAACTCGGAGCCGTGCATGCGTTTTAATACCGACGGCGAATTCGTCGGTGATGAGCCCGCGATTTTTGAAGTAATGCCGCGCGCGCTGCGGATGATCGTCGGTTCGGCTGCAGCTTGATTCGTCAGCGTGGCGCCGGCCACTCGCGTCCGGTGATCAGCCGAGCTCCGCGACCAAAAGTGAAATACGCGTAGGCCCAGCTAAAAAACACCGTCAGCTTGTTCCGAAAGCTGACCAGGAAAATGACGTGGACAAACAGCCACGCCAGCCACGCGAGCAGCCCGCTGAACTTGATGAATCCAGCATCCGCGACCGCTGCATGCCGGCCGATCGTCGCCATGGTTCCTTTGTCGAAGTAACTGAATCTCGTCGTCCAGCCGCCCGCCAATTTGATGGCGATGTTCCGCGCCACATGCCGGCCTTGCTGCATCGCCACCGGCGATAATCCCGGCAATGGCGTTCCTCCTTCCGGAGCAAAATGCGCCATGTCGCCGATCACGAAAACCTCCGGATGATCCGGGATGCTGAGATCTTCCCGGACGATCACGCGCCCTTGGCGATCCAGCGCTGCTCCGAGGCTGGTTCCCAGCGGAGAAGCGGCATTTCCGGCTGCCCAGATCACGGTCCGGGAAGGAATCTTCTCCCCACTTTTTAGCGTCACGCCGTCTTCCTCGATTTTCTCCACCAGTTGCTCCAATCGCACTTGCACGCCGATGTTTTCGAGCTGCCGGCGTGCGCTTTCCGAAAGCTCCGGAGCATAAGTCGGCAGCACACGAGGAGCGGCATCCAGCAACACCACACGAGCCAGGGAAGAATCGATGTGCCGGAAATCTTTGACCAAAGTCATCCGCGCGATTTCGGCCAAAGCGCCCGCCATCTCCACACCCGTCGGGCCGGCACCGACGACCACGAACGTCATCGCCGCCATCCGCACGGCTTGGTCTTCAGTTTTCTCCGCAATTTCAAATGCCATCAGCATCCGCCGGCGGATTTCCAGGGCATCGTCGAGACTTTTTAATCCCGGCGCCAACCGTTCCCATTCGTCCCGACCGAAGTACGAGTGCCGGGTGCCGGCGGCGACGATCAGGAAATCATACGGAATCTCCCCCTCGCTGGTCACCACCTTCCGCTCGCTCACGTTGATCGAGCGCGCTTCCGCCAGAATTACTTCCGCATTTTCCTGCTTCCGCAGAATCCCCCGCAACGGCTCCGCAATGTCCGCCGGTGAAAGCGCGGCGGTCGCGACCTGATAAAGGAGCGGCTGGAAAAGGTGATGATTCTGCCGGTCGAGCAGAGTCACTCGCACCTTCGTCTTGCGCAACGCCTTGGCCGCTTCCAGACCGCCGAAACCGCCGCCGATGATCACCACGCGGGGAAGATTCTGATAATGGACTTTCATAGTTCTAGGAAGCAATAGACCACAGATTTGCCAGCTTGTGAAATTTTTCACAAGCGCCAGCCAGCCCCGGATTTACTCGATCCGGAAGACTCGCAAGCTGGCGGATCGGGCGGCTGGGGAGCACCGCCAGCGACTCGGCGCTCCAGAAGCCGCGGCCTTCATCCGGACGCAAACCGCGGCTTCGCTTTCTGGAAGGAAGTGATGGCCTTGATGCCTTGCGCGAGATACCTCCACCAGTTCCGTGTTCTTCCGCTGCCTCATCTTCGCTTTGGCTGCCAGCTCCTTCGCGTGCTTGCTCGGAGCATTCTTCGGGGTTTGGACGATGCACGCCTTCGGATGTCTGATCTTGCCGCCAGCCACCGCGCTGCTCGCCTGGCTTGCCTGGAAACACCGACTCGACTCCGAGCGAGCGCGCAGTCCGTTCACCTGGATCGTCGAGGGAAGCATTGGCGGAATTGTGGCCGCGGTGGCTTACGATCTCTATCGGCTCCCTTTCGTGCTCACCGGCGCTCCGCTGTTTCGGGTGTTCCCGCGGTTCGGCGAACTCCTCCTCGAGGCGACGGAGCCCCGCTGGCTGGTCCACGCGATTGGCTGGGCGTATCATTTTTCAAACGGCGCCGCACTCGGCATCATGTTTTTGACTCTGGTGCCGCGTCACACCAGGCGAGCGCTTCTGTGGGGCGCGATCGCCTGGGCGCTCACCGTCGAAGTCATCCTTTTGCTCACGCCCTATCCGCAGTTCTTCGGCCTTGCCTTGAACTCGCGCTTCATCTTCCTCACCGCCAGCGCGCACCTGATCTTCGGGATCATCTTGGGTCTTTGGTTCCGCTGGCGGCTTGGCTCGCGTCTCGCTTGATCCCGCCGCTCGCACGTGGGGAAGAAACCGTTGCGCCCGAACGAGCCCGCCTCGTAGAATACGCGGAATATGGTTCCAACCATTGAGGTTCCCTTGCCCCGTGAGGAGCCA
>DASVRR010000124.1:0-3207 GCA_036388515.1 Chthoniobacteraceae bacterium | reverse complement strand
AATGTGCCGAGGAGTCGTTGCTGCAAAGGCGTCGTCTCCGGCGGCGCAGTCGGACGCAACGGCACCTCCAGACAACGTGAAATAATGGTGTCCAGCAATTGATCCGGATGCGCGCTGACCAGCACGAGATGCGAGTGATTCGGCGGCTCCTCCAGCGTCTTGAGGAAAGCATTCGCGGCATTTGGCTGCAGTCGATCCGCATCGAAGACGATCCCGACTTTCCGCCCGCCGAAGAAGGAACGCATGTGCAAGGCTTGCTCCAGCGTGCGGATTTGCTCGATCAGAATCCGTCGTGATTTCGACTCCGGTTCCGCGAGATGCACATCCGAATGCTGCGCCAGATCCGCCGCCGGATCGTCCAGAATGATCCGCGCGAGTTGAGTCGCCAGCGCACGTTTGCCGCAACCCGCCGGCCCCGTGATCAGATACGCATGCGCCAGCCGCCCCTGAGCATGCGCCCGCTCGAGCAGAGCGCCGCCTTCTTCAGCAGTAAAAGCCATGGGGAAAGTTGCGGATGAAGGTCATCAAATCGAAAGCCACGAAACCGTCACACGGCAAAAAGCTGACGAGCCGCAGCTGAACGTCCGCTTGAAGATCCGGTGAGCAGCCCAGCTGGCGCAGAATCACACTGGAGGGAACGGTGATCAGTCGGTGGAGGCGCAACACAGAGCGCACCCGCAATCCAGTGGCCCCGATGGGACGGCTGCCGGGATCGAGCAGCAAATCGGTGGGTTCCAGCTGTGCAGGCACCACACTCGTAATGAAGGCAAGAACGACATGGTGATAAGGACCAACCGCGTCGGTGAGGCAGACCGCAGGTCTAACCTTGTTGCCAGCGAGTTCGTCGAAGGGAAACGGGACCAGAACGACTTTATACCGCATTGCGGAATGGCTCGCCGTCGGTCACCGTGTAAATGTCTTCCGCAGGGTCGGCGAGGAAATCGAAAGCGCCGCTGGCCCGCGCCGCCCGCAACCACACCTCCTCGGAGTCCCCCTCCGGCGATGACGGGAGCACCGTCACGATGAGACTCGCGTTGATCGGCAGATCATACGGCTGATCGAGCACAATGCGATCACCATCATAATGCGCTTGGAGGGCTACCGAGGACATGGCCCAACGATGCCGACCATTCGAATTCTGGGCAAGCGAGCAGAAGGGCTAATGCAGCTCTGACCGCGGGGATTGATTTGGCAGCTCCTCTGCCATCCTGAGGCTCGTCTCGGGAGCTGCGGTCGGGAAATCGATCTCCTTCAGGCCGTGAATGTCCTTGATGTTCACGTGACACGACTGGGAACCAAACTTCCAGGAATCTTCCGCGTGCAAGACCTACAGAAGAAAAGAGAACACGGAGCGCTTTTTCATCCGGGAACGGCCCCGGGGACTACCGCGTGTTGGTAATGATCCGGGGCTCGGGGGCGGCGGGAGGATTCGCACGCGGAGCCGGGCGCGGTTCGAGGCGGGCGGAGCGTTCGGGGGCTTGGCGGGCGAGTTGGACGAAATGATTGTTGTCGCCGTACATCGACCAAGGGCCGCGCGGGACATCTTTGAAATCAACGAATTGCCAGTTGGTGACGTCGGTGCCGGCGAGGCCAAGGTAATCGCGGACCGCGGGGGAAATATCCAGACCGGCGCCCTGGTTCAGATTCGGCTTGGGACGCTCGTCGCCGAACACGTATTTGTAATGATCGGTGCGGAACGGCCCGCAGTCGCTCCACTGCGCGTAGCAATCTTTGCCCTGACGATTCCGCACGCGAATCCAACGATCGCGGCAGACCGATTGCCCTTCCTTGACGAAGATCTCGTTGAACCACGGAATGACCTCGCGCGCTTCCGGCTTGGTGGTGCCGCGGGTCACGTCGTTATAAGGCAGCGCGATGTAGAACGGGTTTTGCCGGGGAACAAAATTCGCGGGGATGAAGCCGCGCCGGGCAGCCGGATTGGGGTTGTCGAAACCTCCGAAGTTCGCGGACCAGTTCATGTCCCACGAACTGCTTGAGTTATGGACCGGATTGTTTTGCGACGCGCTTTCGCCGACCCAAAAAGTGGTCGTTACGATGTTGTTCTTCCAAGGATATCGTCCGCGTGTCAGCGGCCGGTGCGCCGTGGGGATGAGCACGTTCGGCTCGATCTTAAGGAGCGCTTTCTCCCGGAGCATCCGCGCGTAACGCTCGAAGTCGGCGCTGCTCTGATAAGGGTTTTGGGCGAAAACCGTTGCCGCACAAAAAGCCAAAACGGCCGCTCCCGGGAGAAAGGTGGATCGCTTCATGAGACAGGAACGGCGTGGCTATACCGAAGGCACAAAACGGGGTAAAGGCCCAATTTCAGAGGCGTTTGCTCCGCATGGGGAGAAGACAGGTGCCTTCCGCCTCCGGTTCGCCTTGGGAGGAAAAGCATCGGGAATGCCATCAATCCGGCGGCTGCTCTGGCTGCGGAAGACCCGAGGTGATCGTCACGGCGCCGCTTTCTTCCGGAGCTAAAAAGTAGCCGGCTCCGAGTTGCTGGCTCTGGAGAATCGCTCCTTGCATCCCGATCCGACGGCCGCTTTCCGGGTGCCGGAAAGAACCGCGGAACAGACCCGTGCCGCGGGTGATCACAAGGCGCGGAGCCTCGGGACTAGGGATCGCGAGCTTCACCTGATCCGTGTCCGAAATGACGAGCCGCGAGATCGAGGCAAAGTCGGTGCCGGTCACTTCCAGCTCCGCTTCACTGGCGAAAACGCCGGGCGCCGAGCCGGAAAGAACGCTCCGCCCGCGCTCGACGCGATACGTTGAGCCAACAAGATCCAACCTGATTCCCGCGGGCCAGCCTTCCCGATACCGAACAGCGCGTGGATTTGCCTCGCGGAACCACTGGAGGCCGGTTCCATCCAGATCGCTCGTGCCGGGCACCTCGCGGAATTGGACCATCCCGGCGAGCGTGCTTTTCGCCGCCTGCGAGCGATGCCAGAGCGGCAAGGCCTTGGTTTTCGAAAGGGAATTGCTGTAGCTGAGGCTGCTCCCGTCGGCGAGACGGCCGGTGATCCGAGCCACGCCTCCGGAGTTCACAAAAATGCGCGCAAATCCGTGGCCTTGTGGAAACCGACTTGCTGGGTGCTCGGCCGACGGAGCGCGCGGAGCAAAGAGCGCCGTGTACTTCCCGGGAAGATCGGCGGGAATCTGGATCGCCGGAGGACGAGGCGACCGCTGGGGCGAATAGAGCGCGCGATC
>DASVRR010000123.1:0-15754 GCA_036388515.1 Chthoniobacteraceae bacterium | reverse complement strand
CGCCATCATCGTGAACGAAGTCGGCAAGATCGGCATCGATGGGATGCTGGTGGAAAACGCGAAGGACGAAGTCGTGACGATGAACAACGGTTGCCTCTGCTGCACGGTGCGGAAGGACTTGGTCAAGGGCGTGCAGGCGCTGATGAAAAAGGGCGGCTTCGATTATCTCCTCATCGAAACCACCGGCATCGCCGATCCCGGTCCCGTCGCGCAAACCTTCCTCAATATCCCGCAGATCCAGCAGTTCGTGCGGCTCGACTCGATCATCACGGTCGTCGATGCGGAGCAAATCGAGAAGCAGATGAAGGAAACCGAAACCGCGCGCGAGCAGGTCACGATGGCGGATTATCTCCTGATCAATAAAACCGATCTCGTGGATGAAGCACAGCTCGGGAAGATCGAGTCGCTCACCCGCGCGCTCAATCCGCACGCGCAGATGTTCCGGACAAATCATTCCGAGGTGAACCTGAAGGAGTTGCTGGACATGCACGCCTTTGATCTCGACCGCAAAGTGGAAGCCGACCCGGAATTTCTCAACGAACTCCGCAACCGGCATCATCACGACATCGAGTCGTTTTCCTTTGAGTTCGACCGCCCGTTCCAAGTCGAGAAGTTCGAGCTGTTCGTCCAGGAGCTTTCGGAAAAGGAAAAAGTCTATCGCTCGAAAGGCTTCCTCGCGATCGGCGGCAACCCGCGCCGTGCGATCTTCCACGGCGTGAACAACCGCTTCACGATCATGTGGGATCGGCTCTGGGAAAAGGACGAGACCCGCCGCAGCCAACTCGTCTTCATCGGCAAAGGCCTGAACGAAGCTCGCATCCGCGAGCAGCTTCAGACCTGTCTCGCCTGAGGCGGTGAGCGAATCGCCTCGCGGCTAGACTTTCCCGCTCAAACCGAAAGCCTCGTGCGCAAGTGCCGCGGCTTCCTGAACTCGCGCCTCTTCGATGATCACCGCCGTCTTGATCTCGCTCGTGGAGATCATCTGGATGTTGATTCCGCCGGCGCTGAGCGCTTCGAACAGCTTTGCCGCGACGCCGCTGTGGCTGCGCATGCCGATGCCCACGATCGAAAGCTTCGCGATTCCTTCCTGAGTCTGGATTTCCTTGGCCGCGATCTCACTCAGAATGCTCCCCAGCGCCTTTTGGGTCCGGGCGAGTTCGTCCTTGTTGAGGGTGAAGGAAATGTCGTTCGTGTCGCCGACGCTGTCGCTCTGGACGATCATGTCGATGATCACATTCGCACTCGCCAGGGCGCTAAAGATCCGGGCCGCGCTGCCGGGACGATCCGGCACCTGGCGGATGGTGACCTTGGCTTGGTTTTTCTCGATTGAGACACCACGGACGACGACGTTTTCCATATCCTTTGTTTCTTCGGTCACAATGGTTCCCGGGTTGTTGTTGAAAGAGCTGCGGACTTCGAAAACCACGCCAAACTTCTTGGCGAATTCCACCGAGCGCGACTGCATCACTTTGCTCCCGCTGGAGGCCATTTCGAGCATCTCTTCGTAGCTGATCGTGTCGAGCTTCCGCGCGCTCGGGACAATCCGCGGATCGCAGGTATAGACGCCATCCACATCGGTAAAAATCTGGCAGACGTCAGCCTTGATCGCGGCCGCGATGGCGATCGCGGTGAGGTCCGAGCCGCCTCTTCCCAAGGTCGTGATTCGGCCATCCGTGGTTTCTCCCTGAAACCCGGCGATGATCACGATTTCATCCTTCTTCAGGTGATCGTGAACCTGCTTCGGGGTGATGTTGGCGATCTTCGCCTTGGTATGAACGCCGTCCGTGATGATACCGGCCTGCGCGCCGGTCAGCGACACCGCTTTCTTCCCCAACCCGTGAATCGCCATGGCCGTGAGCGCGATCGTGGTTTGTTCCCCAGTGGAAAGCAGCACGTCCATCTCGCGTTCCGCCGGAGTGCTCGTGACCTGTCGCGCGAGCTTGATCAGATTATCCGTGACGCCGCTCATCGCCGAGACGACCACCACCACGCGATGTCCCGCCTCTTGAGTGGCAATGACGCGCCGCGCGACATTGAGGATCCGCTCGGGCGTGCCGACCGAGGTGCCACCGTATTTCTGGACGATCAGGCTCATTTTGGAAAAGGGCTGGGAGTTTGATGCGAGCGCGGGGGTTGTCAATTGGAAGTCCTGGCCGGCGGGGAGCGGAGAGAAGGCCGAGCCAGTCGAAGTCGCCACGCTGGCCTTCTGTGTTCTGTCTTCTCTCCGCGACCCGTCTCTGTCTTCTTCCCCACATGTCCTTCCGCGCACTTGCTGTCCTCTTCCTGATCTTCCTCAGCTCGCTCAAGGCGCCCGCGGAGGAAACGCAGAAACTTCTCGCCGCTGCCAGGGCGCAGATCGGGAAGACGCTCTCCTACGATCCGGCGTATGTGAAGCTCAGCTATCCCGGCGGCGACGTTCCGGAGGAACGCGGCGTCTGCACCGATGTCGTGGTCCGCGCGTTCCGAGGTGTCGGGATCGATCTGCAAAAGGAAGTCCACGAGGACATGACGAAATCCTGGTCCGCTTATCCGAAGCTCTGGGATCTCCGTCGTCCCGACCCGAACATCGATCACCGGCGCGTGCCAAACCTGATGACCTTCTTCAAACGCCAGGGAAAAAGTCTTCCGGTCACCACCGATCCCGCGGATTACCGCGCGGGCGATTTGGTGACGTGCCTGGTTCCGCCTCGCTTGCCGCACATCATGATCGTCAGCGACGCGCCTTCTCCGGAAGATCCGAAGCGCCGCCTGGTCATCCACAACATCGGTCGCGGCGCGCAGCTGGAAGATCGCCTCTTCGCCTTCCAGCTCACCGGCCACTATCGCTTCTGGTAGTTGACGGCGGCCGCCGGTTCGTTCCTTCCGCGCGCCGCTTGCATGTTCGACACGGCTGGCTGGCGTTGTGTCGCGATTCATCGTGCGTGAAAGCAATCTCGTTTAATCCGCGCTTCGTCGGCGGGCTGCTCAAGGATACCGCCAATTCGTGGCTGGAAGACAACGCGCTGCGATTGAGCGCGGCGCTTGCCTATTACTCGATCTTCTCCATCGCCCCACTGCTGGTGATTTGTCTGGGCGTCGTTGGTTGGGTGGGCTCGATGTTCGGCCCAGGCGAAACCGACAAGGCAATCTACGAGCAACTCAGCGGAGTCATGGGTCCGCAGAGCATTGAAGTCGTCCGCTCCATGGTCCAGAGCGCGAGCAAACCCGGGGGAAGCATCTGGGCGACGATCATCGGGTTCGTCGTCCTCCTGGTTGCTGCCGGGAGCATCTTCGGCCAGCTCAAGGACGCGCTGAATACCATCTGGGAAGTGAAACCCAAACCTGGGCTCGGAGTATGGGGATTCATCCGCGAACGCCTGCTTTCCTTTGGGATGGTCCTGGTCATCGGCTTCCTTCTCCTCACCTCGTTCATGCTCACGGCGTTCATGAACATCTTCAATCAGTGGGTGAATGGCGCCTTGAATCTTCCGGATTGGTTCTGGGGAATCATCGCGTTTCTCATTTCGTTCGTGGTCGTCACGCTTCTCTTCGCCCTCATCTTCAAGGTGCTGCCGGATGTGAAAATCGCCTGGAAGCACGTGATCGTCGGCGCCGTCGTCACAGCTCTCCTTTTCGAAATCGGGAAGTGGTTGCTCGGCTGGTATCTCGGCCGGGAAAGCACCGCCTCCAGCTACGGTGCCGCCGGATCGGTGGTGCTGCTCTTACTCTGGATTTACTACGCGTCTTGCATCCTGCTCTTCGGCGCGGAATTCACCCAGGTTTACACCGTCGCGACCGGCGGCGCGATCGAGCCGAGCGAAATCGCCGAACCGGTGACTCCGGAAGCCCGCGCGCAACAAGGAATTGCTCCCGGGAAAACCACCAGCGCCACGCTTAAGATCGCTCCGCCTCCGCGCGAATCTTTGCCGCAGATCTTTCCTCCGCGGATCGAGGCGACGCCTCGAGCTGCGCAGCCTTTACCGCGCACTTTGCAGCAAGTTCCAGATTATCTGCGGGATAATCCCGGCCCGAGTCTCGGCGCCGCACTCGGTTGCGGTCTGGCCGTTGGCCTGATTTCACGCGCTCTGGAGCCGACGCCTCCGGAAGAAAAACCGCTGGCGCAAATCGGCGCCGGGTCCAAAGCCCTCGGTGCCGCCGGATTCCTGTTCTTCACGCGCTGGGGACAAAAGATCCTCGCTCGAGTCGGCAAAGCGTTGACGGCAGACGCCAGCCGGCGCGCCCTGCGACAGGTGCGGCATTTGTTTGGCGGCTGAACTTGGTGATTCGCACACGCCGCTGGCGGCTTGCGAATTGCCGCCGGGCCTGTTGCGCTGAGGTTTCCTCGACCTGTTTCCGTTTCCCATGCGCCGCTGGCTGTTCTCTCTTCTCCTCCTGATCCTCGCCGGCATTGGTTTGTATCGCTGGCAACGCTTGAATGGGGAAGGCGGAGGCCAGCGCGTCGCCGAGCGCTACACTCCCGCGGAAGGTCCGCGGATCAATCTCAAGGACGTGCAGGTGCTGGCGGCGATGGATGCGGAATATTCCCGGCTGATCAATGCCGTCGTGCCTTCCGTGGTGAGCATCACTTCGTCCCGGACCGTCCGGCAGCGCCCGCAGGTTTTCGATCAGCTCGAGTTTCTCCTCAACCGCCGGAACCGCGCGCCGCGTGGACGTGAACAAAGTTCCCTCGGCTCCGGCGTCATCGTCTCGCGCGAAGGCCACATCCTCACGAACAACCACGTCATCGCCGACATGGAGAAGATTGAGGTCCAGCTCACCGACGGGCGGATGGAACCGGCGCAGCTCATCGGCAGCGACGAGCAAACCGATATCGCGGTGCTGAAGATCAACGCGAAAAACATTGAGCCGCTTCCTTTTGGCGACAGCGATGAAGTCCGCGTCGGGCAGATGGTTTTCGCCATCGGAAATCCGTTCGGGCTGCAGGAAACTGTGACGCAGGGAATCATCAGCGCCAAAGGACGCCGCGCCGTGATCGACAGCAGCGTCGAGTTTCTTCAAACCGACGCCGCAGTGAACCAGGGAAACTCCGGCGGACCGCTGCTCAATCTCCGCGGCGAGATCGTCGGGATCAACAGCGCGATCTACTCGAACTCCAGCGAAGGAGGCTGGTTGGGGATCAGCTTTGCCATTCCTTCAAACACGGCGCGGCGAACGCTGGAAAGTTTGCTGAAGAGCGGCCGCGTGGTCCGCGGATATCTGGGAGTCCAGATGAGCAATCTCACTCGGGAAGTGGCTCGAGCTCTCGGCACTCCGGATACCGCTGGCGTCCTGATCGAAGACGTCGTCCCGGGTTCTCCGGCGGACAAAGCGGGAGTGAAAACCGGCGACGTGATCCGCAGCTACAACGGCCGGCCTTTGGCGGATGTTCCCGCGCTGATCAGCCGCGTCGCGGATACTGAGCTCAACGCCAAAGTCGAACTCGGAATCTTCCGCGCCGGGCAGGCGCTCACGCTCCACGCGGAGATCACCGAAGCTCCCGCGGATCTCGGTCTCTCGCGCTTGCAACCTCCTTCTTCCACACCCGCGCCCGCTCCGCGGAGCCAGGCCGCGAGTCATCCGCTCGCGCAGGTTCAGGTCGGGGAAATTCCCGCCGCTTTGCAAGACGCGCTGCCGGAAAGCGTCAACGGCGTCATCATCACGCGCCTCCAGCCAAACTCCATCGCCGCTCAGAAGCTGCAGGTCGGAGACATCATCGAGGAAGTCAACGAGCGGCCGATTCGCGGCGCGGAGGCATTCGACCGCCTGGTGCGTTCCCTTCCCCGCGGCCAGAAGGCCTTGCTCCTGATTCTGCGCGGGCAATCCCGCTCCTTCGTCATCATTCCCTGATCAAGGATTCCCTGAGCGGAAGCAGGCGGATTTGTTCCGCTAAAATCCGCTTTCCTCCGCGGCTGATTGCCGCCGGGCCAAATCCGATGCCCGTTTATTAGCTGGGCTGCGCCGACGGCGGCGGAAACCCGTGTTGCTCCCGACCCGGAGGACCTTCGTAGCGGATCGAGGTTTTATAGAGTTCAAAGCGACCGTCTGCCGCGTAGGTCGCGCATTGTTTCCGGAAGGCCTGCTTCTCCTCCTTGGTCATCGGCGTGAAGTTCCGCGCGATTTGCAGATTCTTCCGGAGGATTTCCAGCGAGTCGATTCCGCTGACGGTCGTTGTCACCGGCAAGCTCATCGCGTAGCGGATCGCGTCCTCCGGCTTGATCACGCCTTGCTTCACCGCTTCGGCGTTGCCGTTCAAGCTCTTCATCCCGATCGGCGCGATCCCGCGTTTTACCAAGGTCGGAAGAACCTCCCGCTCGAAGCTCCGGAAGCTCGCGTCGAAGCCGCACAACGGCAACTGCACCGCATCGAACGGAAAGTCGTGCGCCAGCATTTTCTGGTGGATCTGCGGCGACTTATGTCCGGTGAAACCGATGAACCGAACCTTCCCCTGCTGCTTCGCCTCGAGCAGCGCCTCCGTGGCTCCGCCTTTGGCAAAGTGCAGATCGGGATCGTTTTCATACACGACCTCGTGGATCTGCCAGAGGTCCAGGTAATCCGTTTTCAGCCGCCGCAACGTTTCTTCCAGCTGCGCCATCGAGAATTTCCGGTCGCGTCCATGCGAGCAAAGCTTCGACATCAGGAAGACCTTGTCGCGCCGGCCCTGGAGGGCTTCTCCCATCAGGATTTCGCTTTTGCCCTGATGATATTCCCACGCGTTATCCATGAAAGTGATGCCGTTATCCACTGCCTCATGGACGATGCGGATCGACTCCTCTTTCGTCTTTGCTTGCGCAAACGTGTGCCCGCCCAAGCCGATCGCGGAAACGACCACGTCCGTCTTCCCGAACTTCCGGCGCGGCACTTCGCCTTTCCCCGCGAGGTTCTCCGGAGGCGGATTATCCCCAAACGATTCGCCGCTTTCCGGCGCATTGCTTCCGGAAGATCCGCGCTGCTGGGCGAGGAGCGAAAGCGGAGTCGCCAGCGCCGCACTCGCAAGGCCTGCCCACTTGAAGAAAGTCCGGCGGGAATGTTCGTTCATGATCTCGGATTCGCCCAGCCTCCGCGCCGCGGCTGTGCGGAGATCAATCCAAACGGTAGCTTCGCGGATGCGCCTGCACTTCGCCCGCTTTTGGTTCCCGATCAAAGTAGCAGTAAGCCGTCTGCACCGAGTTTTCGCCGAGATAATCCAGCGTGACTTCCCGAGTCTTCGGTGGCTGCCCGGCTGAGTTTTCGGTCACTTCCAGCACCAGTTGGTGCACCGTTTGACTGCCGCGATTCCTCACCCGGATCGGGAGAATATAGCGGCCGTTTTCCTCGCGAGCTTCCGCAAAAACTAGCTCGATCTCCACGGGCACTCGCGGATTTCTCCCCGCGAGGCCTTCATAGATCAGGAAGCTCGCGACTGCCGCAATCAACAGCGCGCTGCAGCTGAAGGAAACCCACTCCGCGAGTTTGCGTCCGCCGCTTCGCTTCGGCTGTTCCTCATTTTCAGTGCGACGATCTTCGGGAGGTTTGCTCATATGATCAATCTCCCCGCCGCTCCGCCGACCATCGCCGGCAATCCCAGCGTGACGATCGCGGCGACCGCCGTCGGCCACTGACGCATCATGTCGCCGTGCCCGTGGAGCAGCAGCAAGCCGGTGGCGACGAGGAGGGAAATCGCGCAGGTCAGCACGATTTCCGCCGGCCGGCTCTGGAAGAAGGATTTCACATGCACCGGATGATCGCGGAATTGCGCCGCGTAAAGGATCACATCGCAAAGCACCACCGAGGCGGCGAGCAGCGCGAGCAATTGCCAGGGCGAAAGTCGGCTGGCGATCAACGTGATCTCCTCGGTCGGCGCCACATTCAGGGCGAAAACGCACGCTCCAGCCAAAGCCGCGACCGCGTCCTTCAAGTCGGCGCGCAACTGCCGATCGCGCGGACCGAGCTGGTCCCGGTCGTCGCGGTTCGCGCCCGGCTTTGCTCCGTCCTCTTCGCCAGTGCGGGATTTTCCCTCCACCTGAGCATTGGCGAAGGCAATCCCCAGACTCACCGCGGTCGCCTCGATCAAGATCTTCCCAACAATCACCTCGCGGCTGAGATCCGAGGTCAGTTCGCCGATCAGCAGGAGCACCGCGGCGGAGAGCAACATCGCGACTCCGACGCCGGTCACCGCTTCCGAGATTGCTTCCGCAACCGAGTATTCTTCCCGAAACCCGGAGAGGAGGCTGAAGAGGAAATTCACCACCAGCATTGCGGCGAGCAGGGCGAGCAAATGCCACTCCGGAAGGCTCGTGCCATGTTCCCACATCTCCATCGTGTAAAGCAGCGGCATCCCCACGATCGATCCGCCCGCCACGGCGCGGAGCAAGCTGCGCCCTTCCGAGCGCCAGCCATGCGGATCAGGATCGGGAGTCATCGAGCATCAGATCGTGAAAGCCGGCTCCGCTGAGTGTTCGCGCGATCTTCCGGAGCAAAAGAGCGTCTGCTCAGCCTGAGCCGAGCAAGGCGCGCGCGTGATCGAGCGCGGCGTTCAACTGCGACGGATCCTTGCCGCCGCCGCGCGCATTGTCCGGCTTGCCGCCGCCTTTGCCGCCGACCCTCGGCGCGATCGTCTGGATGATTTTTCCGGCCTGCACTTTGGCGGTAAAATCCGCGCTCACCGCGGCAACGAGCGACACCGCTCCATTAGCCGTTCCGCCCAGCACGATCACGCCGGCAAACTGACCCTTGAGCGAATCGGCTACAGTCTGAAGTGTGTCGCCATCCGCCGGGCTGAGGTTCGCGATAATCGCCGGAATTCCGTTGATCGTTTCCGCTTTCGCGAGCAGCTCCTTTGCTCGACCGGCTGCTTCCTTTTGCTGCGCCGCTTTCAGTGCGCGCTCGAGTTCCTTCTGCTGCGCGAGCATCGAGTCGATCCGCTTCTCGAGCTCGGGAAGAGGCGTGCCGATCTTGGTCGCCAGCGCGAGCAAACGCTGCGCATCCGCCGCGGCAAGATCATACGCATTTATGCCCGCGACCGCCTCGATCCGGCGCACGCCAGCGGCAATCGCGGCTTCGGCGTTGATCCGGAAAAGGCCGATTTCTCCAGTCGCCCGCGTGTGGGTGCCGGCACAGAGTTCCATGCTGTATCCATCTATCGCGCGGGGACTTCCACCGATCTGCACGACGCGCACGGTCTCGCCGTATTTGTCCCCGAAGAACTGCATGATGTCCGCCCGTCCGCGCACGTCCGCGTAAGGCACTTCGATCCACGAGACGGCGGCGTTTTCGACGATGCGTTCGTTGACCAGCCGTTCGATGTCGCGGACTTGCGCTGGGGTGAGCGCGGCGCTGTTGAAGTCGAAGGTCAGCTTGTCCGGACCGACGAAGGAACCTTTTTGCGTGGCCTCGTCGCTGACGACTTCGTGCAGCGCCCAATGCAGCAAATGCGTGACGGTATGATGCCGCTGGATGGCGTCCCGGCGGCCGCGGTGGACGGTGAGCGTGACCACGTCGCCCGGCGCGGGAAGCGTGTCGAAGGCGATGGGGAGAAGAGGCCGCTGGCCTGTCGAGTCCGGTGGTCCGTCGGAGGTGTTCCGCGGAATGGCGCCCACCTTTTGCGAAGTTTCCGGCGGGCCGCCGGAAACAACAGGCGAGCCGCCTGTGCTCCCCAGATCCAGAAAATGCAGCCACGTCGCACCGCTCTTCTGCGTGTTGGCGATGCTCCAGGTCTCCGCGCCGCGCGTCAGTTCGCCAGTATCGCCGACCTGCCCGCCCATTTCGGCGTAGGCTGTGGAAGAATCGAGGATGATCGCCGTCCGTTCCTTCAACGCGACGACCTCGAGCACCTTTGCCGAAGTCGAAAGCTGCTCGTAACCAAGGAAGATCGTGGGCGCTTTCGTTTCCACCTCGGAAAGCTCGATGATTTGCTTCTTCTGCGCCGCCCGCGCGCGGGCGCGCTGCTCTTCCATGTGCTTTTCAAAACCGGCCGTGTCCACCGTCAGTCCGCGCTCGCGGGCCATCAGCTCAGTGAGGTCAAGCGGGAAGCCGTAGGTGTCGTAGAGCTTGAACGCGTCCTTACCCGAGATCTTCGGAACTCCGTTGAGGATGCTCTTCCAAGCTCCGTTTCGAAGCTCCTCAAGGGAACGTCGGTTCCCTAGGCTTCCTTCGACCCCGCGAAACTTAACGGCGCGTAGATCAACCTCAGGGGGCATCTCTTCGTCACCCCGAAGCGTGTAACCTTCTGAATACCAATCGGCCGAGAGACCTTCCGCACGAGCCTGCAAAACCAAAGCGGTTCCAAATACTTCGTTGTCAAACAACTCAATCCCCCGATCCAGCGTCTTGTTAAACGCCTCCTCCTCCCGCTTCAGCACTTCCTCCACATGCTTTTGCTTGGTGCGGATCTCGGGGAAGACGTCGCCCATCGTCCGGGCGAGGACGGCGACGAGCTTGAAGAAAAACGGCTCCTTGAAACCGAGCGTGCGGCCGTAGCGGACGGCGCGGCGCAGGATGCGGCGGAGGACGTAATTGCGGTCGGTGTTCCCGGGCTGGATGCCGTCGGCAATGGCAAAGCTGAGCGTGCGGATGTGATCGGCGATGACGCGGAAGGCGATGTCGATCTGGACCTGCGCGGGATCGGCCGGAGCACGGGTTTGCAACCCGTGCGGCGAGCGGTCGTCCCGACCGGTTGTGGGTTCCTCCGGCAGGGACTGCCGGGAGCCGCACAGATTCGAAATCTGTGCTCGAGCGAATTCCGGCAGCGTGCTCGTGTATTTCTTGCCGCTGAGTTTCTCCAGCTCGTCGAAGATCGGGCGGAAGATGTCGGTCTCGTAGTTGGAGATTTTCGCGTGGGCGAAATCGGTGAAGTCTTTTGTGCCTTGGATAATTGAGACCAGGCGCTCGAAACCCATTCCCGTATCCACGTGCTGCGCGGGCAACGGCGTGAAGCTGCCGTCGGGGTTGGCATTGAACTGGATGAAAACGTTGTTCCAGATCTCGATGCACTCGGGCACGCCGGCGTTGACCATCCCGGCGCCGCGCCACTCCAGCTCGGGCGTGCGATCTTCCGGAGTGAGATCGATGTGGATCTCGCTGCACGGACCGCACGGGCCGGTCTCGCCCATCATCCAGAAGTTGTCCTTTTTGTTCCCGTTGACGATGTGCACCGCGGGATCGAGTCCGACGCTGCGGAACTTCTCCGCCCACAAGTCGTAGGCTTCCTGATCGCGCTCGCTCGGATCGCCCGGATCCGGCTGGTAGATCGTGGCATAAACGCGAGCGGGCGGAAATTTGAATCGCTCGACGATCAGCTCCCAGCTCCACGCGATCGCTTCCGCCTTGAAGTAATCGCCGAAACTCCAGTTCCCGAGCATCTCGAAGAAGGTGTGGTGATACGTGTCGAGCCCGACGTCATCGAGATCGTTGTGTTTGCCGCCGGCGCGGATGCATTTCTGGGTGTCGGCGGCGCGCGTCGGCAGACCTTTGATCGCGCCGCTCCAAGTCTCCACGTCCGGCGTGCGTTCGCCGAGGAAGATGGGGACGAACTGATTCATCCCGGCGTTCGTGAAGAGGAGGTTCGGCGAGTCTGGGAGAAGCGACGCGCTCGGGACGATGGTGTGCTGTTTCTCCCGGAAGAAATCGAGGAACTGCTGGCGGATCTGGGCGCTGGTCATCATGGCACGGAAAAAAGGGAGCGCGAATGTAGCGGGCAAGCGGGGAAGGTAAAGCGAGCGTCACCGCTCGGGAGCAAAGGAAACGGAAGTCGGCCTATTCTCCTCGGCGATTCATGCGGAAGAAGATCCCACCAAACAAAAACTCCCGACCGGAATGGTCGGGAGCTTTGAAAAGGTTCCGGTCGAGAGCGTGCGCTCTCTGGCGGATGTGATTAGGCCGAGCGACGGCGACGAAGCGCGGCAATTCCAGCGATCGCTCCAAACAGAAGCGTCGCGGAACCTGGCTCGGGGACCGCTCCCGGCGAACCGATCTCACCGCCTGGAGAGGTGAAAGCTCCATTTACACCGCTTACACTCTTCGTGGTGACTGCACCGTTCGCACCGCTCGGGTTGTCGAAGGTCGTTCCCGTTGTTGCTGCTAGGAAGCTGACATTCGCAACCAAGGTGCCTGTAGAATCGTAGATGTTCACCGCGTCCCCGCTGTTTCCGAGGCCTGCTCCTGAGCCACCGTAACCTCCGATCATAAGTCCTGCTGGCGGGTTTGCCCCAAACCAGGCAGAACGGAAGTTCGTGGCGATTGTGCTATCGGTGGTGCCGTCTGCAATTCCTTCTAGGAAGATCACGGATGCACCGGAGGCAATGTTCGTCACTCCGCGGAGAGCGAGAGCTGACGCAAATGATGCTGAGCTGTCGTCGATTTTCCAGCCAGTGATGTTCACCGCGCTAGCGCCATTGTTGGTCAACTCGAACCAGTCAGCCGCATAAGACGCGTTGTTTCCCGTCGGGTGAACTTCGGTGATCACGATCGCGGACTGAGCGGAAGCCAGCGCGCCGGTGAGAAGGACGGCAGACAAGAGGGAATGTTTCATCGAGGGGATTTGGCGGTAGAGTGTGACAAGTCTTCGTAGAAGTCGCGTCATTCAGCAACTAAAGAATGCTGTCTATTCGAACCTTCGAGCACCAAGCTCTCCGAACCTGAGTGAAACCCGATTCTCCCAGCAGGAGGCGAGTCCAGAGTTGCCGATCTCGGTCCGGCGCAAAGCACTTGCCCTTCCTCATGCCGCCGCCGGCGCCAAAGCTCACGATTCTCCTATCTCCAATATGAAAGCTCTCCATTTGTTTCTCCTGCTGGCCGTGGTCTTCGCTTTTGCTTGTGATCGGCAGAAGACGGTTGACTCTTCCGCGAGGGTCGAGGATCCAGCCATCGAAGCGCAGCGGCGGGCGGACGAGGAGCGGATTGCCGAGCTTCGGGATCTGGAGCAACGCGTCGCCGAGCGCGAAGCTGCCGCCCGTGCGGCGGAAACGGCGGCGGAACGCGAGGCGATCCAGGCGGAACGCGCAGTGTTGGATCGGGAGCGAGTGAAGCTGGTGGATGCGCAGAAGAAAGCTGCGGAGGCGCAGCGAACGGCGGCCGCTCGGGCGGCCAATGAAGCCAAACAAACCGCACGCCAGGAGCAGCAGATCGACTTTTTCTATGAGCCGCTGGATCCGCACGGTGAATGGCTGGAGCTGGAAAAACACGGCTACGTCTGGCAGCCCGCGTCCGCGGCGACACGCGGTTGGCGGCCCTACACGGATGGCCGCTGGGTGTGGACGGATTACGGCTGGACGTGGAGCTCGAACGAACCGTTCGGCTGGGCGGTTTATCACTACGGGCGCTGGACTCGGCTGAAGCGGCTCGGCTGGGTTTGGGTTCCTGGTTCGGAGTGGGCGCCGGCGTGGGTCGCGTGGCGCCGTGGGGAAAACCACGTCGGCTGGGCGCCGTTGCCTCCGGAAGCGCATTCGGGCTCGGGCTTCAACGCCGCGGTGGACAGTTATTACGATATCGGGCCGGGTTCCTACACCTTTGTCCCCGTGGAGAGCTTCGGGGAGCAAAGCTACGTCCAACGTGCCGTCGCGCCGGATCAAAATGTCACGATCATCAACCAAACCACGAACGTGACGAACGTCACCTACCGGACTGTGGAAAACCGCACGACGGTTTACAACGAAGGGCCGGACATCCAGATCATCGAAGCCCGTAGCACCGCTCCGGTGCAACGGCTGAAGGTGGAGAGAGTGACGGATGGACGGGCTCCGCGCGCTTCGGTCCAGCGCGGTGGCGTGCTGGAGATGATTGCGCCGGTGATTGCCTCCGCGACCCAGGGAGGCAAGGCGCCCGCCAAGGTGAAGGAGCGCGTCCAGGTGCAGGAGATGGATCGCGGCTGGGAGCAAGGAGCGGACCGGCAGGAGGGCGAGAGGATCCGGGCCAAGATGGTCGCGGAAGCCCGCAATGCGGAAGCGGCGCAACGGAAAGCGCCGGCCGGGAATGAACCTGCTCGCGCAGCAGCGGTTTCAGCTGCGGAAGCATCCGCCGCACGAACCGATGATCCCGATCCATCAACACCCGCGCCGCGACGTCCGGAACCTTCCCCAGTGGCGACTGCAACGAAACCCCGCGTGGCCGCGCCACCCACCCCGGCGCCAACGGCATCCGCGACGCCAGCCGTAACCACGCCCAGCCCCGCGACACCACGGCGGCCGACCCGAGTCGCGCCAACTCCCGCGCCAGCTCCCACTTTGGCTACGCCTCCTCCGGTGTCGGCGGAAGATCCAGCCAAGGTTGTTGCGACACCGACTGCTACTCCCGCCACCCCGAGAGCCCGCCGGAACGCCCCGTCGCCTGCCCCGGCTGACGCCGCGACTCCTGGTGCCCCGATCAGTTCCACACCGGTGCCTCCGCGGTCGAGGCGAGCCACGCCTTCCCCCGCACCAGCAGCGATGACTTCGACACCGAGTGCCGAACCTGCGCCCGGTGCCGCTTCATCCGCAACTCCCACCGCCGCCCCGGACGAAACTCCTGCGCGCCGTCGGCCGGCCGGCCCTCGCGCGCAGAGGCCGGATCCGTCCGCGACCCCCGGCGCGGGTGAAGCAGCGACGACACCTGCACCGAATGCAACGCCAGCCCGCCCGGCAGCTGAAGCGGCAGCCGGAGCAACTCCCGCCGGAGAACCTGTCGCGACTCCGCCAGTGCGCCGTGGCTCCCGGCCAGTTCCCCAGCCCTAGGCTGCGGTCTCGGTCGGAAGCGGATCAGCAGATTCGGAGGACCTTCTCCACCACGTCGGTTGGCCGGGGAAGCTGACGGACTTCCAACTTCGGACTGTAAATCGCCGGGGCATCCACGCTGGTCACCCGGAGCATCGGTGCATCGAGGTCATCGAAAGCCTTCTCCATCAGCAGCGAGGAAATCTGTGCGCCGACTCCGCAGAAAGGTTTGTTTTCTTCCACATACACGGCGCGATGCGTTTTGCGGACGCTGGAGAGAATCGTCTCTTCATCCAGCGGACGAATACTCCGGAGATCGACGACTTCCGCATTGATATCGTGCTCGGCCGCAAGCAGTTCCGCTGCCTTCAACGCCGTCAGGACGGCTCGGCCATGCGCCAGGAGTGAAACATCCGCGCCCACGCGTTTGACGTCCGCTTTGCCGATCGGGATGAGATATTCCTCCTCAGGAACCTCCCACTTTTCCCCGTAAAGGACGGTGCTCTCCATGAACAAAACGGGATCGTTATCCCGAATGGCGGATTTCATCAGTCCCTTCGCGTCGTAAGCTGTCGCCGCATTGACGACTTTCAGACCGGGAATTGCCGCAAACCAGTTTTCCGGCGTGTGGCTGTGCGTCGCGCCGACATTCGTGCCGGCGTTTGCCGGACCACGGATGACGATGGGGCAATTAATCAGCCCACCGCTCATGTAACGGATCTGGGCGGCGTTGTTGACGATCTGATCGTAGGCGACGGTGCAAAAACTCCAGAACATCAGCTCCATCACCGGCCGCAGCCCGAGCATGGAGGCGCCAATTCCCATCCCGATAAAAGCAGCCTCGCTGATGGGCGTGTCCACGACTCGCTTATCCCCGTGCTTCTTCCAGAGACCTTCCGTGACCTTATACGCTCCGTCGTATTGAGCGACTTCTTCCCCAATGAGGACGACGTTCGGGTCGCGTTGAATTTCTTCGTCAAAGGCGTGGCGCAACGCCTCGCGATAGGTAATCAGGGCCATGAGTTAAGCGTGGAAGAAATGCTTGCCGGTTCGCCCCGCTTCCGTCTGACGATCCACCTCGAAATAGACATCCTCGAAGATGCTTTCGTCCGTGG
>DASVRR010000122.1:0-39773 GCA_036388515.1 Chthoniobacteraceae bacterium | reverse complement strand
ATTCCGGGAAACATCGGAGACGGGCCGGCTCGGGCCAGCAATTGACCCACGCGAGCACCCCGGCGGCATGCACCTTCCCCTTGCTCTTCTTGTAGGAAGCCAGCGCCGCCAGCATCGGATCGGGCCGGTACTGCATCTCTGTCGCCGTTTGCTGAATCTTCTTCCGCAAGCCCAGTGATATGCGGGGATGATCCCGGAGCGCCAGCGACACCGTCGCGTGGCTGATTCCCAAGACGCGGGCAATATCACGGAGACTGACTCTTGTTGGTTGTGACATTGATTAGCAGCCTGCAAATCGGCGGAACTCCCATACCGGGCCTGCATCAGGCAGGCCACAGTCGGAGCAGAGAGGCAGCTTATCACCAGAAAAGCCGGAACAAGCACCTAGGCGCTTCGAGGGCCAATGCTTACCCCGATCCCTTCGATACCACAAGCGGCACGAAGCCGAATTGCACTTCAGCGTTCGGCAACAGCGTGAACGCAGTCATCCATGGCAATGCCAAGGCACCAAGGGCGCCGTAGAACATACCGTTTGGCTGCGGGGCCACGATGACAAGCCATTGGATTTGCGCCTAGTTCACGCAGCAATAGCGGAATTGAGCGATTTCTGAGGTGCGCTATGGCTGCCGGAAGCCCGTTTGCCCAGTGGCGAGTCAACGCAACCAAGGGTGAGCAGCGCGGCACAAGATCGGCTTGATTGCCGGCACTTGCACCGACAGTGACGAGGGAAGGGTCCGACTGTCTATGTATCTGGTGGGGCTAGCCAGATCGCGGCAGTCTCGTTGCGAACCTACCTTTCCTAGCAGCGGAAGAACCGGAGGGTTGCTGGAAATCAGAAGATAATTCACGGCTCTTATTCGAAAAGGATAGCGATACGGGTTTTTGAGCTGCGAGACGCTCCTCTAGAGATCAAGATGTTACACAGAAGTTACCACGGTAACTCGTAGTGCTATAGCTTGTAGATAAAATCCAAGACACTTTGTGCCTCTCCCTAGGAGACACCCCCCCTGCCCTTGATCTCGGCTCCGCTGAATCGCTCAATCACCCTAGTCAAAACTAAAGATGCACCCTTCCAAATCATCCTCTCTGGTCAAAAATCTTAGCGGAAGCCTCGCGCTCATGCTCCTTACCATGCAATCGGCATACGCTGATAGAATTTGGACAGGCACCGCAAGTCAGGAGTGGAGCGATGCTGCTAACTGGGGTGGAGCTCTTCCGAATAACGGTGAGCTGATCGAAATCAATTTGGCGACCGGTAATTTTCCGGTCATTACGTCGGCGAACAGCGCCACCTTTAGGCCGGGAGACGTATTGCTCGGCCGCGCTCCGAGCAGCATCGCTCGCCTCGACATCCGATCTGGGACATTGGTTCAAAACATCCTTGGGAACAACGGGCAATGGTTTTTTCTTGGCATTCCCGACTCGGGGACTTCTTCGTCGACCCTGAATATTGCCGACACCTCCGCAACAGGACAGTCCAACATTACGACCTTCGGCCAAGGCTCCGGGGGTTTGACAGTCGGTAAACTCTGGGTCGGATGGCGAGGTGGTCTCGCCACCAATGCTACAGTTAACATCAACACCACTGGCACCATCACGGCCACTTCCTTCTATGACCAATTTGCGGGATCGGTGATTGTCGGACGCGATAGCACGGGCGTGATAAACATGGCCAGTGGGACCATCAATGCGGCCGCTGAAGTATGGCTCGGTTTCACTGGCGACGGTGGCGCGACCAACTTAGCCAGCGGCACCTTCAACCAGGCAGGTGGCACCGTGAACACCTTGGGCGTGATTGGCGCTTTGGGTGCTGCTACCGGCACGTGGAATATCGGCAACGGTTCTGATAGCGCGACCCTCAATGCCACTGGGGCAGTGGCCGGTCTAAACGGTTTTGGCGATGGTCGCACAGGCATAGTCTTGGGCCGCGGGTATAATACGGGGACGACGGCTCAAGGCGCCATGACTGTTGGCAGCGGCGGCACGGTCAACTCTACCAGAGACATCCTCCTTGGGTTTGCTGGCAACGTCTCAACCGTTGGCCGGCTGAACATCAATTCAGGCGGCACGGTCAACCTTGGCACCACGGCTGAAAGTGTGGTCAACTTGAGCCAATTTGACGCTGCTAGGGGTGAGTTAACCATCGACGGCGGAACCCTCAACCTGAATAGCAACTCCGACATCCTATTCAGCACACAGGGCGGAATAGGGACCAGTTTCGTGACCCTGAAAAATGGCGGCCAGATCAATTCTTGGGCAGGCAACGGCAGCGGCTCCGGATTAGCTGCCACGTCCGTCCTTGATTTAAACAGATCCAACGCCAACGTAAACAGTACCTTCAATCTTGACGGCGGCACGCTAACGATAAGCAGTGTCCTTTCCACAGGTCCGAATGGAACACGCGTGTTCAACTTCAACGGCGGCACCCTCAAAGCCTCGACCGCCAACGCGACCTTCTTTGCCGCGAATTCCGCCAGTGCCGCCAATGTCAAGCTCGGCGGAGCCATTATCGATACGAATGGCTTCGACAACACGATAGGCCAAGTTCTGCAGCATGACTCCGGTCTTGGCGCCACCCTTGATGGCGGTCTGACGAAGAACGGCATTGGAACACTCACGTTGGACGGAGCTGCGGCCAATAGCTACACCGGCTTGACCACGGTCTCCGGAGGCTCGCTGAAGCTCAACAAGTCGGCTGGCGTGGCCGCGATCGCGGGAGGCACCCGGATGAATACGGGCGGAACCCTCTTGCTGGGGGCCGCGAATCAGATCGCAGATGGTTCAGCGATGGAACTGAATGGTGGAACTTTCGATAGCGGCGGGTTTAGCGAAACGGTTGGCACTTTGACGCTCACGACCACCTCGACGATCGACTTCGGCACCAGCCAGGCGGCAAACACGATTCTGGCCTTCGCCAACAGCGCCGGTATGACCTGGAGCGGCACGCTGAACATCTACAACTACTCGAGCAGCAACACGGGGGACGGAGTGGATCAACTCATCTTCGGGTCGGACAGCACGGGCCTGACGACGGCCCAACTGGACAGTATCTCCTTCTATAGCGCCGGCAACGGCAGCACGCTACTCGGCACGGGAGTCTTCTTCGGCAACCCTGGCGAAGTCACTTATAGCGCGGTTCCCGAGCCGGCTACGGCCTTCGGTGCCTTTGCCCTCTTGGGCTTGGCGGCCTTCCGCGAGACCACCTCCCGCCGCCGCAAGTTGGCTGGCCGCCGGGCGTAGTCTGCTGTCGTTGAATCGGTCATTCCCGAGAAAACCAAGGCGACCGCGCGGCTCGTCGTGCGCCGCGTGGTCGAAGATCTCGAACGCCGGCTCGGTCAGGCGATCGCCGGCAGCCTTAATCGCTCCGCGCGCAATCGCCGTCCGCGCCATAATGAGATCGACTGGCCGCGCACCACCCGCGCGAACTTGAAGCACTACCAGCCGGAGTATCGCACGATCATTCCGGAGACGCGGATCGGCTTCGGGCGCAAAACGGCCGCGCTGCGCGACATCATCCTGTGTGTGGATCAAAGCGGCTCCATGGCTGGCTCCATCGTGTAGACTATTCCGACGTGATGGCCGCAGTGATGGCGTCAATGCGCGCGGTGCGCACGTCGCCCGTGTTTTTTGATACCGCGTTGTGGACATGACCGAAAAGCTCGCCTACCCAGTGGACGTTCTCTTCGGCGCACAACTCGGCGGCGGGACGGTCATCCATCGCGCGGTCACCTATTGCGAGAGCCTCATCGCGCAGCCCGCGGAGACGATTTTCGTGCTCATCGGCGATCTCATCGAAGGCGGGAACAAGGGGCAGCTCTACCAGCATCGCCGGAATCGGTCTGAGCGGGTTCAACTCCCCTCGCCTCCACCTTTGTGAGTTTGTGATAAAGAGCTTCGTGGAAAGCGCTGTGGGATGCGCAACTCGGTGAGTGGTACTCCGGCGCTGGCATCGTGACATCGCCGGAAGACTCAGCTACGCCCTTGCACCTGAAATAGTCTTCCCGTTCCGGGGGCATCAGACAGTCTCACCCGCCGATTGATCCAGCTCCTCCACAATAATCTCCGCAACTTCGGCTTCCGTGGACATGTTTCGTGACGGGTGAGTGAAGCGAGCACCGGATCAGAATCCAAGGCCGACCTCATTATCAACGGCCAAGGCGGCTTCGGTAGGAGCTTCTTCGCCGACGATTCAGGCAGGCGCTGAAAGCTGTGCCGGAACCGGACCGCAGGACAGCGGCGTCGTGTTCTCCCGCTGAAAATCGGGATCTGTTCGTTGCGGCGCGGCTTCGATGGACCTCTTACCCGACTACTTCGTTGGGGATCCCGTCAGCCACGTTCGACGAGCTTCCGGGCTGAGAGCTGGATTGCGCCGGAAGACTCAGGATGAAGGTGCTGCCTTGCTGGGGCGTGCTTTCCACGGTGAGGAGGCCGCCTTGTGCTTCGGCGAGGATTTTGCAAATGGCGAGGCCGAGACCGGCGCCGCCGGTCGCTCGGTTCCGCGACGGATCAGCGCGGTAGAAGCGCTCGAAAATATGGGGAAGATGTTCGGCGGCAATTCCGGGGCCGGTGTCGGCGATGCGGAAGATGGCGCGGTCTTCCTCATGCGTGCTGAGCAAGCGTACGCGGTCACCTGGACGGCAGTGTTTCAGAGCGTTGGAGAGCAAATTCATCAGGATTTGCGAGAGGTGATCTGGATCTCCGAGAGCTGTGCAGGGCGCCAGTTCATCGATCAGGTGAATGCCTCGTTTGTCCGCCAGCGGGCGAAGCAGTTCCAGCGTCTCGCGCGCGATTTCGGGAAGGTCGCAGGAAATTTGCCGCACTGGATCGGAGTGAGCATCGAGGCGTGCGAGGGTGAGCAAGGCGTCGATCAGATTTTGCATCCGCTGAGCGGCGCGACGGACGGTGGTGATTGTTTCCTGATGCTCCTCAGCGGAACGCGTGCGATGCAGCGCGAGCTGCGTCTGGGCGAGGATGATGGACGTCGGCGTGAGGAGCTCGTGCGCGGCATCGGAGGTAAACCGGGCTTGTTCCACGAAGGCCGCTTCGAGTCGGGCAAAGGTGTCGTTCAGCGTCGCGGCAAGTTGCCCGAGTTCGCTTTCCTGTTCGGCCGTGTCGATCCGTTCGCTGAGCTGACCGGCGGCAATCCGTGCGGCGGTGGCGCTGATCTGCCCGATGGGAGCAATCGCGCGCGCCGCCAACCACGCGCCGCCCGCGAGGCCGAGCGCGAGCACCGCAGCTCCGCAGAGGATCAGCCAGCCGGCAAAGCGCGCCAGCCGAGCTTCCATCAGGGCGGTGGAAACTCCGACGAGCAGGCATTCGCCGGGCGGAGTGAAGGACCAGGCCTCGCGAAGGTCGCCGCGGGTGCGGATGCCGTTGGCGCTGTTGCTGCGCGCGGGTTGAGGAATGGCGCCGGGCGCATGCGGCGCTGCACCGAAAAACGAACCATCGCGAATCCAGGCGTGGAAGTAGAAGGGTGGATTCCCCGCTGGGTTGAAGAGATTTTCCAGATTCTCCGGGAGCACAAACGACGCCGGTCGCGGGGAACGTCCGCCGCGGCCGGCTTCGGGAGGACGGCCCGAGCCATCCCACTTCGGAGGACGCGGATCCGGTCCTTCTCCTGGTGGACGGCCGGGACGATTTTCTCCCCGTGGGCCTCCGCCGAGGATGCCGTGCAATGCGGACAGGCGGAGGCCGAGTTCCCCATCCAGGTGCCGCATCTCCGTGTCCCGCTGCAGCCGGTAAGCGGTGGCTCCGAAGCCGCCGAGCACCAGGAGCAAAAGCACGCCGTGCCAGAGCTGGATGCGCCACCGGATGGATCGGGGCAGCCGGGTCACAGGCCGATGGAGTAGCCGTGGCCGCGATGCGTCACGATGAAATCCGCGCCGAGCTTCCGGCGGAGGTTGAAGACGTGGACGTCCACGAGGTTGGAAATCGGGGTGTCGTTCTCGTCATGGAGATGTTCGTAAAGTCGGGTGCGGGTGACGATTTTCCCTCGGTGCTGGATGAGAAACTCCAGCAGGCCGTATTCCCGTGCGGTCAAGACTACGGGAACTCCGCGCAGCGTCACGGTGCGCGCGGCGGTGTTGACTTCGACTTCCCCGATGCGGGCCGCGGAACTCGCGTGGCCATGCGCACGGCGGATGAGCGCACGGACGCGCGCGGCGAGTTCTCCGAGGTCCACCGGCTTCGCGAGGTAATCATCCGCGCCGTTATCCAGCCCATGAATCCGGTCGCGGACACCCGAGCGAGCGGTGAGCATCAGGACCGGCGTCTTCCGCTTCTTCCGCAGGCGGCGGACCAGCTCATAACCGTCAAACTGCGGAAGCATCACGTCGCAGACGATTGCGTCGTAGTCGGTGTCTTCGGCTTTGTAGAGCCCTTCTTCCCCATCCGCGGCTTCGTCCACGGCGTAGCCTTCTTCCCGAAGAAATTGGGCGACAGTCCGGAGGAAATCGGGCTCGTCTTCGACAATCAAGATGCGCATCGCTGGCTCGGGAAGTAGCAGGCTTTTCATTAAGGGTCGATGAACGCACCGGGGTGCCTTCATGCTCCCTTAATGTGCCGTGTTCACCTTGGCCGCGTGTTTCCCCGTCTCTGGCTCTGCTGTTGTCTGGCGCTGGTCAGCGTGCCGCTGCGAGCCGTCGAGCTGGAGGTCGCGCTGCGGCCGGTTTTTGCCGGCGAGCCGCTGCGGCTGGATGCGTTGAGCTACACCAGCGGAGCAGGGGAAACCTTGTCGGTGACGCGGTTGAGCGTGCTGCTCAGCGGTTGGGCGCTGGAGCGCGAAGACGGCGGCTGGGAAGAGTTGCCGGGCTGCTTTGCGTGGCTGGATGCGGAGCAACGGCGCATGACCGCCCGCCTCACCGGAATCCCCGCCGGACGTTATCGCGCGTTGCGTTTTCACCTCGGTCCGGATGCAGCGACGAATGCGGCAGATCCCACGCAGTGGTCCGCCGAGCATCCGCTGAACCCGAACCTGAACCGCCTGCATTGGGGCTGGCAGGGCGGCTATATCTTCCTCGCGCTGGAAGGACGCTATCGCGCAGCCGCAGGCGAACTGCGGGGCTTTGCGCATCATCTCGCCCGGGATGAAAACCGCACGCGAATCTCGCTGGTCGCGCCGCTTGATTTGACGACGCACGGAGCCGGCGTGGTGCTCGATTTCGACCTCGGCGCCATGCTCGGCGCGCCGCGGCCGCTGGGGTTTGCGCGCGATGGCGAGGCGACGCATTCGCGAGAAAGCGATCCGGTCGCGGCTGCGCTGGTGGCAAATCTGCCGGGAGCTTTTCGCGTGCAGCAGGTGCTCTCGCAGGCGCCGGCAATCACGCGCCCGGCGCCGATGCAGCCGCTTTTCCTTCCCGAGCGATGGACCGCGCATCGGTTCACCATGAACCGGACCTTCCCCATGCCAAACCTGCCGCGGGATAATCCGCTCATCACCGAACGCGTGGCGCTGGGCGCCCGGCTGTTTCAAGAGCGGGCGCTCTCTCGGGATGGATCGCTTTCGTGCGCGTCGTGCCACGCCGCGGATGCCGCTTTCACCGACGGTCGCGCGGTGAGCGTGGGTTTTGGCGGGACGAAAGGAACGCGCAACGCGATGCCGCTTTTCAATCTCGCCTGGAAGACCTCCTTCTTTTGGGACGGGCGCGCGCCGACGCTCCGGGCGCAGGTGCTCGATCCGATTCAGGATCACGCCGAGATGGGCGCTGCGCTGGAAGGCGTCGTGGAGAAATTGGCCGCTGCTCGGGAATACTCCGAGGCTTTCCGCGCCGCCTTTGGCAGTGCGGAGATCACCTCGCAAAAGCTGGCGCTGGCGCTCGAGAATTTCCTCCTCACGCTGACCGCGGGCGACGCCAAGCTGGATCGCACGATGCGCGGCGCGGCGACTTTGAGCTCGGAAGAAGCGCGCGGGTTTGAGCTGTTTCTGACGGAGAATGATCCGCGCACCGGTCAGCGCGGCGCGGATTGTTTCCACTGCCACGGAGGTCCGCTTTTTTCCGACCACGGATTTCACAACAACGGCTTGCTGAGCAGCGATCCGGGACGCTTCCGCGTGACCGGCTCCGAAGCGGATCGCGGGAAGTTTTCCACGCCCAGCCTGCGCAATGTGGAGCGGACCGCGCCTTACATGCACGACGGCCGTTTTGCTTCGCTGGAAGAAGTGGTCGCGCACTATTCGAGCGGCGTTCAGCGGACTCCGACGCTCGACCCAAATCTCGCCAAACATCCCGTCGGCGGCCTCCGGCTGAATGCGGCGGATCAAGCGGCTTTGGTGGCCTTTTTGCGAACACTGACGGAGTTGTAACTTTCTTCCGGAAAGTCGCCGTCTTCACCGTCGCTTAATCTGCGGTGCGCTAAAACCGGCGCGCATGAACTTCCGCCCCCTTCTCGCTTTCGTCCTTTTATCGGCCACCGCGCTCGCCGATCCGCGGCTTTCTTCCTGGCTCACGGATGCTTCCACGAAGTACGCCCGCATCTACACCACGGATGCGAACAAGCTGAACGGGACCTCCGTGACGACGTGGGCGAACGGCTCGCAGGGGCAGGCAACGCCAGCTTACTGCGGCGTCCAGGAAGTCTCCTACTCGACGAGCTGGGTTTATGTCCGGAGCACCGGTCTGGGCAGTCACATCATGGGGCCGTGGTATGACAATGCCGCGCGCACGATTGCTTTTGTGAACATCCCGAAGAACCAAAAGGATCTCTTCCGCATTCCGCGGACGCCGGTGGTGCCGACGACGAAAACGCGGGTGCAAGGTGAGATCGGCTGGTTCGTGGATGGCGTGCATGCCTTCGATGCGACCGATGCAGTTTCCTACTCGAACGCCAGCGCGCGCGATGGCGACGCACCCGGGATGCCGAACGGTGTGACCGGAGACGGCGTGTGGAATCGGGACGCTTACGTGAATGAGGCGATCACCTTCGATTCGGCGCTCGCGCACCAGCAAAACACCGGCGTTTATCACTACCACGCCAACCCGATCGGCCCGCGTTATCTGCTCGGGGACAGCGTGGATTTCAACGAAAACACGAAGGCTTACAGCGAGGATCCGAGTTCGCCGAATGGGCACTCGCCGATCGTCGGCTGGGCAAAGGACGGCTTCCCCATCTACGGACCTTACGGCTATTCTTCCGCGCTGAATGCAAGCAGCAGCGTGCGTCGGATGGTCACGGGATTTGTTCCGCGCGACGGACTGAACGGCACGACGAACCTCGCGACGACCGGTCGCACGACCGTTCCGGAGTGGGCGAAGCGCGTGTATGCCTACACTTCCACGACGCTCGCCAGCTCGAAATACGGACCGGCGGTGAGCACGACTTTCCCGCTCGGCCGCTACATCGAGGACAACGATTATCTGGGTGATCTCGGGAAGGTCCAGGGCACCGACTTCGACCTCGACCAATACAACGGCCGACTCTGCGTCACTCCGGAATATCCCGGCGGCACCTACGCCTACTTCGTCGCGATTTCCGCCACAGGTTCGTCGCTTTATCCCTACAACGTCGGGAAGCAATATTACGGAACACCGACCGGCGCGATCGTCACCTCGGTGGCGGAAACCGTTACGACGGCGTTCAAGGGCGGACCGGATACGCAGGAAGTCGCCTCGATCGATTCAGTGAATCCTTCCACCGGCAATGTGGCGCTTGTCTGGACCAGCGTCGAAGGCGGGACCTACAAGGTGGAAGCTTCCCTGGAGCAAGCCTCCGGATCTGCGGACCTCGTCACCTGGACGACGCTCAATGCCAGCGTCGCTGCGACCAGCAATGCGACTACGACCTTCCTCGTGGACAATGGCGCTGCACTGGCAGATTCGACCCGCTTCTATCGCACGATCCGCACCGCGCTCGCCACTTATGATCCGGTGACGGGGACGACCACCGGCGGCAGCACCGAAGGAATCTCGAGCGTCTCGCCGACCAGCGGAAGTCGCGGCGCCACCGTCACTGTGACCGCCACTTTGAACTCCGCTTACACTCCTCCGCCACCGCCAAACACGGTCGCGCCGAGCGCAGCAACGCTGACGAAAACCGGCGCAACGACGATCACGGCCACCAGCCGGACGCGCGACGCCAGCACCGGCGTGGTCACCCTGGTCTTTGCGATTCCGGCCGCCGCGACCACAGGCGCCTACACCGTGAACGTGACCTTCGGTCCGAACACCTTCTCGCTCACCAACGGCTTCACCGTGAACTAACCGCCGGCTTTTTCTTCCCCATCTCTTCCCGATGAAAACTCTTCCGCACTTCCTGACCCTGCTCGTTTGCAGCGCCGCATTTACCGGCTCCGCACTGGCCCAGACGAACACCGCACCCGTCGGCTTCCTCACCTACAGCTTCCCCGCCACCGCCACGGCGACGACTTCCTATCTGAGCACGCCGCTGGGGACTTCGGTGCTTTTCTCCGGAAAGGCGAGCGGGGTCAGTGCAAACGTCCTCGCTGCGGAAGTCGCTGGGTGGCAGGTGAACGAATTCATCAGCGCGGGAACCAACAGCCGGCCCAGTTTTCTCCGGATCACTTCCGGCGCGCAGGTTGGCCGAGTGCTGCGGATCGTGGCGAACGACGCTTCCACTCTCACCCTGGATGTCACCGATGAATCCGCGCAGACGACCGCACTGAATGCCACCGGTTTTGCCCTGGCGGTGGGCGACTCGTTTGAGATCAGCGCCGCGCACACGCTGCGGACTGCTCTGGGTGAAGGTGCCAACGCGTTTCCCGGCCAGGGCGCTTCGCTGGCGGCTGCCGGTGGCATCGGCTTGTGGAACGCCGCGCTCCGGAAGTTTGATTACTTCTACTGGAGCACGACGCAGGCTCAGTGGGTGAAGGATGGTGCTGGAACAAACCTCGACGCGGGCGGAACGGTGCTGCCGCCGAATGCCACGCTCGCAGTCTTCCGTCCAGCAGGACAGCCGGCCGATTCGATCATCCTCACCGGCCGCGCGGCGACGGTGGCGCCGCTGCTCAAGCACTCCGGCGCATCGAGTGTCCGCTACTCCGGGATGCATGTGCCGGTCGCCATGACGCTGTCGCAGGTGAGCCTCGGATCCAATTGGGTGCGCGGCACTTCTGCTTTTACTGCGGACACGCTTTCCTTGCCGGATGGCACCACGACAGTGAACGGAGTGATCACGCCGAAGTGGGCCGCTTACTTCCAGCTGGCGAGCGGCGAGTGGCGGAAGAGCGGCAGCAGCGCAAACCAAAACAGCACGGTGATTCCCGCCGGCAGTGCGGTGGCTTTCCTGAAGCGCGCTTCGGTCACGGGCAGCGGTTCCTTCCTGGCTCTTCCCCTTCCTTACACCCCGTAACTGCCCCGCTTCTTCCCCAACGTTTGCATGAAAAGATTTTCCGCATTCTCCGCGCTTCTGCTCGCCACCTCCGGCGCGCTCACCGCGAGCACGACTTTCACCAATGGCGCGACCGATTCGTCCTGGTCCAACCCGCTGAACTGGAGCAACGGCGTTCCGGATTCCACCGTCTCCGGCGGCGCCGTGATCATCGGCACCCAGCCAAGCGGCGATCTGCTCGGCCTGGACACCGGAGTCGTGGATAACCGCATCTATTCGCTCAGTCTCACGACCGCCAGCACCTACCTGAACGTGGTGAGCGCCGGCGTCGAGCAACTCGGCGTGCTCACTCACGTCACCATTCCGGGGGCAATGTTGCTGGATGTTGATTTGCCGTTTGCCGCGATCTCCGGAGTCGTCTCCGCCCTGAACTACGCCACGGGCGGCGGCTTGTACCTTAACGCCGGCTTCACGGTGGGTGCGGTGCCCATCAATGCGACCGGTTCCGGTATCTTCCTGGAGGATAACCAACCGATCACCATGGAGTTGGCCGGCACCACCCTGTTCGGCGCCATCCAAGGCTCTGCTCCCACGAGCTTTGGAAATGCCGGCCTTCAGTTGAACTTCGGCTTCACGCCAGTTTCCGGTCAGGGACTTTCGTTCGATTTGTTCGGCGCGAACACCGGCGATTTCAGTTCCGTGTCTTTCGTCGGGAATCAACTCAGCGGTGTTCTCGCTCTCTCCGCGCCCGGCGTCTGGACGGGAACCGTTGGCGGCGAGAATTGGAGCTTCACCGAATCCTCCGGTCTGCTCGTGATGGTGCCGGAGCCAGCGTCCGGAACGTTTCTCGCGCTCGGCGCGTTGTTCCTGGCCCGCCGTCGTCTGCTCCGTTCGGCTCGCTAGCGTTCCAGCGGTTCAGGCAGGATTTCTTCCCGAGCCTGGCGTTTGCTGCGAGCCCACCGCAGAAGGACAAGTGCGAACGAACTCGCTGATGGGGAAGCAAACCAGGCCGCCGCGGGAGCATCGGAAGCCGCTCTTCCGCGAGACGCAGCGGCGAACATTGACTTGATCTGGAGCTTCGGCCAAAGCTGCCGCCCCATGCGCGGTCTTGCCTCACCCTGATCCGGAATTTTGATCCTGTCTTTGCCGGCCGCCCAAGTCTTTCTGTGAACACTGCCTACCTGCTCGCCAACGGCGACCTCCGCTCCTCTGCCAATCAAAAATGCCAGCCTGCTCAAGCCGCGATGGAGGCGCAAATCATCGCCGCCATCGAGCGGGAAGGCTGGAAGGTGCAGCGAGCACATCCAGTCGATGCGAAAAAGGGACACGGCTTCATCGACAGCCAGAAGTATGGAATGGAAGTCTTCCGAACCATTCCTCCGGAGGCGCCGCTGATTGTCGCCGAAGCCGTCTGGCAATACAGCCATCACATCCTTCACGGACTGATCACGCATCGCGGTCCGATCCTGACATTGGCAAACTGGAGCGGCACCTGGCCGGGTTTGGTCGGCATGTTGAATCTAAACGGGTCGATGACCAAAGCGGGCGTGAAGTTCAGCACCATCTGGAGCGAAAACTTCGATGATGCGTTCTTCCGGAAAGGTCTGCAGAGCTGGCTGAAGAAGGGCCGGATCAAACACGACACGTCGCATGTGCGCGCTCTGGAAGAAGTGAAGATGCCGCGCGAGGCCCGTGAGATCGGCCGCCGATTCGCCGCGAAGTTGCAGCGGGAGAAAGCCATCCTCGGCGTCTTCGATGAAGGCTGCATGGGGATGTATAACGCAATTATTCCGGATGAACTGCTGCACCAAACCGGAGTCTATAAAGAGCGGCTCAGCCAATCTTCGCTGTATGCGCGGATGCTCACGGTCACGGAAGAAGAAGCGCGCGCGGTTTACCAATGGTATCTCAAGAAGGGGATGAAGTTTCAGCTCGGCACCGACGAGGAGACTGAACTCACCGAGGCGCAGGTGCTGCAGCAGTGCAAAATGTATATTGCCGCGATGCGCATTGCGGATGATTTCGGCTGCGCGACCATCGGCATTCAGTATCAGCAAGGACTCAAGGATCTGGCGCCCGCTTCGGATCTCGTGGAAGGCACGCTGAACAATGTTTCGCGACCGCCGGTTTACCGGGAAGGAACCAAGGTGGAACTCTACAAAGGCGAGGCGCTTCCGCACTTCAATGAGGTGGACGAATGCGCCGGACTCGACGGCCTGATCACTTACCGCCTCTGGCGTGAACTCGGTTTTCCTCCGGAGAATACGCTGCATGATCTTCGTTGGGGCCGGCACTTCAAAGGCGCCGGCGTGGACGAATACGTCTGGGTCTTCCTCATCTCGGGAGCGGCGCCGCCGGAGCATTTCATCGGCGGCTGGAAGGGGACGACCAGCGAGCGGCAGCCGGCCATGTACTTCCGGCTCGGCGGCGGAACGGTCAAGGGAATCAGCAAGCCGGGCTGGATTGTCTGGAGCCGGGTTTTCGTCGCCGATGGCCGCCTGAAGTTCGACACCGGCATCGCGGAAGTCGTCACGTTGCCGCCGGAGGAAACCGCAGAACGCTGGCAGCTGACGACCTCGCAATGGCCAATCATGCACGTGGTTCTGAAGGGAATCACCCGCGACCAGATGATGGCGCGGCATCAGGCGAATCATATTCAGGTCGTCTATGCGCCGGATCGAGCTGGGGCCAAGCGCGGGCTCCTGGTCAAGGCCGCGGCAATGCAGGAACTCGGACTCGAAGTGGCGATCTGCGGAGACCTCGAATGAACGATCCCGCGACGCAGCGGAAAGGTTTGATCGAGCTCTCGCATGAGCTCGGTGCGGAGCATCGGCAGCTCGCGATTTTGGGTGAGGGGAACACCTCCGCGCGCGTCGGTGAGGAGACGTTTATCGTGAAGGCGAGCGGGAGCAGCCTCGGGACTTTGCGCGACGAGCACGTGGTGGAATGCCGCTTTGCGCCGCTGCTCGAGTTGCTGGAAAAGCCGGCAGTTTCGGATGAGGAAATCGACGCGACGCTGTTTGCTTGCCGCGTGGATTCCGCGGCGCGAAAACCTTCCGTCGAGGCGCTCTTCCACGCGGATTTGCTCTCGCTGCCGAACGTGAACTTTGTCGGTCACACGCACCCGATTGCAATCAACTCGATCCTTTGTTCCCCATTGGCGGAGAAGTTTGCGGCAGGCCGGCTTTTTCCAGATGAAATCGTTTGTTGCGGAGGCAGCTCGGTGCTCGTGCCCTACACCGATCCCGGGTTGAAGCTCGCGCAGTTCATCCACCAGGCGACGCGCGCATTTCTCCAGACGCACGGCGTGCCTCCGCGAGTCATCCTCCTGCGGAATCACGGAATCATCACGCTCGGTTCTTCCGCAGCCGCGGTGCAGGCGGCGATGTTCATGGCAGTCAAGGCAGCCGCGATCTTTCTTGGTGCGGCGGCACTCGGCGGACCGATTTTTCTCTCCGATGCGGATGTGGATCGGATCGCCAACCGCAAGGACGAACATCATCGTCAAAAAGCGCTCGGCCTATGAACGAACATACCTACATCGCGTGCGATCTCGGGGCGGAAAGTGGACGCGTGATTTTAGGTCGGCTGCGCGACGGCAAAGTCACGCTGGAGGAAATTCACCGCTTCCCCAATGGCGCGGTAAAGATCGCCGGCTCGCTCCGCTGGAATATCCTCCGCATCTTCGAGGAACTAAAACTCGGCGTGCGCAAAGTCGCCGCGATGAATCTCAGTGTGGAAGGTTTGAGCGTCGATTCCTGGGGCGTCGATTACGTGTTGCTCGGAGCCGGTCAGCCGATGCTTTCGCTGCCGTATCAATACCGCGATGCGCGCACGGATTCCACCTACGCCGCCGCCCTGGAGTCGCCTGGAAGAGAACTGATTTTCGCCGAGACGGGAATCCAGTTCATGCAGATCAATACGCTCTACCATCTGATCGCGGAGCTGGAGCAAAGTCCGCGGCTGCTGGAGATTGCGGAGCAGTTTCTGACCATTGCGGATTACCTGCATTTCCTGTTCAGCGGCGTGGCGGCGATTGAGGAAAGTCTCGCCAGCACCACGCAGCTTTATAATCCCGTGGCGCGTGCCTGGTCGCAGCGGCTGATCGAGACCTTCGGCTTTCCTTCGAAGATCTTCCCGCCGCTGGTTTCTTCCGGCACGCGACTCGGCCCATTGCTTCCGGAGATGGCCGCCGAACTGGGTGCCGGTCCGATCGAAGTCATCGCGACTTGTTCCCACGACACGGGGGCGGCCGTCGCCGCGGTGCCGGCGCTTGGGGAAGATTGGGCGTATCTGAGTTCCGGAACCTGGTCGCTGATTGGGGTGGAGCTTCCGCAGCCGCTGATCAGCGAAGAAGCGCGGCTGCACAACTTCACCAATGAGGCTGGCTTTGGCGGAACGACTCGGTTTCTCAAGAACATCATCGGGCTCTGGATCCTGCAGGAATGCCGGCGGACTTGGGCGCTGGCGGGGCAGGAATTCAATTACGCAACGCTGAACCTGCAGGCGGAACAGGCTGAGTCGTTCCGCTCCTTGATCGACCCGAACGACGCGCGCTTTCTCAAGCCCGACCGCATGCCGGAAAAGATCGCGGCTTATTGTCGGGAAACCGGGCAGCCTGAGCCGGAGACGCCGGGGCAATTTGCGCGCTGCATCTTCGAGAGCCTCGCGCTGCTTTACCGCCGAACGCTCGAGGAGCTGCAGCAGGTCACGGGGAAGAAAATCAACCGGCTCCACATTGTCGGCGGCGGCAGCCAAAGCACGCTGCTGAATCAGTTTGCCGCCAGCGCGATCGGTCGGCCGGTGCTGGCAGGGCCGCTGGAAGCCACCGCCGCGGGGAATGTCTTGATCCAGGCAATTGCGCTCGGGCATCTCGAGTCGCTTTCCGCTTTGCGCGGAGTGGTGCGCGACTCGTTCACGATTGCGGAATACGCGCCCCAGGAAAGTGCGGAATGGGAGCTGGCCTACGGACGCTTCGAAAAGCTTCGGGTTCCATGAATCGACCTCCCCGCCGCTTCCTCAAAGTCACCGGTTTGCGTCCGGAGCACGCACCTTTTTACCGCGAACTCCACGCGGCGGTCTGGCCCAGCGTGCTGCGGATGATCAAGGAATGTCACATCCAGAACTACTCGATTTACGAGCAGGAGATTGGCGGGAAGCTCTACCTCATCGCGTATCTCGAATACGTCGGGGACGATTGGGAAGGCGACAATGCGCGGATGGCTGCCGATCCTGAAACGCGTCGCTGGTGGACCCAGACCGATCCGTGTCAGGAGCCGCTGCCGCAAGCTGCGGCGAAGGGAGCAATCTGGGTCGATGCGACCGAAGTGTTTTATTTGCCTTAACCCTCCAGAACAAAAATGCTCCCCGTAAAACTCACCCGCGCCGCTTTGCTGGCGCTCGCGCTTTCTGCGCAGTCGATCCAGGCTCAAATCCCCGGGCCCGCGGCGAAAGCCGATCCTTCGGCGGTTCTCTGGTATGGAGCGCCAGCGCGAACCTGGATGACCGAGGCGCTGCCGATCGGGAACGGGAGGATGGGTGCGATGGTGTTCGGCGGAACGATCGCCGAGCGCATTCAGTTCAACGAGAACAGCCTCTGGACCGGTCACGACAAAGACACCGGACATTACCAGGCATTCGGCGACGTCTTCCTCGAACTCGGCCATGCCGACCCAACGAACTACCGGCGCGAACTCGATCTCAACACGGCGGTGCAGCGTCTGACGTATCAGCATCAAGGCGTGCGCTACACGCGGACCGCTTTTGCCAGTCATCCCGGAAAAGTGGTGGTGGTGCGGCTGACTGCGGATAAACCCGGCGCCTACAGCGGGCGCGTCTGGTTGACCGACATGCATTCCGACAAGGTCGCGGTGAGCGGCCAGCGCCTGACTTTTTCCGGAAGACTCGGGAGCGATGGGCTGGAGTATGAATCGCAGCTGTTGGTGCTCAACGATGGCGGCAAGGTGCAGGTGAAAACCGATACGCCCGGAGCGCCGACCGCGAGTGTCCAGACTCTCCCGATCCCCAAGGAGGTGAAGTTTCCGGAGACCAGCTTGAGCTTCGAGAGTTGCAATAGCCTCACGCTGATCCTTTCCGCTGGAACCAATTATCTTCCGGATGCCGGGAAGAAATATCGCGGCGTTCATCCGCATGCGGAAGTCACCGCGCGCGCGGACGCGGCGGCAAAACAACCGGTCGAATCACTCCAGGCCGCTCACATTGCGGATCACCAGAAGCTCTTCCGCCGGTTCCGTCTCGACCTCGGCGCGACTGCTCCGGAGATCGCCGCCAAGCCGACCAACGAACGTCTGCTCGCTTACACAAAGCAGAAAACCGTGGATCCGGATCTGGAGGAATTGTTCGCCCAATATGGTCGCTACTTGATGATCAGTTCTTCCCGGCCCGGCGGATTGCCGGCAAATCTGCAGGGACTCTGGAACGAGTCGAACAAGCCGCCGTGGCGTTCGGATTATCATTCGAACATCAACATCCAGATGAACTATTGGCCGGTCGAGCCGACGAACCTTGCGGAATGCCATCGGCCCTTTATCGACTACGTGCTGAGTCAGGCGCCGATTGCCCGGCTGCGTTCGCAAGAGGAATATGGAGCCAAAGTCCGCGGGTGGACGGTCCGGACAGAAAACGGAATCTTCGGCGGCGGCAGCTTTAAGTGGAATCCGCCCGGGAGCGCCTGGTACGCGCAGCATTTCTGGGAACACTTCGCCTTCAGCCGGGACCGGAAGTATCTCGCGGAAGTCGCTTATCCGATGCTCAAGGAGATCTGCGAATTCTGGGAAGACACGCTGCTGACCCGGCCCGACGGAACCATGGTCGCGCCGAAAGGCTGGTCTCCGGAACAAGGTCCGACGGAGCCTGGCGTGAGCTACGACCAGCAGCTGATCTACGATCTCTTCACCAACTATGTGGAAGCCGCGGACGTCCTGAAGATCGACCAGCCTTACCGGGAGAAAATCGCAACCATGAGGGAGAAACTGCTCAAGCCGAAGATCGGCAAGTGGGGACAACTCCAGGAATGGGAGACCGATCGGGACGATCCCAAGAACACGCATCGGCACGTCTCCCATCTTTTTGCGCTGCATCCGGGACGACAGATCGCCCCGACGAGAACGCCCGAACTGGCGACGGCGGCGAAAGTTTCGCTGACCGCGCGGGGAGATGGCGGGACCGGCTGGAGCCGCGCGTGGAAGATCAATTTCTGGGCACGGTTTCTCGATGGGGATCACGCCTATCTGATGCTCCGCAATCTCATGACCGCCGTGAACACCGTCGGCACCGACATGAACAACGGCGGCGGCATTTACCCGAACCTTTTCGATGCGCATCCGCCGTTTCAGATCGACGGCAACTTTGGCGCGACCGCGGGCATGGCGGAGATGCTGGTGCAATCGCATCTGGGAGAGATTCACCTTCTGCCAGCGCTTCCTTCCGCATGGCCGAGCGGCTCCGTGCAGGGCTTGCGCGCGCGCGGCGGGTTTGAGGTCGATCTGAGCTGGAAAGACAGCCGGCTCCTGACCGCCGAGGTGCGCAATGTCTCCGGATCCAACGGCAAGGTGCGTTACGGGGAGAAGACGGCGGCCTTCACCCTGTCATCCGGACAAAGCGTGCGCTTGAATGCGGAACTCCAGCCGGCCGGCAGATGAAGGCCGCTGGGAACAGCCGGAAGAAGGAGCGACGATCCGGGCGCGACCAACTCGCGCTGGTCTTTTCTTCCCGAACCGCGCAGAAAGAATCTCCCCATCAAACTTTGACTCTCAAAATCCTCCCCCGCCGTATGTCCCCATTTCGCCTCCCCGCTGTTTTCTGTCAGACGCTGTTTGCCGCGCTGATCCTCACCGGTTGCAACAAGTCGCCGGATGGCGCCGCACAGACACCGGGAGCAAAAACCATCGCCGTGATTCCCAAGGGAACCACGCACGTCTTCTGGAAGTCAGTCGAAGCCGGAGCAAAACAGGCCGGCCAGGAACTCGGCGTGAACATTCTCTGGAAAGGCCCGCTCAAGGAGAACGATCGCGCCCAGCAGATTTCCATCGTCGAGCAGTTTGCCTCCGAAGGCGTCAGCGGCATTGTCCTGGCGCCGCTGGATGACACGGCGCTCCGCCGGCCGGTCTCCGGCGCGATGAGCAAAGGCATCCCGGTGGTGATTATCGACTCCTCGCTGAAGGGCGAAGTCGGAACGGACTTCGTGAGTTACGTGGGGACGAACAACAAACTCGGCGGCCAGATTGCCGGCGATCAATTGGCCAAGCTGCTCGGCGGCAAAGGCAAGGTCGTCCTCCTTCGCTACATGGAAGGCTCGGCGAGTACCGTGGAGCGCGAAACCGGCTTCCTCGAAGCGATCAAAAAGCATCCCGAGATCCAGATGATCGTGGACAATCGCTTCGGTGGCGCAACGGCGAGCGAGGCGCAATCCACCGCGATGAACATCATGGATGAGCTCCGCAAAGCCGACGGCATCTTTTGCTCCAATGAATCGCTGACCTTCGGAATGCTGCTCGCGCTGCGGCAAAACAATCTCGCGGGCAAAGCCAAGTTTGTCGGCTTCGATGCTTCCGGTCCGCTTGTCGAGGCGATGAAAAAAGGGGAGATTCATTCCCTGGTCGCGCAGAACCCGCGGAAGATGGGTTACATGGGCGTGAAGACGATGGTCGCGAAGATGAATGGCGAGACGGTCGAGCCTTCGGTGGACAGCGGCGTGCAGCTGATCACTCAGGAAAACCTGAACAGCCAGGAAGTGCAGGACTTGCTCAAGCTGCAGTAGCTCATGGCGGCTCCGGCGGAACTCCTGCGGATGGAAGGCGTGCGGAAGCGCTTCGGCGCGACCAAGGCGCTGGATGGAGTGGAGCTCTCGGTCCGCGCGGGTGAAGTGCTCGCGCTGGTCGGCGAGAACGGCGCCGGCAAAAGCACGCTGATGAAGGTGCTCTCCGGCGCGCATCAGCCGGATGAAGGCCGGATGTGGCTGAACGGAGAACCGTATCGCCCGCAGCATCCGCTGGACGCGCGCAATGCTGGCGTTTCGATGATCTATCAGGAGCTGTCGCTCGCGCGGCATCTCACGGTCATGGAAAACATTGTGCTCGGGATGGAGCCGAGCGTCGGGCCGTTCATGAAGTGGGGCGAAGTCCGCGACCGTGCGCGCGATGCAATGGCGCAGCTGGGGCGCGCGGACATTCTTCCGGAAACACCGGTTTACAAGCTCTCCATCGCCGAGCAGCAACTCGTGGAAATCGGCCGCGCGATCGCCGTCGGCGCCCGAGTTTTGGTCCTGGATGAACCGACCAGCAGTCTCGCGCGGAATGACATTCAGCGTCTGTTCGAACTGGTGCAACGCCTGCGCGGCAAAGGACTCGGGATCATCTACATTTCACATTTTCTGGAGGAAGTGCGGACGTTGTCCGATCGCTTCACCGTGCTCCGCGACGGCAAAAGCGTGGGCACGGGCGAGACCGCCGCGACATCGAACGAGCAGATCATCGCCATGATGGTCGGGCGCTCCGTGGAGGACCTTTATCCGCGCTCGAAACGGACGCCGGGCGAAGCGGTGCTCGAGCTGAGCGAGATTGCCGGAATGGTGAAACCAGCGGGCGCGTCACTGACTTTGCACCGGGGCGAAGTGCTCGGAATCGCCGGTCTGATCGGTGCGGGAAGAACCGAACTTTTGCGGGCCATCTTCGGACTGGATGCCGTGCGTTCCGGGAAGATTCGGGTCAAAGCTCATTCCGGCGCCGCTTCTCCCGCCCAGCAGTGGGAACGCGGAATGGGGATGGTCAGCGAAGACCGGAAACTCGAAGGTCTCGCGCTGAATCTCAGCATTGCGGATAACGTCACGCTCTCCAGCCTGGGACGCTTCGTTCATCCGAAGACCCAGGCGGAAGCGAGCCGGAAGTGGATCCAAAAGCTCGCGATTCGTTGCCGGGAACCGCAGCAGCCGGTCGGGAATCTTTCCGGAGGAAATCAGCAGAAAGTGGCGATTGCGCGGCTGCTCGAACACGGCGTCGATGTGCTCCTGCTCGACGAACCGACGCGCGGAATCGATGTCGGCTCAAAGGCGCAAATCTACCAGCTCATCGACGAGCTGGCGGCGCAGGGCAAAGCCGTGCTGATGGTCAGCAGCTATCTTCCGGAACTGCTCGGCGTCTGCGATCGGATCGCCGTCATGGCGAAGGGGCGCTTGAACCCCGCGCGTCTCGTCGCAGAAACCGATGAACATCAAATCATGACTGAAGCAACCGCTACCAAGGAGGCCGCATGAGCGCCGCCGCCGCTCCCGTTTCCACCTCGGCTCCATCGCGGATCGACTGGGCCTCATTGCGAGCCAAGCTCGGACCGATCATCGGCCTGGTCTTCGTCATCGCGCTCTTCGGGATCTTGCGTCCAACCACGTTCCTGACCGCGGACAACTTCCAGATCATGCTGCTTCAGACAGCTGTCGTCGCCACAGCGGCGCTCGGGATGACGCTGATCATCATCTCCGGCGGGATCGATCTTTCGATCGGTTCCAACATCGCCCTGGTCACCGTCACAGTTGCGCTGCTCTTGCAGCAAAACGTTCCGCCTGTCCTCGCCGCGCTCGGCGGGATTGCGGCCGGTGCCGCGTGCGGCTTGCTGATCGGCCTCTTCATCACGCAGCTCAATCTCACCCCATTCATCGTGACGCTCGGGATGTGGGGCGCATTGCGCGGCGCGGCAAAAGGTCTTGCGGATGAAACCATGGTTTCCGCGCCTTCCACCTGGCTGAACAATCTCCTCCAAAGTCTCGCGCCGAAAGATCGCTGGATGATCTTCCCGCCCGGAGTTTGGCTGATGCTCATCCTGACGATTTTCACCGCCGCTCTGCTGCGCTACACGCGCTTTGGCCGGCATGTTTTTGCCATCGGTTCCAATGAGCAAACCGCCCGTCTTTGCGGAGTCTCGCTGCGGAAAACCAAGCTGTTGATTTACATCGTCGGCCTCGCTTTCGCGGGAATCGCCGGCGTGCTCCAGTTCTCGTATCTCACCGTCGGCGATCCGACGACCGCAAATGGTCTGGAGCTCGCCGTAATTGCGGCCGTGGTGATCGGTGGCGCCAGCTTGAACGGCGGCGAAGGCTCCGTCTGGGGCTCGCTCATCGGCGCGCTGATCATGACGGTGGTGGCCAATGGCTGCACCAAAATGAACCTCGCGAATTGGGTCCAGGAGATCGTCACCGGCGGCATCATCATCGCCGCGGTCGTCCTCGATCGCCTGCGTCACCGCGGCATCGCCTGAAGTCGCGAGCGCGCTTTAGGGATTGATCCGCTCCATCAGCCGAACGGGGCCGAGCAGGCCGGATTCGACCAGCGGAGTTTTGGCGTGGAGTTCGCGGATGTTGGTTTTGGTGAGACGCTTTTCCCGGGGCAAAGCGGCGTCGCCGATCAAACGATTCGGCCAGAAGTTCACCACTTCGACTTCCAGCGTGTTGCCGGTGAGCTTCAAGGATTTCTCCGGAAGAACGACCCGGAACGGCGGAGCCCAAACTACGCCGAGCGGTTCGCCGTTCAGCCGGACTTCCGCAAGTTCCCGGACATCGCCGAGATCCAGCGCCAGCGATTTCTTCCCCAGTTCGGGAGAAAGATCGAAACTCTGGCGGTAGGTCGCGGTGCCTGAGTAGAAGCGGATTCCTTCCTCCGGCCGCTTGTTCCAGCTCTCCAAGGCGGCGAACTCCGCAACCTCCGGCCCGCCCCATTTCGGATCGAAGGCCACCGACCAGCTTCCCGTGAGCTCCTGTCGCGCGGAAAACTCCGGCTGATTCCGGCGCTGCGTGGGTGGATGCGCGGCCGCCGCCTGGCGGAAGACGACGAAAACCGAACCGCACGGAGCAAACTCCAGCGGCACGGTCGTGCGCCCATCTTTCTCCTCATAATCCGTCGCGAGTCGCCGCTCGCCACTGACGGCATCCCAAAGCTCCGGAACTTTCCCCGCGACTCGGAAAGTGCAGCGCACGCGCTCCTCCCGTTTTCCCCGGTTGGCGACGAAATAAATGTCCGCGTCGCCTTCACGGCGGTGCACCCAATCCACCGCAGTTTTCTGGTCCACGCCGCCGCTGAACTCGAAGTCTGGAAGCACGCCGGCAGCTTGCAACGCCTCACGTCCGGTCTTCCCGGAAATCGCCCGACCTTGCTCCGCGCTCGTGCTCCACAGCGTCGCGCTGATCGCCTTCACTTCCGCGTCGGCTTGCGGAAATCCGCTCAAGCCGCTGGCTTGTTCCGGAGGAACGCCGACGATCGTCGCGCCGGCGGCAACGAGGTCGCGCACCTTCCGCAGCACCGGGAGAGAAATCGCGGGCTGATTCGGGAGAACCAGCAGCCGATAGCTCACGCCATCCGGCAAAACCAGGCGACCGTCTTTCACCGCGAGACGCGTGAGAATCGCCTCCTCGGTAATCACATCGTAGTCATATCCAGCCCCGAGTTTCGCAGGATCGGTGCCGCGTTGCTGCGTGAAATTGGGCACGTGATCTCCGTAGTAATAAAGGACGTCAGCGACCGGGAGGCCTCGCTGGAGCATGAATTGGCAGCGATTGAGGTAATCGAAGAACGGCGCGGATTTGTTCCACCACGTGACGTTCGGATTGAGATGCGTGCCGGCAAAATATTGCTGGCCGGGCATTCCGGCGGATTCCGGCGAGCAGACAAACGCGTGCCAGACGAGCCGGTTCAAACCTTCCGCACAGGCGTGATCGAATGACGGTTTCAGATTCTCCCAGAGCCGCTCCTGCCAATGCGGCCCGATGGTGGTGAAGCCTTCCGCCGCGACCAGCTTGCGGCCGTAAGTGTGCGCCGCGCTGGCGGGTTGTCGGACAAAGAAGCGGTTCGCGTCGCCGATCCGATGCTTCCAGGATTCCGCCCAGAACTCGGACATCGGCATGTCGTTCCAGCCGAGCGCGCGTTGGGCATCGATCGGCACCGCGTGCGGTCCGCCGGATTCCGGATGAAACTCCAATCCGCGACGATGCGTCCAATCGCGAAACGGCCGGTAATGATGATCGATCGCGAGATCGCCGAGCGTCTTCCGGAAGTCGGCGAGAAAGCGATTGCTCTCGTCGCGGCTGTTCACGATTCGGCCGTTCATCACCGGCAACCACGGGAGCAAATCGTAACCGCGACGCTGACGGAATTCTTCCCGAAGCGTCGGAGTCCAATTGATCGCTTCCACCTCCCAGCTGTCGGTGTGGAGATAGCGCAGCGTCTTCCCGGCGAGCGGGCCGGCGTCGGCGATCAGCGGCTCGACCACGGCATCCCAGTAGCGGCGGAACGCGCCGACATCGAGCACGTCGAGCGCATAGCCGGTCCAGCCTTCGCTGGAAGTGGAGACGTAGGAATGGTCGCTCACGGTGGAACCAAAACGGAGGATTTTCCATTCACCCGGCGGAGCGTTCCAACGCAGAACGCCGTCCGCGGAAAGCTGCTTCGTCAGGTCGAGCACGTCGGTGCTGCGGAAGTCTTCCTCGCCCGCTTTCGCCGGCACATCGCTGAGCAGCGGAGCGGTATCCGGCGCGGAAAAATGCAGCGCTTTGAGCATCGCTTTCTCCGGAAGATTCCGGAGCGGCGGACGATCTGGAGCGGGGGAGCTGGCGCGGTGCGCGAGGACAAAAAGATCCCGGTGATAGGGATCTTTGTGCGGTCCTTCCGGAAGCTTTTGCTCGATCAGGATGCCGCCGCTGATCGTGGTCTCGGACCAGACGAGCTTCTGGGCGGCGTCTTCCGCTTTCACCATCGGGCCGCCGAGATTCCAGCCGCTCTGGATGTTCAGACTCATCTCGAGTCCGAGCCGCGCGGCTTCGGTCAGCGCGTGCTGGTAAAGCTCGCGCCACGCTGGGGAGAAAAACGTCGGTCCGTGCGGCACCTGCTCGTTGCCGCGTTGTTCCGCGCCGCCGGCGTCGCAGATCAGTGCGCCTCCGAAGCCTTTGGCTTTCATCTCCACGAGGTCACGCGTGATCGCTTCCTTGGTGACGTTGCCGTTCAACCACCACCAATAAGCGCGGGTGCGCGCCTCCATCGGCGGCGAGGCAAAACCGGCCTCCAGCGTGGTTTGCGCGGAAGCTTCCGGAAGCAAAATCGCTCCGAGGAAAACTGCGATGGAAGCTGCGGCGCGGAGAACGGAGCGGACCGGCGAGGCTGCTGGATAAAGGTTGGACGGTGGATTCATGGGGAGGAAAAAAAGAGGAGATGACTGCTTCGGAATGGAGCGCTGGAAAGGTGGAGCTATCCGAGTTTGGTTTCGGAAAATGGAGGCGGGCTGCTGGGAAGCTGGATGATTACTTCGAGTCCGCGCGGCTGGCGATTGCGGGCGGTCACCGAACCCAAACAGGATTCGACGCACGCCTTGACGATCGCCAGCCCGAGGCCGGTCCCGCCGGTGCCGCGGGTGCGCGAGGCATCCACGCGATAAAAGGCGTCGAAGATCCGCGCGAGATCTTCTTCCGGAACGCCTGGACCACCATCCCGGACTGCGATGATCACGTGATCTTCCTCAGCGCTGGCGGTGACGGTGATCGGCCCGGCTGGAGCGGCGTAATGGATGGCGTTGCGGAAGAGATTCGCGAGTGCGCGGATGAGCAAATCGCGGTCGGCCGCGACGTTCAGCTGCGGCGGAACTTCCAGCCGGATCTCCGCATTGTCCGCAATCTCCCGGCGCATCGCTTCTTCCGCAGCCTTGCGGACATTGACCGGCTGGAGGTGCACGGCGGCGCCGCCAAACGACGCTTTGGAAAAGGACAACAGTTCGGTGACCAGCGAGGCGATTTGCCCGGCCTTGTCGGAGGCTGCTTTCACGTAGGTGGCCTGGTCTTCCGGAGTGCGCTGCTGCAGGATTCCCAGGGAAAGCTGCAGCTTCGCCAGAGGCGCGCAGAGTTCATGCGCGATGTCGCCGAGGAACCGCTTTTGTCCGTTGACGAAGCCGTCGAGCCGTTCGGCCATTTGATCGATCGAGCGGCTGAGCGAACCGAGTTCATCCCGACGACTCGCGTTGATGCGGACGTCGAATCGGCCATCGGCAATCTGCCGCGTGGCGAGTGTCATCCGCGCGAGCGAATTGGAAATGCCGCGGACCAGCGGAAGCCAGAAGAGCAGGGAAAAGACGACGGCTCCCAAGGCCAGTGCGAGCCACGGCTTGGCGTCGAAGATCAAACCGCCCGCGCTCATCGATTGCGACCGCGCGATCAGGACGACGCGCATCGGATCACCCATCTGCGGATTTTCCAGCCGGGCGTTGGCGAGGAGCCAATATCGAGTCGGTTCGGTCGTGCGCATGATCGCGCGGAGCGGCGGACCTGAACCGCGGCGCTGCGATCGGGCCCGCCGATTTGAACCTCCATCCTCTGAATCGGCTTCCGCCCGCGCGGGGCCGCTTTGCCCAGAGGCCTGGCGGCCGAGGATGCGGTCGCGCACTTCTTCCGGAAGAACCGAAAAGCCGCCGACCAGCGGGTCGCCTTGCGAATCGAAAAGCGCAAACTCCACACGGTGCGCTTCGCTGTAGCGCTGCAGGACCGGCGCCCAATCATCCAGCGGAGCGGTGCTGAGTTCACCGATGATCAGATTGCGCACGGCTTCCAGGCGTTCCCGCGCTCCGGTGGAGAGCAGCCAGTCGAGGTTGAGATTAAACTGCGCGTTGAAGAGGAGCGCGAAAACCGCCGCGAGGGCGATCACATTCAGGAAGAACCAAAGCGAGATTTTGACCGAAAGCGGCAGGCGGACTTTCACGGGAAATCAGGCTTCCGGAGTAATCAACATGTAGCCGACGGCGCGCACGGTCTGGATGAAGCGCGGGTTCTTCGGATCGTCGCCGAGCTTCTTCCGGAGAGACCAGATGTGGACGTCGATCGAGCGGTCGAGTCCGTCGTAATTGCGGTCGGCGATCGTCTCGATGAGCTGCTCGCGGGACTTCACCCGGCCGGGCGCGCGAGCGAGTACGGTGAGGAGTTCAAACTCCAGCGCGGTGAGCTTGAGCGGCTGATCGTCGAGGATGACGACGTGCGCGGAAGGATTGATCCGCAGCGGCCCGACGACGATTTCGGCGGGCGGCTCGTCTTTGCCGGAGGCGAGGGCAGCAGGACGGCGCGTCACCGCGCGAAGGCGGGCGAGAAGTTCGCGGGAGGAAAACGTCTTCGGGAGATAATCATCCGCACCCATCTCGAGGCCGACGATCCGGTCGGTTTCATCCCCACGCGAAGTGAGCATGAGGATCGGAACTTCCGAATGTTGCCGGAGCCGCTTGAGCACTTCGAAGCCATCCATCCCGGGAAGCATGACGTCCAGGATCACGGCGTGGAATTTCTCCGCCAGCACGCGCTCGACGCCGGAGGGGCCATCGTGCTCGGTCAAAACCTGGTAGCCGAGCGGTTCGAGGTAATCGCGGATCAAGGCGCAGAGTTCGACGTCGTCATCGATCACCAGCACCCGCAGCGCGCTGGCTCCGGAAGCTCGGTGGCCGTGAGTTGGGGAGAGGTTGGACATCGATGCGCGGTGCGCCGGGGAGCAGAGATTACCTCAGAAGCAGCGGGGAGAGCGTCAAACTTAACCTGTTCTTAACGATTTTAGCTGCGGATGTGAATGGTCGCTTAACAGAGCTCGTGTTTGATGCACTGGAGGAAGTACGAATCCCTTGCGCTTCCCCCCGGTTTACAGCCCTCGGCTGCGACTGGTCAGCCAAACAACCAAGAACAAAGAAAACAGAACATGAAAAACAAATACGCAATTGCCCTCACCGCGCTCGTGCTGAGTGCTTCCGCAGTCTCGCTCCAGGCGCAGGATGCTGCTCCCGGCGGCGGCCAAGGCGGCCAGGGCGGCCAAGGCGGCGGAGGCCGTGCACCGTCACCCATCATGGCCGCGCTCGATGCGGACAAGGATGGTGAGATCAGTGCGGCTGAAATCGCCAATGCTGCAGTCGCGCTCAAGGCAGCCGACAAGAATGGCGACGGCAAGCTGACCGGCGAAGAAGTGCGCCCAGCTCGCGGCCAACGCGGCGGCGGAGCAGGCGGTGCCGGCGGCGGCGCTGGCGGAGCTGGCGGCGGCGCTGGCGGTGCAGGTGGAGCCGGCGGCGGTGCTGCACGGTAATTCGAAAGAACCGAAGTCAGTCGTTGCGGGGCCATGAGCAATCGTGGTCCCGCAATGCTGTCGGGAGGTCTCGAGGAAGTTCCGGGGGAATGGTTCCGCGGCGGAGAAGTAGCGGCGTTCCCTCGAGGCTTAATCAACTCTTAACAAATCTCCGCGTCCCTCCCAATGCTCCACTAACAAACGCCGTGTTTGTTGGTGAACGTCGATCGCATCCCGCGATCCTCTTCTTCACAAAAAACGCAGACTCCAAGACAGCACTATGAAAACAACATCAACAATCCTTCTCTCCGTCGTCGCGCTCGCCGCGTCCTCGATGCTCGCCACCGCGCAAGACGCAGCAGGTGGACAAGGCGGACAAGCCGGTGGCGGTCGCCGCGGCGGTCAAGGTGGCAATCCCGAAGAGTTCCGCCAGCGGATGAACGACCGGCTGAAAACCTCGCTCAAAGCAACGGACGAAGAGTGGGCAGCCATCCAGCCGCTCATCGAAAAAGTGCAGGCCAAACAACGCGAAGGCGGACGTTTCGGCGGCGGCGGTGGCCGCGGTGGACGGGGAGGAAATAACGATGACGCCCAACAAGCAACGCGTCCTGGTCAGGCAGAGAGCGAGGCCTTGCGCACCGCGCTGGAGTCCGACAGCTCCACTCCGGAAGATCTGAAAGCGAAACTCGAAGCCGTGCGCGCCCACCGGAAAAAGTCCGCGGCCGAACTCGCCAGCGCTCGGGAAGATCTCAAGAAAGTCCTGACCGTTCGTCAGGAAGCCGCTCTCGTGGCCGCCGGCATTCTGGAATAAGTTCGCGTGATCGAAGCACCCCCAGCCACCGATTCGCGTCAGGATCTCCTGGCGTCCATGGTCGAGCGCCACCAGCTCTCGGCCATGGATGCCGATGCGCTGGCTCACGCCTGCATCGCGGGTGAGGCTCGGGCGGAATCGGAGGCTGAGGTGCTTCAGTGGCTGGCAACGGAGTACGGACTGAGTTTCACGCTGCTGGAGAATATCGAGCCGGATCGGGGCTTGATGGGCCGCTTCTCGGCGCGCGTGTTGCTCAAGGACGAACTTCTTCCGCTTTCGGAAAAGAACGGCGTGGTCGAAGTCGCGACCAGCCGGCTTTTTGCCACGCCCGGTCTGGATAGTCTCCGGGCGCTGACGGACCTCAAGCTGCAGCCGGTCCTCGCGCCGAGCGAGGCTTTGCAGCGCGAGATCAAGAAGCACCTCGGAGTCGGTGCGGATACGCTGAACCTGCTCGAGCAGGATGAGAGCTTCCAGGTCGTTGCGGATGAACGGGACGACTCCGGTGATCTGGATAAAGCGGCCGCGGATGCCTCGATCATCCGCTTCGTCAATCAGGTGCTCGGGGATGCCATTTCACTCCGCGCCTCGGATGTCCACGTGGAGCCTTTCGAGCACGAGCTCCGCATCCGCTACCGGATCGACGGACTGCTTCAGGAAGTGCCGGTGCCCGCGCAGATCAAGCGCTTCCAGCCGGCGATCGTCTCGCGCATCAAGATCCTGAGCAACCTCGACATTGCGGAAAAACGCGTGCCGCAGGACGGCCGGATCAAGATCCGCGTGAAGGGAACCGAGGTCGATATTCGCGTCTCGGTCATCCCAATGTTGCACGGGGAAGCCACCGTGCTGCGTCTGCTCCGGCAGGATGCCGGCGTGATCGGCCTCGCGGGTCTAGGCATGGCCAAACGAGAGCAGGAGCTTTTCCAGCGCGTGCTGGAGATGCCGCACGGAATCGCGCTCGTCACCGGCCCGACCGGCAGCGGAAAAACCACCACACTTTACAGCGCGCTGACCCAGATCAATGACTCCATCCGGAAGATCATCACGGTCGAAGATCCGGTCGAATATCAGCTCAAGGGCATCAATCAGATCCAGGTTGCGGAGAAAGCGGGGCTGACTTTCGCCCGCGGTCTGCGGGCGATTCTCCGGCACGATCCGGATGTCGTGTTGATCGGAGAAATTCGCGACAAAGAAACCGCGCAGATCGCGGTTCAAGCATCGCTCACCGGCCACATGGTTTTCTCCACACTCCATACGAATGACGCTCCCGGCGCGCTGCCGCGTCTGGTGGACATGGGCGTCGAGCCGTATCTGGTCGCGTCTTCGCTGGAGGCGGTCATCGCCCAGCGGCTCGTGCGCGTGCTTTGTGCGGAATGCCGCGAGCCGGATACCTCCACCCGCACGGCGACGTTGCGCGAGCGCGTGCCGGCTTTGGCTGGAGCCCAAATCTATCGCGCCACGGGTTGCAAAACCTGCCGCATGACTGGCTACACTGGCCGGCGGGCGTTGTTCGAATTGATGACCATGAGCACCGGAATCCGGCAGGCTTTGCTGCGCGGCGGCTCCAGCGTGGAGATCAAGGATATCGCGCGGAAGGAAGGGATGCGCGGCTTGATCGAAGACGGCTGGCGGCTCGTGTGCGAAGGCGCCACGACTCCCGCCGAAGTGTTCCGGGTCTCCAAGGATGAAACCGACGAAGGTCTAAACGCGCCGGTCTAAAGTCATGGCGATCTTCGAATACAAAGCACTCCAGGCGAATGGCACGATGGCCGAAGGCCGCATCGATGCGGGCGGACGACAGGACGCGGTGCGGATCATCGAGCAGCGCGGGCTGACTCCGGTGCGGCTGACCGAAACGGTGACCTCGGCCCCGGCCGCTCCTCGCGGGACCAGCAGCAGCAGCAGCGCGAGCGGCAAAGCTCCGGTGAGCGGCGCGATCCGGCTTCCCTGGAACACTCCGCGCGTCACCTTTGCTGCGCTGGAAGATTTCACTCGTTCGCTCGCCAGCCTTTTGGCGGCCAATGTTCCACTCAGCCGGGCGCTGACGATTCTCTACAAGGAAACCGCCAACCCCGCGGCCGCGGCGAAGTGGCGTGAGTTGCATGACTTTGTGGTGGATGGCGTCTCGCTGGCGGAAGCTATGGGCCGGTCGCCCGATGTCTTCCCGAGAGTTTACGTCGCCATGGTGGAAGCCGGCGAAGCGGGCGGATTCCTCGATGTGGTGCTCGGCCAGGTCGCGGATTTCCAGGCTCGGGAAAAGGAACTCCGCGCGAAGGTGACTTCCGCGATGATGTATCCGGCGGTGCTTTTGTTCCTCGCGGTCGCCGTGCTGGTCTTCCTGATGGTCTTTTTCATCCCACGCTTTCAGACGCTCTTCGAAGGCTTCGATGCCGCGCTTCCGGCGCTCACGCAGGTCATCGTCGGAATCAGCGACCTCACCCGGAACCACGGGATTTGGCTCATCGCTGGGATCGGACTGGCCATCTATTTCGGGAGGAAATGGTTCACGCTCGAGAGCAGCCGACGGAAGTGGGAAAACTGGGTTTTGCGCGCGCCGGTGATCGGTCCGCTCGCGGCGCAGATTGCCATGGCCCGGTTTTGCCGGATGCTCGGAACTCTGCTCGGAGCGGGCGTTTCGCTGATCAATGCGCTGACCGTCGCACGCCGTTCGCTCGGGAACCAAACGCTGATCGATCTGGTCACCAACTCCACCGAACGCGTGAAGAAGGGCGAACCGCTCGGCGCCAGTCTTTCGGATTCGCGCGTGTTGTTTGCCGGTTCCACGCTGGAGATGATTGCCGTCGCGGAGGAAAGCGGCCGGCTGGATCAGGAGCTGGTGCGACTCGCCGGAGTCACGGAGGTCACCGTGGATCGTCAGCTGAAAACCGCCGTGGCGCTTGCCGAGCCGCTGATGCTCTTCCTCATCGCCGGTCTCATCGGCACCATTTTCATCGGCATGGTCATCCCCATCTTCACCATTCAGGACTACATCAAGTAATCACTCATTCTCTATGCAACCAAACCGCACCCTCCGCCGCCGTTCCGTCGCCCGTCAGGCATTTACCCTCGTGGAAATGTTGCTCGTGCTGGTGATTCTTGCCGTGCTCGCGGCGATCGTCATTCCGAAGTTTTCCGGCCGCAGCCAGCAAGCCAAGGAAACCGCCGCGAAGTCGCAGATCGCCAGTATCGAACTCGCGCTGGACGCCTACGAAGTCGATACCGGCGCTTATCCCCAAGGCAGCAACGCTTTGGGCGCGTTGGTCGATCAGCCAAACAACGCACAGAACTGGAAAGGTCCTTATCTCAAGAAAGGCGTGCCGCTCGATCCGTGGGGAAACGCCTATGTCTATTCCTTCCCCGGGAAGAATAACCCCAAAGGCTACGACCTGATGTCGGTGGGTCCGGATGGGCGCGCGGGCGGCGAGGACGATATCACCAACTATGACGCAGCCCGGTGATCACTCGAATCCTCGGCGCGCCTTCACGCTGGTCGAGCTGATCCTCGTCATGGCTCTCCTCGCCATCGTCATGGCTCTGTCTGCTCCCTCGCTTTCCCGTTCGATGCGTGATCGTCATCTCGGCGATCAGGCGGTCCGCTTCCTCGCGGCGATCGAATACGCTCGCGCGGAATCGATCTCGCAAGGCATCCCCGTGGCGGTCTGGGTGGATCCTGCCGCGGGACATTTCGGAGTCCAGGCAAAGGCGGGGTTTTCCGGCGATGTGAAACGGGATCGCGCTTTTGTGCTGGAGCCGGACATTCGGATCGAACTCACCAATGCTGCCAGCACGCGCGGAGTGATCGAAGCGCTTTCCTTCCAGCCGGACGGCACGCCGGAAGTCGGCAGCGTCGAAGCGGTGCGGATGATCGATCGCTTTGCCTCGGAAATCACCATCGCGCGGAGCCCGGACGCGCTCGGCTACGAGATCGTCACCACGCGATGAACGGTTCACGAAAAACACGGAAGGACGCGAAAGTAACGGATCGATTTCGTCCGGAAGCGAGCGGGTCGTCGGTTTCTTCTTTCGTGCTTTTCGAGTCTTTCGTGGACCAAAAATCTGCTGGAGCAAAAGTCCGGCGAACCCGGTGGATGCAAGGTTTCACGCTGGTCGAAGTTCTCGCGGCTTTGGCTTTCCTCGGCATCTTGATGCCCGTGGTTCTTTCCGCGCTGTTGGTGGCAAATCGCGCCGGGCTCGTGGCGGAGCGCTCGGGCAGTGCCGTGGAGCTGGCGGAGAATCGGCTCAACGAGCTGATGCTCGCCAATGCCTGGAACTCCGCGGCTTCGCGCGGAGATTTCGGAGCCGATTGGTCGGGTTATCGTTGGGAGCTGGGGAAGAAAGATTGGCCGACCGGCGAAGGTCTGACGGAACTCACGCTCACGGTTTTCTTCCCCATCCAGGGACAGGAGCAACAGGTCCAGCTCACCACGCTGGCCGCGGAGCCGACGCTATGATCCAGCGCGCGCTCCCTTCTTCCGGAAGAAAAGGTTTCACGCTGATCGAGATCATCATGGCGCTCTCCGCTTGCGCCGTGATTTTGCTGGCGATCTACGGCGTCTTTTCCCGCGCGGTGAAACTTCGGGATCAAGGCACCGCGCGCACGGAAGAGGCGCGAGCGCGCACTCGGGCCGTGCGGATCATTCGGGAAGATTTGGCCAATGGGCTGATCTCCGGAGGAAAAATGGCTGCGGTGCTGACCGGCTCGCGGGAAGGCCAGGGCTCAAGCTTTCCCGGCCATCTGAGATTTACCGCGACCACTTCCCGCGATGTCGCGGACACTCTCCGCGGCGACTTGCAGCAGGTGGAATACTTCATCGTCAACGATCCGGAAGCCACGGATCGCAAATCCGGAATCCTCGTCCGCGCCGTGGATCGGCTGCTCCTGGCGCCGACGCGCGAAACGCCCATTCCCGAGCCGATCCTCCGCGGCGTGGAAGCGATGGAACTTTCTTTCTTCGATGGACAGAGCTGGGAGGAAACCTGGGACGGCAGTTCGGTCGAGACGAATTCCACCAATTCCTTGGGTGTCAGTTTGACCACGTTCGTCGTTCGGACGCAGCCGCAAGCGGTCCGCGTCACGCTCCGCATGGCCGCAAATGCCGAGCGCGTGCTCAATCCGCGGTCTGTGGAAGTTCTCGTCCCGTGGTCTTCTTACAATGCCGCGTCCACTCCCGCGCCTCTATGATGCGCCGACTCGAAAACGGCTCCGTCTTGATCGTCGTGCTCTGGGCGTGCCTCGGACTCGTGAGCATTTCGCTGCTCTTCGGTCACTCCATGCTCATGACGTATCGCGGCGCGGACAATGATGTTTCGGCGCACCAGGCCGAGCAGGCGATCGAAGGCATGGCGCGTTATGCCCAGACGCTGATGCGAAACGTGACAGTTCCCGCTTCCTTCCCGGACGTGACGCTTTACGAGCGCGAAGCCGTGGTGATTGGGGAAGCAACGGCCTGGTTCATCGGCCGCGCGGAGAACGCCGCCGTCGGGGTGAATTCCGAGCGGGTCTATGGCTTGGTGGACGAAACCGCGAAGCTGAACCTGAACTCCGCCACCGTGGAGATGCTGGTCGGTTTGCCCGGGATGACGGATGAGTTTGCCGCCGCGATTGTCGATTGGCGCGACGCGGATGACGAAGTCACCGCCAACGGCGCGGAGTCGGAAACCTACCTCCGGTTGCAGCCCGGATATGCGTGCAAAAACGCTCCTTTCGAAAGCATCCAGGAGCTGGCGCTGGTCAATGGCGCCACGCGGGAAATCCTCTATGGGGAAGACGCCAACTTGAACGGCGTGCTGGACGCCAATGAAGATGATGGCGAGCGCAACTTTCCTCCGGATAACTCCGACGGAAAACTCGATGGCGGCGTGATGGAGTATGTCACCGCGTTTAGCAAAGAACCGCTCCTCGATCCCGCCGGCACTGCCCGGATCAACCTCAGCGTGCCGCCGCTTCCGCCGGCGTTGCAGGCGAAGGTCGAGGAAGTGCTCGGAGCAACCGTCTGGCAGGAAATCCAGCCGCGACTCGGCGCCGGACCTTTCCAGAGCGTGCTCCAGTTTTATCTCCGCAGCGAACTGACTCCGGAGAACTTCGAGAAACTTGCGCCTTTCCTCACCACCAGCACGGCGGAAGCTCCAGCAAATGTGGTCAACGTGAATACCGCCAGCGAAGCGGTGCTCGCTTCGCTTCCGACCTTGGGCGCAGATCGCGCCTCGGCGATTGTCGCCGCACGCGCTTCCCGCACGCCGCAAGACACCAGCATCGACTGGCTGAGACAGGCGCTCGGCGACGATGTTTTAACGGCTTCCGCAAATCTGACGCTCTGGACGTATCAACTCAGCGCGGACGTGGCGGCGGTGGGAAGACATGGCCGCGGCTACCGGCGCACCCGTTTTGTGATCGATAATACCACTGGAACTCCGCGCGTCGTTTACCGCCGCAATCTTGCCCCGCTCGGATGGGCGCTCGGCGCTCAAGCCCGCCTCAACCTGGCTGCTGGAAAGGAGCGCCGATGAAAGTGGATCTCGCCGCTTTCAAGAAACAGTGGCAGGGCAAATCCGTGCTCGCGGTGACGCTGGAGTCCAGTCGGCTGGTGGTGGATGCGATGCGCCTCGAAGATGGGGAAAGTCGCGTGGTGCAGTCGTTTGTTTTGCCCTACGGCGCCGAAGCGGTGCTCAGCAATGCGGAGAAAGCGGGTCAGGAAATCGCGGCGCAACTGGCCGTAGCCGGTGTTCGCGAAAAGCGGTGCGTGGTTTGTGTTCCTCCCGGCTGGGCTTTGACGACTTCCACCGATGTGCCGGAAATCAGCGGGGAAGATCTTCGCGGATATCTGGAACTCCGCGCCGAGCAGGAATTTCCGATCGCCGTCGGCGAACTCCGCCTCGCGCATTGCGCCTACACCTTGCCGGACGGAAAGCAGCGCGCGACGCTGGTTGCGGTTTCGGCGAAACGCCTCGCGGCACTCGAGCGGATGTTTCAGGCGGCGGGTTGCCGCATCGTCTCGATCTCGCTCGGCCTCGATGCCTGTCTTCCGCAGGACGGAACGCCGGCCGCGCTGCACTTCCTGGCCAACGGAACGCATGTGGATCTGGTGATCGCCGCCGGCGGCGGAATCGCGGCGTTGCGTTCGATCGAAGGAACCGCTGCGCCGTCGGAAGTTGCCTTCGACACGGCCCGGTTTTCCCGCGAAGTCCGGATCACGCTCGGCGGTTTGCCGGATGCCGTGCGGCAGCAGCTCCGCGAGGCGCGGTTTAGCGGAGCACCGGAAGCTGCGGAAAGTCTTTGCCTGGAAATCCGGCAGCCTTTGCATCGCCTGGGGATTGAAAGCCGCATCGACCGAACCGGCGGCGAAGCCAATTCAATTGGAACCGCGCGCGCGGCGGCGGAGCAGCACTTGCGGCAGCAGCCGGTCGTCTTCGAGTTCGTCACTCCGGAAGTCAATCGCTGGCAGACAATGCTCTCGCGGTTTGAAAGCCGGCAACGCCGCTGGGCGGTGGCGGCGGGCGTGGCGCTGGTGCTTTTGCCGCTGATCGTTTTCTTCATCCGCTCGCGGATCGAGAGCGGCCTTCAGGGCGAGTGGAAGCGGATGCGCGGCACCGTGGCGGAGCTCGAGGCGTTGCAGCAGGGAATCCGGAAGTTTCGCCCGTGGTTTGACTCCACGCCGACGAATATCCAGCTCTTCGACAGCCTGGTCGAAGCCTTCCCCGAGCAGGGCGAAGTCTGGGCGAAAACCGTGGAAGTGGATGCGGATCACAAAGTCACGGGAGCCGCTTTTGCCCGCAGTGAAGCAGCGCTGACCAACTTCCTCGACCGGCTCCGAGCCCGGCCCGGTGTGGTGGGCCTGCAGCGACTGCAATCGCGCGGCGAAAACCCGATTCAATTTTCATTCACCTACCGCTGGGAGGCCCGGGATGGACGCTAAAAAGCGCGAGACATTTCTAAAGATCGCCGTCGGGGCGGTGGTCGGGCTTTTTCTGCTCGATTGGCTGATTATCAGTCCAGCCGTGGAAGGCTGGAAGGAACAGAGTGAGCGGCTCGCCTTGCTGCGGAAGGACGTCACGCGCGGCCGCGCTTTGCTCGAGCGGGAACAATCGCTGCGCGGGCGCTGGAGCGAAATGCAACGCACCGATCTGGCGGAGGACGGTTCGGCTGCGGAGAGCGACGCTTACAAGGCGATCGGCCGCTGGGGACTGAACAGCAAGGTGAGTTTCACGAGTTTGATCACCGACTGGCGGACGCATGAGGACGGCTACGACACCTTCGAATGTCGCGCGGTGGTCACGGGAGATCAGGCTGGATTCGGGCGGCTGCTCTATGAAATCGAAGCCGATCCTTTGCCGGCGAAAGTGGAAGAGAGCGAGCTGAGCACTCGCGATGCGCAAGGCCGCCAGCTCGGGTTGACGGTGAAATTCAGTTTCATCCGCATCACGGATGCCAAGAGAACTGCTCCATGAGAACGCTTTTGCTGATCGCTATCCTTGCTTCGCTTTTTCCGGAGAAATCCTCCGCGCAAGCCGACAAGCCGCGCGGCTTTGAAGCCTTCCGGATGGTCCGCACCCGGAACATTTTCGATCCGAATCGCCAGCCGATGCGGAACGAATCTCCCCAACCGATCCGGGTGAACTCATCCCCAAATCGCGGGCGCTCGAACTACCTCGCGCTCACCGGAACGATGGTGACGCCGGGCAAGTCGCTTGCTTTCTTTAGCGGCGGCGGTTCGGATTCGGGGAAGGTCGTCAGCGTCGGCGACGTCGTGGCGGATTACAAGATCACCGCGATTGCGCCCGGAACAGTGGAGCTGAACAAAGGCGGCGCGGTCAGCAGCCTCGCGGTCGGGAACCAACTCACGCTCGGCGGAAACATGGCCGCGCCTGCCGGAGCAGTCGAGTCGGCGCCACCGGGTCCCGCAGCGACTACGACCACCACCACGACGACTGCGGCCGCGCCGGCGACCGCTCCCACTTCCACCGCCTCCGGTCCCAGCAACAACGACGACGTGCTCCGCCGCTTGATGGAGCGCCGCCAGAAAGAATTCTCCAAATGATCTCCCCAAAAACCTCCCCAATTCTCTCCCTCAGCATCGCCACTCTCCTGGCGGCAACGCTGATTGTCTCCACCGCTCGTGCGCAACAGGCCACGCCTGTTCCCCAGCAAACGACGACCACCACGACGACAGCCGTGGAGCTTGATCCGCTGATCACCGCACCGCCTCCGGCATCGGCTCCCACATCGACGACCCTGCTGACGGAACGACCCTACGTCATGCCAGCCAAGCCCGGGATTCTGATGAACTTCCAGGGTGCGGCCTTGGCGGACGTCCTGAACTATCTCAGCGAAGCCGCTGGATTTGTGATCCTCCAGGAAGCGCCGGTCCCCGGAACGGTGAATATCGTCAGCCGCCAACCGATTTCTCCGGATGAAGCGGTGGATCTGGTGAACGCGGTGCTTTACGAGAAGGGCTTCACCGCGATCAAGAACGGACGAATTCTGAAGATCGTCAGCCGAACGAACGCCCAGCGGCGCGAATTGCCGGTGGAGGTCGGAAGCGATCCCGAGAAAATCCCCCGCAAAGATGCCATGGTCACGCAGATTCTTCCGCTGCGTTACGGTGAGGCTGCGAAGCTGGTGGAAAACCTTCGCCCGTTGCTCGCGGAGAACGCCACGATCAGCGCGAACGAAGGCGCGAACTCGATCATTCTGACCGACACCCAGACAAACGTCCGCCGGGTTGCGGAGATTATCCGCGCCATCGACACCTCCGTCTCGGGCATCTCGACGATCCGGATTTACCCGCTGCAATACGCCAACGCGAAGGAACTCGCGACAGTGATCGGCCAGCTCTTTGTCTCCAATTCCGCTGCCGGCGGCCGCAGAGGCGGAGGCGGAGGAGGAGGACGCGGAGGCGGCGGCGGAGGCTTCGGTGGACAGGGTCAACAAGGAGGAGGCGGAGGTGGCACGGGGCAAAGCGAGGCGCGCGAAGCAGCTTCGCGCGTGATCGCGGTTGCGGATGACCAGAGCAATTCGCTGATCGTCAGCGCTCCGGAAGATCTGATCCCCACGATCACGGAGATGATCACCAAGATCGACACGAACATCACCGACGTCAGCATTACGCGAATCTTCCGGCTGATCAATGCGGACGCCGCGGAGACTGCGGAACAGATCACCCAACTTTACGGCGACACTTCCGCACAAGGCGCCCAGCGCCAGGGTCAGCGACAAGGCGGTGGCCAGGGACAGGGATTTGGCGGCGGGCGTGGCCAGGGAGGAGGACAAGCTGCCGCTGGCGCAAGTTCGCGCGCGCTGCTCCAGGCGAAAGTGGTGGCGGTGGGTGATCCGCGGACGAATTCCGTGCTGGTCTCTGCGTCGCGCGACGTCATGGCCGATGTGGCGGAGATGGTCGGCCGGCTCGATGCGAGCAACGCCAAGAAGCAGACGGCGCGCATGTACAGTCTCAAGAACGCCGACGCCGACTCCGTGGCGGGAGTCCTCCGCGGGGTGCTCGGCGATCCGAGCGCCACCGGCAGTGGGACTAATGGCAGCAGCCCCCTGCAGAATCGGAGCACCAACGGCGCTACGATGGATCCGGTAGAAAACCAACCCAGCGGCCGAGGGACCGGCT
>DASVRR010000121.1:0-2696 GCA_036388515.1 Chthoniobacteraceae bacterium | reverse complement strand
CGTCCGCCAAGGCCGCAACTTCCTCAAGGATGCCCGCAAGCTGCTGGCCTACAAGCGCGACATCCTCACGCCGGAGCAGCGAGACGAATTTGAGGGCGGTCTGGAGCGCGTGGAGTCGGCGTTGAAAAGTCGCGATCGAGCTGGGATCGAATCGGCGGCGAAGAGTCTCGATCAGTTTTGCACGCGAGCCATTCCCGTCCCCACGGAGCCGGGCATCCGCGAAAACGTCGAAGTCTTCCTCGTCGCGATCGTCATTGCGCTCGCGGTGCGCACCTACTTTCTCCAGCCGTTTACGATTCCCACTGGCTCCATGCAGCCGACGCTCAATGGGCTGATCGGTTATCCACAGCAGGAGCCGCCGCCGAATGCGCTCGTGCGCGCCTTTCACCTCGCGGCGTTCGGCCGGACCTACGTGAACGTCGTCGCCGAACGCGAATGCCAGATCGTGAACATTCGGGAATTCAAGTCGCCGTTGCCGTTTGTGAGCCGGTTGGGAAAATCTGGGTTTTTCACGCGGACGGAAATCGTGACGGACCACAGCGGGACCTACGTGGTGAATGAAGCCAGCGCTCCGGTCGCGGGCTATCTATTGAAACCGCCGGGTCATACTTACAAGGCAGGCGAGCCGATTGCGCGTGGCTATATCGATACCGGCGATCACGTCTTCGTGGATAAATTCAGCTATCACTTCCGCAATCCGCGCCGGAGCGATGTTTTTGTTTTTAATACGCTCAACGTTCCGACGATCGAGAACCGGCGAAATCCGGGCGGACCTTCCCAGTTCTACATCAAGCGACTGGTGGGAACTCCCGGCGACACTTTGCGCGTCGATCCGCCGCAGCTCTTCGTCAATGGAAAGCCTGCGGAAGAGCCGGCGATCCAGCGAGTGGCGGCGCAAAACGAACCGGGCTATCGAGGCTACTCAAATGGGCCGGAAGGCAGCCGCTTCCCGATTCTTGGCGATCCGGAGATTTCCTTTTCGTTGCCGCCGAAAAACTACTTTGCCATGGGCGACAACAGCTATCACAGCTCCGACAGTCGCGATTGGGGGCCGGTTCCGGAGCAGAATATCATGGGCCGCGGCGTGTTCGTTTATTGGCCCTTCGGAAAGCATTGGGGTTTGATCAAGTAACGCCGCAGCGCGCCGGGTTGGTTTGCTCCGGAAGAAGATGCGCGCGGGAGAAGATGCGCGCGGGAGAAGGCTGTGTGGAGGAAGACCGGAAGAGCAGCGGTTGACCCGAGTGCGGACCACCGGTAGGCACACGCGTCCATGGTTGCCTCGCTCCTAAACGCCGAAAGCTTGATCGACAAAGTCCTCGAGGGAGAACGCATCGATCAGGAAGACGCGCGCGAACTATACCGATTGCCGCTGGAGCAACTCGGCGCGCTGGCTGATCGGCGCCGGGTTTTGGCAAAGGCCGAGGCTTACGGCGGACGAGGCGAGCAGGTCGTGACTTACATCATCGACCGGAACATCAACTACACGAATGTCTGCGATGTTTACTGCAAGTTCTGCGCGTTCTACCGGACAGAGCGTGACGCCGATCATTACGTCATCAGCTTCGACGAACTGGACCAGAAACTGGACGAGCTGACGGCCATCGGCGGCGTGCAGATCCTGATGCAAGGCGGGCATCATCCGCAACTCGGGATCGACTGGTATCTCACGCTGCTGAGTCACATCCGGACAAAATATCCGCACATCAATATCCACGGATTCAGCCCGCCGGAGTTCAACCATTTCGCCAACGTTTTCGGTCTGCCGCTGCGGGATGTCATCCGGCAATTCCAGGAGGCGGGGCTCGGCAGCATTCCGGGCGGAGGCGGAGAAATCCTGGTGGACCGCGTGCGGAATGCGATCGCCCCGCTGAAATGCAACAGCGATCAGTGGCTGGAAGTCATGGCGATTGCGCACGAGCTCGGCCTGAGCTCCAGCGCGACGATGATGTTCGGCCATGTCGAGACGCTCGAGGAACGCATCGCGCATCTCCAGCGGCTGCGTGACCAGCAGGACGCCACTGGAGGATTTACGGCTTTCATCTGCTGGACGTTCCAGCCCGGCCGCAACCGTTCGGGAAAGCTAATGCTTCCCGGCGTGCAACCGCTCGGCAGTGCCGAATATCTCCGGATGCAGGCGCTGAGCCGCATCTTCCTGAACAACTTCCCCAACGTGCAAAGTAGCTGGGTCACTCAAGGCCCGAAGATCGGTCAGCTCGCGCTGAAATATGGCGCGAACGACTTCGGCAGCGTGATGATGGAGGAGAACGTCGTCAGCGCCGCGGGCACCAGCTTCCGCCTCGCGAAAGATGAGATCGAGACGCTGATCGCGGACGCTGGATACGAACCGCGACGGCGGAACAACTGGTACGAGTTGCTCTCCTAAGTCGGGAGCTGCGGCGGAAGAAAATCCGTGGGAGCACAGGCCGCTGGCCTGTTCCATCCCGCGGCCCGCCGGATGGCCGCACGTTATTCAACGGGATCCCTTCATCGGAGCCCTCCGAACCGCCGAACTGTTCTCCGACCCGGCCTTCTCCCCACCTTCAATCCTCCCGCAATTCTGCGAAAACCCCGGGATTCCGCTTCGGGAAAGCGCTGGCGGCGTATGGCACGCAATCTGTTCCTCTGAGGCGCCGAGCATGCAGACTCCGTCTAATTCCACTGGCACCCGATCGGTTCCTCTCCCGCTGGTCCGACCA
>DASVRR010000120.1:0-22658 GCA_036388515.1 Chthoniobacteraceae bacterium | reverse complement strand
CGCGGCAGCTGGAGCGCTGACTTTCTCCAGCGCCTGGCCGCAGATCACGAAGCTGTGGCCCGCGATGCGGAAGATGGAAGGCTGGATTCAACCGGCGGCGTTCAGTCCGGCTCTGACGCTGATCACCGCAGTGCTGGCCCTGGCCGGGGTGTTTTGCTCGGCGATGATTTACATCGATACCCGCCGTTCGTTTTGGGCCCACTCGCTTACCTCGGTTCGGTTTTTCGGGACAATGCTGTTGCTCGGCGTCGCCGGAACCGCGGCCGTGCTGGCCTGCTGGCAGGCTTTCACCGGCGCGCTGCTCGCGGAAGCGATTCGCAGCTTCGCCATCGCCGCGACCATCATCCGCACCGCGCTCTTTGGCTGGGAAGCGCTAAACTTCCGTCAGGCTCTTTCCGACTCCACCGATCCCAATCACTTCAGCGCCCTGACGCTCTGGAAACTCCGCCGGCCTTTGCTCCGCACGAGCCTCGCGCTCTTCGTGTGCTCGACCACTTCCGGCCTGCTCACGATCACCGAGAGCGGCTGGTTCGGGATGGCCTGCGCGACGCTCTCATTCGCACTCAGCTTCGCCTCACAAACCGTGGAGCGTTACTGCTTCTTTGCCGCGGTGGTGGCCCCGCGAATGCCGGGAAGTTTTGCCCCTTCCTCCGGGCCTGCAATTCAGTTTGCAGCACCGCACCAAAGCCCGCTGGGGAAGGATCGGCGCTCCTGGTTCCGGCGATGAAAAAGGTTTTGGAAAAGTTCGGTCCGCTGCTGCGAGCGCAGGATGGCGCACTGACTCAGGAGCTGGTGCAGCGGCCCGGAGAGTTCGGGTTGGGGAGAATTCCGGAGCGTCTCACCCCGGACGATGTGACGACGACGGTCTGCGGCTTTTGCTCCACGGGCTGTGGACTAAATGTGCACTTGAAAGATGGCCGCGCGATCAACTTAAGCGCGGATACAAACTATCCAGTGAATCTCGGCATGGCCTGCCCCAAAGGTTGGGAAGCGCTGACTCCTCTCGCTGCGCCGGATCGCGCCACCACTCCGCTGCTGCGCAATGAGGAAGGCGTCCTTGAACCGGTCGATTGGGAGCGCGCGATCGTGCTTTTTTGCGAGAGATTCAAGGAGATCAAAGCGCAGCATGGACCGGAGTCGTGCGCTTTCCTCGGGACCGGGCAGATCGTGACGGAAGAGATGGCTTTCCTCGGAGCGCTCTGGAAATTCGGGATGGGTTTCCTCCATTGCGACAGCAACACGCGGCAATGCATGGCGACCGCGCACGTGGCCTACAAACAGTCGTTCGGTTTTGATGCGCCGCCGTTTAGCTATGCAGACTTCGAGGAAAGCGACGTGCTCATTTTCATCGGTTCGAATCTGTGCATCGCACATCCGATCATGTGGCAGCGGGTGATGCGGAACAAACATCGTCCGGAGATCATCGTGGTCGATCCGCGCAAAACCGAAACGGCGATGGCCGCCACGCAGCATTACGGCATTCAGCCAAAGAGCGATCTCGTGCTGCTCTACGGCCTGGCGAATATGCTGATCGCGAGTGGCTGGATCGAACGCGACTACATCGCCGCGCATACCACCGGGTTTGCGGAGTTTGAGGAATTTGTGACACGGTTTACGCCGGATGAAGTGAGCGCCGCGACCGGAATCAGCGTGGATCGACTCTGGCATTTCGCGCAAACGATTGCGGATGGAAAGCGCGTGTCGTTTTGGTGGACGATGGGCGTGAATCAAGGCCACGAGAGCACTCGGACCGCACAGGCGATCATCAATTTGGCTCTGATGACGGGGAATATTGGGCGGCCCGGCACCGGTGCGAACTCCATCACCGGACAATGCAATGCGATGGGTTCGCGACTCTTTGCCAACATCACGAGCATGTTGGGCGGACATCATTTCGATGACCCGATTCACCGCGACAAAGTCGCCGCCACTCTCGGAATCGATCCGGCAATCATCCCGACGAGGCTTTCCCACGCGTATGACCAGATCGTGCAAGGTATCGCGGATGGAAAGATCAAGGGGCTGTGGATCATTGCGACGAACTCATCGCATTCGTGGATCAATCACAATGAGTTTAACGAGCTAACTAAAAAGTTAGATTTCCTGGTGGTGCAGGACATGTATCACACCACCGAAACGGCGCAGCGCGCGCATCTTGTTTTGCCGGCAGCGGGCTGGGGCGAAAAGGAAGGGACGTTCATCAACTCCGAGCGTCGGTATGGATTGGTGAAGAAAGTTGCGCGCGCGCCGGGACACGCGCTGTCGGACTTCAATATCCTGAAACTGGTCGCGCAGTATTGGGGCTGCGGAGAAATGTTCCGCGCCTGGTCTTCGCCGGAAGCCACCTTCCAGATCATGAAGGAGCTTTCGCGAGGACAGCCCTGCGACATCACTGGAATCCGAGATTACCGGATGATCGACGAGTGCGGAGGAGTTCAATGGCCATGGCCGGCTCAGCCCGAAAACGACGGGGAAAACGCAGCCGCGCCGGAGGTCGAGCGGCGACTTTTCGAAGATGGCCGCTTCTTCACACCGGATGAACGCGCCAGGTTCATTTTCGATCCGCCGCGAGCTGTGGAGGAGCCGGTGGATGCGGCTTTCCCACTGATTCTCCTGACCGGTCGCGGCACCTCCTCGCAGTGGCACACGCAGACGCGGACGGGGAAATCCGATGTGCTGCGCAAGCTTTATCCCGCGCACATTTACCTGGAGATCAGTCCAGCGGACGCGGAACAACTCGGGGTTGGGGATCACGCGCCGGTCGAGATTAGTTCACGGCGGGGGAAGATCGTGGTGACTGCGGTGATCACCAACACGGTTCAGCCAGGGCAGGTTTTTTTGCCGATGCATTACGCTGCCGCAAACCAGCTCACTCATCCTTCGTTTGATCCGCACTCGCGGCAACCGTCTTACAAGTCCTGCGCGGTCGCGGTGGCGCCGTTGCGGGACGATCATCCGGGAAGTTGGGGATGACGCGCCGCACTTTCAAAGCTCAGGCCTCCGTGATCCGCGGGCGTGTTGATGTTCCGGAAAAGTGGCTGTTCCGCGGACGAAATCGCGCGTGGTTCGATCAACCCGGCAGCCACCGCGCGCCGGACGAATTGCTGGAGCGAGCGGTCCGAGGTGCGGAGGCTTTCTTCCAGCAACGGCAGAGCGGCCCGGGGATAAATGGCGGTGAGCGGCTCATACCATTGCGCGTTTTGCGGGACGACGCCGCGTCCTTCAGCGAGCAGCGAATGGAGATAGGCAGCCGTCATCGCGGGCAGATCGATCGCCAGCACGAGGAGCAAAGGCGAGGTGCAGCGCTGCATCGCCGCGCACAAGCCACCCAACGGGCCGAGACCGGGTTCGGGATCAAACACCAGCTCGACGCCCGCCGCGGAATACGGGCCGTCTTTGTGACCGGAGATCAGGATCTCGGCGGGGGAAAGCGCGCGAAGTTTCGAGAGCTGGAGTTCCCAGAGCGGCTGACCCTGGAAGAGCAGCCCCGCCTTATCCCGGCCCATGCGCGTGGAGCGACCGCCGGCGAGGAGCACGGCGGTGAAGGCTGCGGGGACGATGGTCTGGGTCATCCGGAGGAAGCTCCACGAAAGACACGAAAGGATGCGAAAAGAAGAGCGAGTTTCGCGGGCGGCTGGACGCCGACTCGGCTGCAGCGGCGGCTGACTTGTGCCCGCAGCGCAACGTCGTCCCGGTGCTCCGGAGCATTGCGGGCGAGTCAACATGGGGAACAATTCGCGAGTGCTGCGTGGCTCTTCGCACCGTTTCGCCGACTGTGAGTGGGCGAGGATTCTTTGGTCTTCCCCGGTGTCTTCGGTGGACGTTCTTTCCGTTGTGGGTTTTCCGGAACTCGGGATCTTCCCCATTATGACCAGCCCGCCGGAGATCCGGATCCAGCATCTTTTCATCTCGCCCGGTCACAACTACTTCGGGCGGTATGGCCGAGTTCCGGGCGAACATCCGGTGCTCGAAGTGCCGGAGGTCCGTTGCATCGCTGGACGCGGGATCGAAGGCGACCGGTTTTTCGACTTCAAACCGAACTACAAGGGGCAGATCACCTTTTTTGCTGAAGAGGTCTATGAACAGCTTTGCGCAGAGTTCCAGGTTTGGGATCTTCCGCCCTCGGTCTTCCGGCGCAATGTGATCACTCGGGGAGCAAAGTTGTCCGGTCTGATTGGGGAAGAATTTGCGATTCAGGGGGTGCATTTCCTTGGCACCGCGGAGTGTGCGCCGTGTGAATGGATGGATACCGCATTTGCCGCCGGGGCGGAATTGCGGATGCGCGGCGACGGTGGGTTGCGGGCGAAAATCCTGAGCGACGGGGTGTTGCGGGTGGATGGAGTTCAGCGAGAAATCGTATCGACCCCGTTCCGCCTTTCTGAGAAGGAGAACGGCTTCCACCCATGAAACGATTCCTCCTTCTTCCGCTTCTGTTCCTCGCTGGCACCGGCTTTTCCGCCGAACTGAAAGGTGACTTCAAAGGGCCGCTCGGGTTGCAAATCTACAGCCTGCGCGACGCGCTGAAACAAGACGCGGTGGGGACGCTCGACAAGGTCAAGGAGCTCGGTTTTACCTCCGCGGAACTTTGGGGCGGGGCTCCAGTTCCTCCGGAGAAAATGAAGACGCTGCTCGCGGAGCGCGGGATCACGCCGGTGAGCGGCCACTTTTCCTATGAAGCGCTGAAAAAGGACGTCAGCACCGGCGTGGCGACGGCAAAAATGCTGGGGCTGAAATTTGCGGGCGTGGCCTGGATTCCGCATGAAGTCGGGAGCTTCGGCGAAGCCGACGTGAAGCGCGCGGCGGATGATTTTCACGCCTTTGGCGAGGCGTTCAAGGCTGCTGGGATCCAGTTCTTCTACCATGTGCATGGCTACGAGTTTAAGCCGGTGGCGGAAGGTTCGACGGAGACCTTTTTCGATTTGCTGGCGCGCGCGACGAAGCCGGAGTTGGTTGCTTTCGAAATGGACGTTTTCTGGGTCGTTCATCCGGGCGCGGATCCCGTAAAGCTGCTCACGCAGTATCCCGGCCGTTGGAAGCTGATGCATTTGAAAGACATCCGGAAAGGTGCGCGCACGGGCGTTTACACCGGCAAAGCTCCGCTCACGGACGACGTGCCGCTCGGGACGGGCCAGGTGAACTGGCCGGCGGTGCTCAAGCAAGCGGCCGCGTCGGGCGTGCAATATTACTTCATCGAAGATGAATCCCCAACCGTGCTGGAGGCGCTGCCGATCAGCAGCAAATACCTGGAGACGGTAAAGTTTTAGCTTCCGCGCGGGCGGCGGGATTCGCCGGAATGCGGTTCCGCCGGCGAGCCCGCGAAAGCGACTGTGGGTTTTCTTCCTCATCAGGAGGAAAACCGCGGTCTTGCTGGACCGGCGCTACGGGTTTGGTTCCGGCGCCGGCTCTTCCGGCGTCTCCGCGGGCGAAGTCGTGAATTCGGCGGGCTCGGTCGAAGTCGGTTCCTGATCGCTCACGGACGGTCCGGGAGCAACGGCGGACGGCGCGCCGCCGCCGCGAGGCCAGCGCTCGCGTTTGGCGAGCAGCTCCGCGAGTTCGATCGGCCAGTTGGGATCCTTGAAGAAATCCGTGCCGCCACCTTCCTTGATCTCGCGGTAGGTGGAGACAAAGAGCTGGTTCTCGAGTGAGTTTTTCACGCCGAGCGCGGGATAACGCCGGATCACTTCGCGCTGGGCGCGCTGGGTGATTTGCGCGGGAGTTTCATTGGCCGGAGGCGCGGGTTCGGAATTGGCGGCAGGCGCCGGTGTCGCGCTGCTCGCGGTGGCGGAAGCAGCTGGCCGGTCACTGATCACCTCGACCGCATCCGCCGGCAAAGGCACGAGCAGATCGCGCACGGCCGCCGTGATCTCCGAGCCGCGCTCGCTGCCGAGAGCGAGGACGTCGCCGGCTTTGAGGCGGTAAGCGCGTCCCTCGACCGCGACGACCGCGTCCTTGGTGACTTTGATCCGAGGGCCGGCTCCGGGTTCGGGAGCGCTGAGGGCAAATGCTTCCGTGAGCAACATCGGCTGGGATGATCCCGAAGCGGAAGCTTCTCCAGAAGATGCGGAAGAAGCTGCCGTCCGGCTGCGCGCGAAGGTTTCCAGCGAGCGGTAGCCGAGCTCGATCAACGGCATCGCCGCACCGAAAAGAACCACGATCCCGAGCGCGAGGAAGCCGCCGTTTCGCTGCCGGAAGACGTGCAGGCGCGCCAGCACAAAGAGCGCGGTGAAAGTCAGGAGGCAGGTCGCCAGCGCGAGCAGCACTTTTGTTCCCACGAGGAAAAGCCCGAGGCCGAGCAAAGCCAAAGCGAGCAGGAGAATCGCCACGCCCCAGGCGAGATTTCGCGGGCCGTGGCCGTGGTCCCGCAGCGCGTGGAGTTGCACGTAGCGGGGATGAAAACGTTCCTCATGCGCTTCGCTGACGATCGGCGCTTCGGATCGGCGGGAAAAAACAGGGCGGGGAATTTCGACTGGGGAGTCTGGATTGGACACAGCCCGCAGGATGCCACACGCGCGGCGATTCGCCTCGCAAAATTTCACGGGCGGCAAGCTGCCGCAGCGAACCGGCTCAGAAATATTCGGTCAAGCCGTCGTATCCATGCGCCACGACCGCGCGGTGACCGAGTTGCTCGACGATCTGGCGGGTCAGGTTCAGCTTCGTCTCGAGGAAGCTGTCGTCGTGCATCGGGTCGTGGTGCGTGATCAGCCAGCGCGGAACATCCGCAAGTTTCATGAGCAGCGCCGCATTCGACACCGAGCTGTGGCCCCAGCGGACTTTATCCGGATACTCCTCATTGGTGTATTGCGCCTCGTGGATCACGATGTCGGCGTCGGAGAGAAACTGGATCATTCGCTCGAAAGGACGAACCAGCCGGTGGTCGCGCGTGAGTTCACGGGGATCGCCGAGGTAGCCGAGGAGGAATTCATTATCCGGAACCCAGGCGAGTTTTCTTCCGCAGATCTCGATCTTGTAACCCACCGTCGCGCCGGGATGCTGCGCAAATTCCCAGGAGATCTTTGCCGGACCGATTTGCAGCGGATTCTCCGCGAGGTTCCGGAAGGAAATCTCCGCGTTCATATCTTCCATCTGCACGGGGAAATATTCCCGATCCAGCTGCCCGCGGAAGACCGAGCGCAAATCTTTCCCGAAGCCTTCTGCCCCATAGATATTGATCTCGAAGCCGGGGACATACGCTGGAGCAAAAAAAGGGAAACCCTGGATGTGATCCCAATGCGTGTGCGTGATGAACAGATGCACGCGGCGCGCTGGCTTGGTGAGGATTTCCAGCCCGAGTTCCCGGATGCCGGAACCGGCGTCGAAGATGAACTGATCATCCCCATAGACCACGGACATGCAGGAAGTATTGCCGCCGTGCCGGAGGAACCGCGCGCCCGGAGTCGGCGTGGAGCCGCGTGTTCCCCAGAGGCTGAAGCAGCCGCAGTCGCTGCCGAGCACGGGCCGATACGGGGCGGCTTCCGCATCCGGCAAGCTCTCCGGGCTCGCTGCGCCGGAAGAATGCTCATGCGTGGCAAAAAACGCCTGCACGCGGGCGATCAGCTGGCCCGGTTCGAAGGGCTTCACGATGACTTCCGCCGCTCCGAGTTTCAGATACTCCGCATGTTCGTTCGGGAAATCTTTGGCCGTGCACATCACGACGCCGATCTGAGCCGTCTCGGGTGAAGCACGCAGCGCCTTGAGCACTTCCACGCCGTGCATCTTCGGCATCATGACATCGAGCAGGATCAAGTCCGGAAGCGTCTCGCGAGCTCGCTCCAGGCAAGCCGCGCCATCGTGCGTCACCTCGACGCCGTAACCTTCCATTTCCAAAAACCGCTGCATCAGATACGCGGCCTCCTCCGTGTCTTCGGCGATTAAAATGCGGCCGGCCGCGGGCGAAGGAGCGTTCATGGGCGTCGGCAGAGATGTGGCAGAACTGCTGCAGACCGAAAAGGTCAATTGCGCCGGCGCCGACCGAAGCGCCTCTGAGCGATCCGTTGCGAGCAGACGGCATTTGGGTATCCTGCGAAGACTCCTCACGATGATCGAAACCAAAGAGTTAGCGAAGAAGGTCGAACGCGCCTTGCTGATCGGCGCGTATGTGGACAATGCAGCAAAGTCTGAGACCATCAGCTTGCTGGAAGAACTCGGCGAATTGGTGGACACGCTCGGCATCCCGGTGATCGACAAGATGCTGGTGCATCATCGGGAAATGCATCCGCGTTTGCTGATCGGCACCGGCAAGGCGGACGAGATCGTCGCGCGCTGCAAGGAAGAGAATCTGGACGTGATCATCTTCGACAACGAACTTTCCCCAAGTCAGCAGCGGAACTGGGAACAACTCTCCGGGTTGACCGTGATCGATCGGACCGAGGTGATCCTGGACATCTTCGGGCAGCGCGCGCAAACCCGCGAAGCGCGCCTCCAGGTGGAACTGGCTCGGCTGGAATATTCGCTCCCACGGCTGACCCGCGCGTGGACGCACTTGGTGCGGCAAGGCGGCGGCATCGGCGCGCGGGGTGAAGGTGAAACCCAGCTCGAACAGGACAAGCGCCGCATCCGCCAGGCGATCGACCGTTGCCGGAAGGAGCTGGAGCAAGTCCGCAGCTCCCGCTCGACGCAGCGGAAAGATCGCAAGCGCGCGCCGGTTCCCAACGCGGCGATCGTCGGCTACACCAACTCGGGCAAATCTTCCCTGCTCCGGCGACTCACCGGCGCGGACGTTCTGGTCGAAGACAAACTCTTTGCGACGCTCGACACCACCACGCGGAAGATCGCGCTGCCGAACAAGCAGCCACTTTTGCTCACCGACACCGTCGGTTTTGTCCGCCGCTTGCCGCACGGCTTGATCGAAGCCTTCCGCGCGACGCTGGAAGAGGCAACGCTCTCCGACTTTTTGATTCATCTGCTGGACGCCAGCCAGCCGGAGGTCATCGAGTTTCACAATACGACCGTCAAAGTCCTGGGTGAACTGGGCGCGGACGAACGGCCGACACTCGTGGTTTTCAACAAAATCGATCTCGTCGAGGATCCGGCGGTGCTCGCGGGTTTGCGCCGGCATTTTCCGGACGCGCTGTTTATCTCCGTGCACACTGGCTCGGGTCTGGACGATTTGGTGGAGCGAATGGCGGAGCAAGTCGGGAACGGCGCGAGGACTTGCGAGCTGCGTCTTCCCCAAGCCGAGTCCAGCCTGCTCGCTCGGCTGCACCGTCAGGCGAAAGTGCTCGAAACCGAATACCTTGGGGAAGAAGTGCGGCTGGTCGCGGTGATGCCGTCGCGGATGGCTGAGGAATATGCGGAATGGATCTGCGATGACGCCGGAGAAAAACCGGCTGCTGCTCCAGAATCGTTGAAGACAAAATGAGGCAGAGCGGCTAAGAAACCCTCAGCTTCGGACTGGAAGCTGCTTAGACCCCACCGAACCACACGGCTCCATGTCATTTCTCGATCGTTTCAAACGCAAGGCGGACGACCCGCCCACGCCCGAGGCGATTCCCCTGCCCAACGCTCCCGCCTCCGTCCCGGCGAAGCCTCAAACTGCGGCGTCGCGCTCCTCGGAAGCAACGATGCAGATCGCCGCGGCGACCGTGGCTGCAGGTTACAATCCGGAGTTCAAGCTGCCTCCGCGGAAGGAAAAGACGACGCCCGTCGGAGCGATCGTTGCTCCTGCGCCCGCCGCACCGGAACCGCCCAAACGTCCTGCGGATGAAGGCGAAATGATCCTGGAGCTGGGCGACTTCCTGCATCGGATTCCCCAGCAATTGCTGCATCCCGGACCGCACGACGTGCATACGGTGCTGAAGTTTAATCTCAGCGAACTCGCCGACCGAATTGCGCGGGGACAAACCACGGTGCCGCTGGTGGAACTCTACAAACGCATCCCGGCGATCTTCCGGGAGCAAGTGCTCCCGAGCGACAGTGCGGAGATCCGTTTCCCCTGGCAGAAAGTGATGAAACTGCTCGCGGAAGTCGCGGGCACGCCGCCCGGCACCGGCCTGACTTCCGCCGCCGCGGAGTCGCTGGCGGAGAAACTGAAAAGTCGCCGTGCCGTGCGGAACATTATCCCCGGCCAGCCCGCAGTTCCGGCTGCGGCGCCAGCAGCAAAGTCCGCCTCCGCTCCTGAGTCCGCCGCTTCTGCTCCAGCGGGGAAGGCTGGTCCTGAACCCGCGACCGCTCTTCCACCGCCGCAGATTCCTCCGGAACCAAAGCTGACCCTCGCACCTTCGAATGTGGCGCGTGAGCCGGAGCCGGTGGTTGCTTCCAGCGACGATGACGAGAAGCTCAGCCGGGAAGAACTGATCCGGGCGCGCGATGCGGCGCGGCTGCAGGCGGCCCGGGTGAAAGGCGAATACGAGCGTCAGCTCGCCACGCTCGGGCTCGAGCGGCGTGCGGTTGCGGAAGAACGCGACCGCGTCCAGGCCGAGCTTTCCCGGGCGAACAAAGAAATCGCCGACAAGGTGGAGCAAGCGGAGTTCGAGAAAAGTGTCGCCGGGAAGAGCAGCGAGAATTTGGCCCGACTCCAGCAGGAGCGCGATACCTTGCAGCGCGAACTCGCGGCGCGTGATCGCGAGCGGGAATCGATGAAGCAGGAGCTCGCGCGCCAGGGACACGGCGGGGACGAACGGCTCACCGCATTGACGGCAGAGCGCGATGCGCTGGCCCAGCAAAAGGCACATCTCGCCAGCCAGCTGGCTGACTTGACGCGGAAAGGTCCGCTCCGCGTGCCGGCGACCGATCCGGCCATCGCCGCGACCGCGGGCGCCGCGCCGCAGCGTCAGGTGGAAGAACTGCAACGGCGGATTTCCATTCTGGAAAACGGACAACGCGACACCGCGCAGGAATTGCATCGGGAACGTGAGGCGAAGATCAAGCTGGAGCGCCAGCTCACGACTTCGGATCGACTCAAGCAGGAATCCGCGGTGCAGGTGGAAGAAGCGCAAGCGGCGCTGCGGCGGGAATTTGAGAATACCGCCCGGAAGCGCGAAGCTGAAGCCGCCCGGGCGCTGAAAGAAGCTCAGGAACAAATCGAAGCTGTCCAGGCTGGCCGGGAAAAACTCGCCGCGGAACTCGCGGAGACTCGGGCAAAACTTGAGACGCTCTCTTCCGAAGCCACGGCTCAAGTCGATGCTGGCTGGGAGACGCGCGCGGTGGCACAGCTCGAGGCGGATATCGAATCTTACCGCGGCCGAATCAAAGCGATTCTGCAAGAACGCAACGCGATCGCCGCGGAGAAAGAGCAGCTCGCCGCACAACTGGCCAGCAAACCGGAAGTCACGGAAGATCCCGCGGTTCGGGAAGAACTCAGCCGGACAAAGCAAGCCGCCGAGGCGGAAAAGCAAAAGCTGGCCGACGAGCTGCAGAAGGCGGCGGCGGAGCGGGAGAAGCTCGCCGAGCTGCTGAAGATCGCGGAAGAGCGGGCGAATGCCGCAACGGAACGCGCTGCGGCAGCGGAAAAACAGGCGGAAGCAAGCCGCACGACCGGCGCCGCGGCTGATCAGGCGCAGCAGCGGATCGATGAGCTGCAACTCCAGGCTGCGGAAGTCGAGAAGGCTTCGGCTCGGGACAAAGCGGAACTCACCAAAGCCGCGGCCGGTTTCCAGGAACAACTTGCCGGATTGCAGCAGAAAATCTCGCAGGTGACTCAGGAACGCGACCGAGTCACTCAGGAATTACAGGCGCGGGCGGCGGCGCCGGCCGCGGATCATTCCGCACCGCTGGCGGCATTGACGGCAGAGTTGGAAACGGTCCGGGCGGCGAACGAAGCGGCGGTTTGGCGCGCGGAGGAAGATTCCAGGCGGATCACAGAGGAACGCGATACGGCGCTCAAGGAAGGCGAGAAACTTCTCGGCGAGATCGACGCGGCGAAGGACGAGCAGAAAAAGCTGCAGCTTCAGCTGGAGAAGGAGCGCGCCGCCTTGGAAAAGGATCGCGCGGCGGCCGAGGAGCTGAAGTCGCACGGCAAATCCGCAGCAGAACTGAAAGCCGAGCGCGATCGGCTTGCCGCCGAAGTCTCAGCTGCGGCTGAACGTCTGACCAAAGCGCAGGCGGATCAGGAAAATTTGAGCGCTCAATTGCGCAGCCTGAAGACTGAATCGCAGGCGGAAACAGCGGCGGCCAAACAGGAGCGCGAAGGAATCAAGTCGCAGCTGGCGAAAGTGCAGGCGGAGCTGAAGCTGGCTCGGGATGAGCAGGCGAAGTTGCTCGCCGAGCAAGTCGCGGAGCGAAAGGCAGCGACGCTTTCTCGAGCAGAACTGGAGGAGAAATCGGCGAAGCTCGCTGCCGAGCGCGATCAGCGCACCAGCCAAATCGCCGAGCTGGAGCGAGAGCTGCAAGGCGCCAAGCAGGATCATGGTGCCGCCTTTGCTTCCCTCGATCAGGAGTTTCATTCGGTCCGCACGATCAGAGACGCGCTTGCCGCGGAAGTCACCGAGATCAAGGCGGCGCATGGAAAGGCCGCCGCCGAACTGGGGACGCTTTCGAAGGCGAAAGGTGAACTCGAAGCAAAGCTGCAGGAGCTGGAACAAACCTCGCGCCAACAGCTTGCGCGGATCGAGCAGCAGGACATTGCCTCCGGAAAAGCCGCGACTGAACTGGCGAACCTTTCCAAAGCGAAAGCTGAACTGGAGGCACGGCTGACGGAGCTGGAACAAACGTGCAGCGCGCAAGCGGCGCAGATTCAGCAGCTGGAAGCTTCCCTGGCCGAGGCGAAGAACAAGCTGCAGCAGCAAGAAGCAGCGGCGACGGCGGCATTGGCGGAACGGCAGGAAGCAATCGCAAAGCTGAACGCGCAGCACGAGCAAACGCTCGCCACATTCACTGCGGAGAAAGAAGCGGCGCGGGTCGCTGCGGACGCGGAACGAGCGGAACTCTCGCGAAAGGCTGAGGAGCAGATCGCGGCGCTCAGCTCGACGCTTGCGGAGACAAAAGCTGCGCTCGAGCAGCAGAAGAACGACGCCACGAGCGCCAGCGCGGCGCATCGGGAAGCACTCGCCGCGCTGGAGGCGAAACAGGCGCACGAGCTGACCGCCTTGATCACGGAGAAAGATGCAACCGTCGCGGCAGCGTTGGCGGACAAAGCCGCGAGCATTGTTGCGGCGGACGCGGAGAGAGCGACGCTGGCCCGCCAGCATGAAGCGGCTTTGGCAGAGCTGGCGGCGGAGAAGTCGCGTGAGTTCGATGCCTTGAACGAACGGCTGAGCCAGGAGATCGCCGGCCTCAGCAAAGAGCGCGAAGAACTGCAGCGCACACTGACCGCTGCGGAACAGAAGATCGCGGAGCTGAACGGAACAATCCAGACCTACGAAAACGAGAGTACGGTGCTCGCGCAGGAAATGGCCAGGATGACCATCGCCTCGGACAGCAAGTTTGCGGAAATGCTCGCCGAACGGGACGAACTGGAGAAGGCGCGACAAGCTCTGGTGGGCGAACTCGAGGAAGCAAAAGAGTCGCACAAGGCGCAGAGCTCGGTCTTCGCTCGCGAGTTCAAGACGGTGGTCAAGCAGCGCGACGATGCGCTCATCCAGCTGGACGCGGATCGGAGGATCTTCGAGCAAAAAGCTGCGGAAATTGCGCGGGAGCACGCCGCTCTGGCGCGCCGGGAAGAAGAGATGAGCGAGCGATTCGAACGCGACATGACGCGACTGCGTCGGGAGCGGGACGTCACGGTCCAGCAGCGCGATGGCCTTCGGTTGCGAATCGAAGAACTGATCGAGGAACACCAGAAGCTTTTGCAGGACGTGGATCTGCAAGTCACTCATGCGACGACCAAGCACGGGGAAGAGCCGCCGCGCTCCGCTCCAGCGAAAGGCCGGGACAAGCGCGCGCGGAAGGAAAAGGAGGCAAACGTCATCGACATCATGACGGCGGAGATCGTCACCGCTCATCCGGAAGAACCGGAAAGCGGGCTGAAAATTCCGCGAATCCGGCCGGTGTCCATCCGTCCTCCGCAGGTTCGGGTTCTTTGAGCCGCAAGGCTCCGGCGGCAAGTTCGGGAAAACGCCGTTCCTGGCTTCGGTGGCTCGCCCTCGCTCTCCTGGCGCTGCTGATTCTGCCGATCGCGCAAGTCGGCTGTGTCCGCTGGATCGATCCGCCGGGTACTCCGCTGATGTTGCTCCGGAAGGTCGAGGCAAAGCTGGAACACCGCGCCGTGCCGCAGACGCACTTCGCCTGGCTGGACTACTCCCGCATTCCGAGGGAGTTCATCCGGTGCGTGCTCACTTCGGAAGACCAGCGCTTCTTCACGCACGATGGCTTTGACTGGAAGGAAATCGAGGTGGCGCAACGGGAAGCCGCGCGGAAGAAGAAGCCGGTGCGCGGTGCTTCCACGATCAGCATGCAATGCGCGCGCTCGTTGTTCCTGTGGCAGGGCCGTTCCTGGATCCGGAAGGGTTTGGAAGCGTATTACACCTTTTGGATGGAAGCCCTGCTCTCGAAGCGGCGCATCCTGGAACTTTACTGCAACGTCATCGAACTCGGCGACGGCGTGTATGGAGTCGAAGCTGGCGCACAGCATCACTTCCGGCGTTCAGCGGCAAATCTCACTCGCGAACAACACGCAACGCTCGCCGCCATTCTGCCCAATCCCCGCGTTTGGAATCCTCGCACTCCCACGGCCAAGGTTGCCGCCCGGCGAGCGAAAATCCTGCGTCGCGAGCCGGCGCTCCGAGTTCCGCTTTAGCTCCACCTTTTCTTCCCCGCCGGTAATTTCGCGCCGCCAGATCGCGACTCAATTTCGCGCGTCCGATCTCCGGGCCGCGGAATTTTCTTCCGCACCGTGGCGCCCACCGCGCGCGGCTACGTCTCCACTTCGCGCGTTGGATCCAGCGCGAGCGCAATCGCCGAGTCGAAGCTTAAGGTCCGGCCTTCCCGGCGGGCCGCATCGAGCATCGGTCCGTGGAAGTCTGGTGCTCCGGACAAAATCGGTCGGAGCGCGGCATGATCGGCGGCTTGTGGAATCAAGGCCGCACGAGTCCGCTGTGCTTCCGCCGCACCGTAAAGCAGCGCAGCGCGGCGGTAGTGACGTTCAGCAACCGCCAACGCGGCAAACGCTTCCAGCGGATAAGAAACACTCCAGCGGTTTCCCAGCTCCAGACCGTCCCGCAGACACTCGGAGAAATGCTCGCGAGCCACCTCGAAGTGGCCCAGCACGGCCGCGTTCATCCCCACGCCCCAGGCGACGATGATCGACTGCCAAATATCGCCGAGCTTTTTGTGAATCGCGTGTGCCTGCTGATCGAGCGCGAGCGCACCGGCGAAGTCTCCCTTTTCCGCAGCGAGTTGCGCGCGGACGTGACTGACCTGGGCCGTGACGCGCGGCTCGTGAAGTGTTTCGGCGATGGCATTTGCCTCCTCGAGAAGTGCACGCGCGCGAGTAGAATCCTGCTGGTCCACGGCGAGGAATCCGAGGTCCGTCAGCGCTACCGCCACGCCGCGGGCGTCGCCGAGTTCGCGGAAGATTTCCAGCGCTTCCCGCTGAGCCTGTTCGCAGGCAGGAAGATCATCCGCCACCCAGGCCAGACGTCCCGCGGCGGCGAGCGCCCGCGCCCGCACGAAGTCGCGGGGAGCGGCGTCGGGATGTTGCAGAAGACGGGCCAAAACCTCGCGCACTTCCTTGAACAGGCCGCGCACTTCCACAAAACGCTGCGTGGCAGTGAGCAGCCGCAAGCCTTTGGGGATCAGGCCGGGCAGCGTTTCACTAGTCTCGACGGCAAAGCGCAGGTTGATCTCTTCTTGCTCGAGCCGACCCAGCCAGGCGACCTGCTCACTGCCCTGAATCTTCGGCTCCAGCTCTTCGACCATCCGGAGGAAATAATCGAGGTGACGCTCCCGAAAGAGCGCGGCTTCACCGGCTTCCGTGAGCTTTTCGTGCGCGTAATCCCAGATGGATTCCAGCATGAAATACCGCGCCCCGAGTTCCGGCGTTTTCTCCACATTGATCAGCGATTTATCCACCAGCTGGGAGAGCAGATCCACGATCTCCCAAGGCTCCAGCCCCGAGCCGGAACAAACCGCTTCGATACCTTCCAGCGTCCGGCCGCGTGCGAACACCGACAGCCGCCGGAAGAGTTGCCGCTCTGGTTCGGTGAGCAGGTCGTGGCTCCAGTCGATCAAGGCCCGGAGCGTCTGCTGACGCGGCACCGCGGTGCGGCTGCCGGTCGTGAGCAGGTGAAATCGATCGTCCAGCCGCTCAACGATTTGCTGCAAGGTGAGCACGCGGATGCGCGCGGCCGCGAGTTCAATGGCCAGCGCGATGCCGTCGAGCCGCCAGCAGATTTGCGCTACGAGGTGCACGTTTTCGTTGCTCAGCTGAAACGCCGGCCGCGCGACCGTGGCGCGATCGATGAACAGGCGGACGGCTTCGTACTGGCTCAGGCGTTCGATTGCGTCCGCTCCTGCGACGAGCTCGCGCCAATGATCCGGAAGCGAGAGCGGCGGCACCGGCCACGCGGTTTCGCCGGCGATCCCGAGCGGCTCGCGGCTGCTGGCGAGGATCCGGAGTTGCGGGCAGCTCCGGAGCAAAGTTTCCGCCAGCCGGGCGCACGCGGCGATCACGTGTTCACAGTTATCCAGGATGAGCAGGAGTTGCTTGGTGCGGAGGAAACTCCCCAGCGTGGCGGCGAGCGGCCGATCCGCTTCCTGCCGGATCTCCAGAGCAGCCGCGACCGCCTCCAGCACGAGCGCGCCGTCACTCACGGTCGCAAATTCCACAAACCAAATGCCGTCCGCGAAACGATCGAACAAATCGGCGGCCACCTGCAGCGAAAGTCGTGTCTTCCCGGTGCCGCCCATGCCGGTGAGCGTGAGCAGACGCGCGCTGGCGAGCAGCCGCTTTACCTCCGTCATTTCGCTCTCGCGCCCGATGAAACTGGTGAGTTGCACCGGCAGATTGTTCGGCACGCTTTCCAGCGAACGGAGCGCGGGAAACTGCGACGGCAGATCCTTGCTCATCAGCTGGAAAAGCTGCTCCGGCCGGGCGAGATCGCGCAGCCGATGCTCCCCGAGATGACGGAGCTGGACGCCGGTCGGCAGGAGATCGCGCACCAATTCCTCCGTCGGGAGTGAAAGCAGCACCTGGCCGCCGTGAGCCGACGACAGAATGCGGCTCACCCGATTCAGCGACTGGCCGAAGTAGTCGCTATCCCGGTGCTCAGCCGCGCCCGTGTGCAAAGCCATGCGGACCTTCAGCTCGCCGATGCCATCCCACCGCGCGGTGCGGAGGGCGCGTTGTGCTTCCAGCGCCGCGGTCAGCCCCGCTTGCGCCGTGTCGAAGGCCACGCAGAAGGCATCGCCAATCGTCTTGAAGACATAGCCGCCGTGAGCTTCAAACGTTTGGCGCAAAAGCGCGTCATGTCCGGCGAGCGCGAGGCGCATGGCTTCGGGTTGCTGCTCCCACTTTTGGGAGCTGCCTTCGATGTCGCTGAAGAGAAAGGTAATCGTCCCGGTCGGCGGTGGAGACATGCGGCGCAGTCTGCCCGGCCTCTGCCCGAAAGCAATCGCGCGACCACGCGCTTTTCCCGCTCAACTTTCCTCGCGCTTACTGCACAGCCGGAGCCGGCGCGAGCAGCTCCTGCACCGCTTTCACCACCTCCGCTGCAGTGTCGGAACTCGCACCCGATTTCACCCAGGCCACTTTCCCATCCGGCCCGACAATCACCGTGTGAGGAATGCCATCCACGCCGAACTGTTTCGCCACGTTCTGCCCCGCGTCCATGGCCACGGTGAGTTTCCAGCCGCGCGTTTCGATGAAGCGCTTCACCTGTTCCCCAGGCTCGCTTTGGTTGACGCCGATCAGCTTCACCCGTTCGTCCGGAAAAGCCGCCAGCGCCTCGGTCAGCGCGGGCACTGCCTTGATGCAAGGCCCGCACCAGGTCGCCCAAAACTCGAGCACCACGACCTTGCCTTTTTCTTTCCCCAGCTCGAACTCTCCGCCGGCCAGCAGCGGCAGCTTGAAGCTCGCGGCTGCTTTTCCCAACAATGGGGAACTTTCCCCACCCGTCTCCGGCAAGACCGGCTCCGGCGCGAAAGTGAGCTGCCAATCTTTAACCGCACGGATCGCCGCCGTCGCCGCCGGTGGCGCGGTTCGGATGGTGTGGATCATCGCGACCGGCACCTTGCAGCGGCCATACACCGGATTCCGCCCGTGCACCGCATCCCGGTCAAATTTCTCCGCGAGAATGCTCAGCCGCGCGCCATTGGTCAGCTGCAGCCAATGCGTTGGGGAACCGAGGCTTCCGCCGAAGTCGGAGTCGATTAGCCCGGCCAGTTTGCGGTGATTCTCCGGAGTGTTGCTCATCATCAAGTGGCGGCTCTCCGGTTGCCACGTGGCGCTGGCTCCTTTGGCAAACGAGATCCCCTTTTCCTCCAGAAGCGTTTGCACCGGACGATCCGCGGGAATGGCTTCGCTTTTCATCCAGTAAAACTTCTGGACCAGCTCCGTCGCAGCAAAGCTCGACGGGGCGAAGATCACGGTGGTTCCACCTTCGACCCGATACTCCAGGCCGAATAACTTCCCGATTTGATCCAACGCGTCCGCGACCGATTGGCCGACGAACTGCATCGGAAACCGGCGAGTGTCCGGAACCTCGGGAAGTTTGAACTTCAACCCGGAAACCTCCCGTTCGAGCAAAGTCGTCAAGGTGCTGAGCGTCGCCGCGCTATATCGCATTCGTTGCTTGATCTTCTGCTGCAGACGCGTGACCTCGGGCGAAGGAGGCGCGGCGATCGCGGAACCAGCCGCTGGTTTCTTCAGCCAAATGACGGCCTTCACCCGCTCCCGGGGCACCTGCAGATTTTCCAATCCGGAGCGAAACCCAAAATGCGTCGCCGTCGCCGCCTCGATCTCACCGCGGAGGACATCGCCGTTGGCGGCGAGCAAGGCGTGGCGCGGCAGGTCGTTCTTCCGAAAACGAGGAATCGTCAGCGCCTGCGTTCTCGTTTCCGTGGTGACCTCCGGAAGCGCCACCGCTCCGGGAAGGTAACGGGATGAAAACTCCGTCAGCGTGATCGGATAAACCGTGTTTCCCCACAAACTGGACGGCTCCAAAATCAACCCGGTTCCGCCGCGTTTCGAGGCGGCGATCGGGAACCTTCCGACCGAGACATCGTTCAGGAATAGCTCGATTTCCTTCTCTAAAATTGCGAGCCGAACTTTCAGCGGCTTTCCGGAAGGAATCGCCACCTGGTTCTGAGTTTCAAACTGACCCGGCGTGGCCTCCAAGCCGAAGTAAACCCGGCTTCCCCAATTCGCCACCAGCAGGGCGAGACCGGTCGCTTCTTCCAGGCCATTGCAAAACAGCCGCAAACGGACCGTCGGGGAGCTTCGGTTTAACATCGTAAACTGGAACTCCGTGCTCTGCATCGCGGACGCATGCCCCACGCTCGTCCCCGGCTGCATCGTGAGCGAGTCCGCCTCCCGGATCACGGCCTTGCCGTCACCTTTCAGCGTTCGCCATCCTTCTCCCGCGAATCCCTTCAAGCTGACTTGTCCCGCAAATCCAAACTGCAGCGCGTTCACCTCGCTCACCGGAAGCTTCCGGGTCTCAAACAACTCGGATTCCACTTCCAGCATCGTCCGGTCAAGGCTGCGCAATTTTCCCGAGAGCACGTCCCCCGAGTTCAAATAGATCAGCACCGCCGTCGGTTCGACTTCTCCTGCGGAGGAAGGTGTCTGCGTGATCTCGCTGTTGACGGAAAGCGATGGCGCCACGGGCCGCACGGCCCCCACGGCAAGCCACTGCGGAGCGGCGTTGCCTGTATTCACTACCCGGCCGCGGAAGGTTTTCCCCTGGACGACCATTTGGTCGAGATCAGCAAGCGGAAGAAGCGGCGTCAGTCCGTCCGGGGAAGCCGCTCCGTTCAGGCATTGGCGCAAGCCCTCGATCGAGGCGGTGAGCGGTTCCGCAGTGAAACTGGTCGCGAGTGAAATGCGGCCCTCTTTCAGCGATTCGAGCTGGCCGAAAAGGAGCGTTCCGTCCGCATACGAAAGCGTGGTGCGCGCGCCCTTGCCGCCGGAACGTGGATTCGCAAAGAAGAACGCTTCCACGTCCGACAAAGTCTTCCCAGACGCACCGTCGTTCCCGCCATCGCCGAGGACCAGCGCTTCGACTTCTTCCAGAGGAAAACTCATCTCCGGCTCCGCATTGCTTCCCTGAAACTTCAAGCTTTCCGTGGCAATCCCGGTGATCGTTCCTTGCAGAATGCGGCCGTCCGTGAGCTCGATCCGCGGCTTCTTTAAGTCGATGCTCGCGGGCGGTTTTCCGTTCCATTTCCGCACGCGCAAAAACTCCAGCGAAAGGTCGCGCCCTTTGTTCAGCAGCACCACGCTGGCGCCGCTGATCCCGATGTCTTCCGGAAGGTTCCAGTCGGTGAGCAGCTCGCCCGCTGGAGTGAAGACCGCGCATCGGCGTGCTTTGCGATCCCAGCAAATCCGCAGCGCCACCTCGCGTTCGTCCTCCCCGAGGAGGCGAATCGCTTTGAAGTTTTCCCCACAAACCAGCACCAGCTCGCGATCCCAGGTTTCGATCCGCAGCCGCTGTTTTGCTCCGGCTTCCAGCGAAAGATTGAAGCTCGGGCGGGCGGAAGATTTCACCCGGAACTCCGCGTCCACCAGCTCCGGAAGCGCAAGATCCAGGAAAGCACCGCCACCCGAATACGGCAGCTCCAACGCTCCAGCCAGGCCCGTTTTGATCGCGGTCGCGCTTGTCGCCGAGCTTGCGGGTCCAACTCGAGCTACCTGCAGAATTCGCATCCGCTCCTCGAGTGAACGAGCGCCGGGCGATGCGCCTGCCGTCTTCCGGTTCGCCAGCAGATCCCAGCCGACCTCGCCGTTTGGTCCAGCGGCCACCAGATTCTCTCCGCGCAAACGCCGCAGGCTGGCCACCTCGGCGCGCTTCAACGCCACCTCGCCGTGCCGGCTGCTCCGGAGGAAAATGATTTCCTCATTCAGCGACTGCAGCTCTCCGTAGAGATGACTCCCGTCGCGGAGGATCACACTGAAAGCATCCGCGTTCTTCCCCGCGGGAACGACGCAATCGATGCGCCGCAGCACATCCCAGCGGAGCACCAGCGGTTCTTCAAACAGCGGCGACTTCCAGGTCAGTTCGTTCGGGGAAGCTTCCAGCCAATCTCCACTCAGCGTCTCCCCATTCAGCCAGCGCAGGCTCATCGGCGCAGCGGCCGGCGCGGGCGCGACTTCCACTCCGAGCGCCGTGATTGCGGACCAAAGCAGAACTGCCGCGCACGCTTTCATCGTTCGTAGATGGGGAGGAAACGATAGTTCAAAGCGAGCGCGAGGAGCGTCATCCCGGTGGCGTACGGATCGCCATTGATCGAGCCGTCTTCGCGCTGCATCTCCTGCAGCTCGCGCGCTTTGCCTGCATTCCATTTCTGCCAGGCCGCGTAGTCGCCCTGGAACAAAGCCTGCGCCATGTAGTAGCGCAGATATTCCGCATAATGTCCGCCGCCGCTGGAATCACCGCCTTCCAGATTTTCGGTCAGCCGCTTGAGGCTCGCCTGATATTGTTCGCTTTCCTTGGACTTGGAAATCGCTCCGACCAGAGCTGCCACGGCGGTGAGATTCATCGAGCCGCCTATTCCGCCGAGTCCTCCGGAATACGCCACCGAACCATCCTTACCGGTGCTCCGGCGCATATAGTCCATCGCGGCATTGATCGTCTCGTCGGAAACCTCCAGCCCGGCATTCCGCGCGGCCATCAGACCCATCAAAACCGCGCCGGTGACGGAAGTATCCGCATCCGTCGAATCGGGAGAATAACGCCAGGCACCAAAGCGGTTTTTCTTTTGCGAAGTCGCCGCGCAGCGAACCGCCAGATCCAGCGCGCTGGCCAGACTGCGCACCGGTTTCGCTCCTTCCCAGAGCAGCGTTTCATCCACCACGCCGTAGGCTTCCGCGAGGGCGAGCATGGCGAAACCGTGATGGTACATGCTGTTCGGGAGATAACCGGTGTTTCCGTCCTGTTGCTGGACCAGCGCCCGGACCGCGCGGCGCACCACCGCGGCGTATTTCCCGTAGTTGGGATCTTCCCCGCTCGCCAGAAAGCTCATCAGGCAAATCCCGTCCACGCCTGCTCCCGAGTTGCTTCCCTGCCATTTGCCTTCCGCGGTTTGCGCCGCCGCCAGCCAGGTCAGTCCCCGCTCATAGACCGTATCCACTTCCGGAGGAATCTGCCCGCCGAAGCGCAAACTCGGGTCCTGCGCGTGGAGAGATGCCGCCGGAAAACAGAACGCCAGCATGACGCCCAAACCGCCATAAAACCCGAGTCGCAGCAGCGCCGTTTTCATTTCTTGATCTTCAACCGCTCCACCTGAGTCTCCTGGATATTCGTCCAAAGCCCGCTGCTGTTTGAATACTCGCTGCTGCTCGTCCAGCGTTCCATTTGCTCCTTGGAAAGCATGGCTTTCAGCTCCGGTTCCGGCACGCCCACGATGGGCAGCAGGCGGTAATATTGCAGGTACCAAGGCGTCGTGCTGGAAGATGAAAAGGCGCTGGTGATCTCCGGGCCGAAATCCGTCATCACCTTCCCCAAGGCCAGCTCCAGCCGGGCAAATTGTTCCGGAGTCAGAGCGGTCAATCGATCGAACTCCGCGAGCACCACCATCGCCGCCGTCGTGTCGTTAAAGCTCTTGCGCGCCGCCTCTTCTTTCTC
>DASVRR010000119.1:0-4686 GCA_036388515.1 Chthoniobacteraceae bacterium | reverse complement strand
GGATTTCTATCCGTGGGGACGTCCGGGTCCCCGCCGGAGTTCATGGAGCTGTGGTCGGGACGACCGTTGGCCGCACGGACTGCAAATCCATGCTCCGGCTCATTTTCAAACCGCGTGACACCAGAGCGGAGCGGACCGTAGATTCGCGCTCCGCGCATGGCCCAGCTTAATAAAGAACAGATCGCCGACGTTCTCGAATCCATCGCGCAACTGCTGGAGATCAAGGGCGAGCTGGTCTTCAAAGTGCGCGCTTACACGAACGCGGCGCGCGCGCTGGAGACGTATTCGGGCAATCTCCAGCAGATGGCGGAAGAAGGCCGGCTGAGCGAAATCCCGGGCGTCGGGAAAGCGATCGCGGATAAGGTGACGGAGCTCGCGACCACCGGCGAGCTGCGTTACTTCAACGAACTGAAACAGGAGTTTCCGGAGACTTTGTTCGAGCTGTTCGAGCTGCAAGGCCTCGGCCCGAAGAAGATCAAGCTGATGTGGGATCAGCTCGGAGTGACATCCATCGCAGAACTCGATGTTGCCTTGAAGGACGGCCGGGTCGCGGCGCTCGCAGGGATGGGGAAGAAAACCGCGGAGAATCTGCGCGCGGCGATCGAGTCGCGGAGCAAACACGCCGGCCGGTTTCGGTTCGGCGAGATCGCGCCCTATGCGGAGCAACTGCTCTCCGATCTTCGCGAGCATCCGGAGGTAATCCAGGTGAGCGTGGCGGGCAGCTACCGGCGGCGCAAGGAGGTGCTCGGCGATCTCGACTTCATCGTGGCGACCAGCGCGCCGGCAGAAGTGTCGCGGTTCTTTGTCGAACACGAACTCGTCGACAGCCTCATGGTGCAAGGCGCGACCAAGTCCAGCGTGCGCCTGAAGGTGGGCATTCAGGCCGATCTGCGCGTGGTGAAAAATGGGGAATATCCGTTTGCGCTGAGCTATTTCACCGGATCGAAGGAACACAACATCGTCATGCGCCAGCGAGCTCTGGCGCGCGGCTGGACGCTGAACGAATATCGGCTCGAAGCGCTCCCGCCCGCCGAACTCGCGGTCGAAGCCGCGCCTCTTCCGGAAGGAAAGAAGCCGGCGACGCGACGCAAACCAAAGATCGAGGCGCAGCCGATTCCGGCGATCCGCGAGGAGCGCGAACTCTACCGCGCGCTCGACCTCGATTACGTGGAGCCGGAGCTGCGCGAAGATCGCGGGGAATTTGCCGCCGCGGAGCAACACACCCTGCCCGATCTCGTAGAACTGGAAAATCTGCGCGGCACTTTTCACAACCACACGCTCGCCAGCGACGGCCGCTGCAGCCTCGCGGAGATGGCGGAAGGGGCGCAGGAACTCGGCCTGCAATATCTCGGCATCGCGGATCACTCGAAGTCCTCCTTCCAGGCGCACGGGATCGACGAGAAACAGCTCCTGGCGCAGGCCACGGAGATCCGCGAACTGAACCGAACTTTCGGGCAGGAATTCAAGCTCTTCGCCGGCACCGAGTGCGACATCCTCCGTGATGGCAGCCTCGACTTTCCGGATGAAATCCTCGCGCAGCTCGACTACGCCGTCGCGTCGATTCACGCGGTCTTCAATTTGCCGGAAGCCGAGATGACGCGGCGGATCATCCGGGCCATCGAAAACCCGCACATCACGATGCTCGGTCATCTGACCGGCCGGCTGCTGCTTTCCCGCGAAAGCTACCCGGTCGATGTGCCGGCGGTGATCGAAGCGGCGGCGGCGACCGGGACGATCATCGAGCTCAACGCCAGCCCACGGCGTCTCGATATGGATTGGCGCTGGTGGCCGTTGGCTCGGGAGAAAGGCGTGAAGTGCGCGATCAATCCCGACGCGCATCACACGTCGCAGCTGCAGTATCTTTGGTTTGGCGTCGGCGCGGCGCGCAAGGGCTGGCTGACGCGGAATGACGTGGTGAACTGCCTCCCGCTGGGGAAGATCGAGGCGGTGCTCGCGGCAAAACGATCCCGCGCGCCATGACTGTGCTCCTCGTCGCCACTGTGGTGATTCTCGCCTATTTGCTGGGTTCGATCCCTTTTGGTCTGCTCGTCGCGCGCTCGCAAGGCGTGAATCTTCGAGCGCACGGCAGCGGCAACATCGGCGCGACGAACGTCTGGAGAATCATGGGGAAGAAGTTCGGGGTGATCACGTTTTTCGCCGACGCTTTCAAGGGCTGGCTCGCGGTGGTGCTGGCAATGTGGATTGCACGGCATTGGGCGATCCACGTGCCGCTGCCGCATGGCCACGAGCGGATCGACTATTTTGACTCGGGCTTCGCCGGCATTGCGGCGGCGATGGGCTGCATCCTCGGGCACAATTTCCCGGTTTGGTTGCGCTTCAAGGGAGGTAAGGGCGTCGCGACTTCCCTCGGCGTGATCATCGGGATGATGCCGCTCGCGAGCCTGATCATTTTCGGCATTTGGGGGCTGGTTTTCAAAACCTCCCGCTACGTGTCTCTCGCGTCACTCATCGCTGCGGCGTCTCTTCCTCTGGTGGTGATCGGACTCATGGTGCTCTGGCCGCGGAACTTCTGGGGCGCCGTGGATAGCTGGGCGCACTTCTACTTCGCCGTCGCCGCGGCGCTGCTGGTGCTGCGACGGCACCGTGCGAATATCGCGCGGCTGGTGGCTGGAACGGAGCTGCGTTTTGGCTCCGCCAAAGCGGCAGAGAATCCGGCGCCTGAAACGACTTCGACTCCCAGTCCGAACCAGGAGCTTTGATGACTTTCCAGCATGTGGGAGTGATCGGCGCGGGAAGTTGGGGCACCGCGCTCGCTGTCTTGCTCCAAGGGAATGGACACCGCGTGACAGTTTGGGGTCACGACGAGAATCAGATCGCGCGCCTCGCGCAGACGCGTGAAAACGCCGCCTATCTTCCAGGCGTCCGTTTGCCTGAGTCGCTCGAGTTCACCTCGGATCTGGAGGCATTAGCGAGCTGCCATCTGGTCCTGCTGGTCACGCCTTCCAAGGCGATGAGGGAAGTCTCCGCGCGGCTCTCCACGACGGCTCTCGCGGAAGATGCCGTCCTGCTTTCCTGCACCAAGGGAGTCGAACGAGGAAGCGGTTTACGGATGAGCCAGATCCTTGCGGAATGCTTCCCCCGCAATCCGGTGGCCGTACTTTCCGGCCCAAGTCATGCGGAGGAAGTGGCCCGCAAGCGGCCCACCGCGGTCGTGCTCGGGTGCGCCGACGGAGTTCTCGGGCAACGACTTCAACAGGCCTTCTCGGCTCCCCATTTTCGGACTTACACCAGTGAAGATGTGGCTGGCATCGAACTCGGCGGCGCACTGAAAAACATCTTTGCCATCGCCGCTGGTGTCAGCGACGGCCTCGGACTCGGCGACAACTCCAAAGCCGCACTCGTAACTCGCTCCCTGGCAGAACTGGTGCGGCTTGGGGTAGCTCTGGGCGGCCGGCCAGAGACATTCCAGGGGCTCAGCGGCATCGGCGACCTGATGGTCACCTGCTTCAGCCAGCACAGCCGCAACCGCTCCGTCGGCGAGCGCCTCGGCCGCGGCGAAACCCTAGCCGCCATCGTCTCCTCCATGAACATGGTCGCCGAAGGCATCCCCACCACCTACAGCGCCCACGAGTGTGCTTTCCGACTCGGCCTCGAAGTGCCGATCATCACTCAAGTCCGCGCCCTGCTCGACGGCCACTCCTCCGCCGCAGCCGTGCTCAACAATCTGATGACGCGCGACCCGCGGCGGGAGTAGGCACGACTTTTCTCCCAACGATGGAGCTGAGAATACGGCCTCGCCGCTCCGAGACTCAACCTGTAGGTCTGGAGCAAAAAAGGGGTTTGGTGGCGCCTCCGACAAACAGAAAGGGCGGCGCCGAGGCACCGCCCTTGCGAAGGAGTCGCGCGATGGGCCGCTCGACCGCCGGTTAAGCCCGGGAACGACGGCGCATCAATCCGAGCATTCCAAGCCCGCTGAGAAGCATCACCACAGCCCCCGGCTCAGGCACCACGGTGATGATCCCAGTTCCGGAAAAGAATTCGTTTAATTTGAACTCGGCCGGGCTATCAGTGCTTCCATACGTTCCAAGAGCGACTTGATTGCCGCCAAGGATCAAGCCACCCACGGTTTCGTTCACCCCGGCACCAAGGTTTGCGAAGCCGAAGTCAGCCGCACCGGCCGTGCCGCCGCCGGCCAGACTCAGCACCGAAGAATTTCCCAAGGCATTCGTTACGCCCGTTTGAATCGTGAGATTAATCGCGGTGCTCAAGACGCTAACCGCACTCGTCCCGAGCGTGGCGGTCGCGGTGGAAACCACCAAGCTGCCGCCATCGATCGTGGTGTTACCTGAATAAGTACTCGCCCCGGTTAACGTCAGCGCTCCGCTGCCGGTCTTAGTGATTGACGCGTTTGCGATCACCCCACCGTAGCTGGTGCTGGTGTTCAGAGCGCCGATCGAGTATGTCGTCGTGTTGCTACTCCCTGAGAGGTTGCCGTTACCAGATAGAGAACCAAAAGCGATCGTCCCGCTCTGGTTTGAAGTAACCGCAGTATTTAACGTGAAAGTCGCTAGAGCGCTGCCCGCATTTACGTTCGTGATTCTGACAGTTCCAGTAACTGGTGCTGTAACTGTGATTGATCCTGAGAACGTTCCGTTGTTTCCTCCAAACGACAGTAGGCTATTTCCGGAAGGAGCTAGGATGAGAGCCCCTGAGCCAGTTACAGGG
>DASVRR010000118.1:0-2576 GCA_036388515.1 Chthoniobacteraceae bacterium | reverse complement strand
GAGGAGGGCGATTCCGAACACCACCAGCGCCAGCACCGGATCATGCTGGATGAGCGCGAGGCCGCCCAGCACCACCACATCTTCCGTCACGCTCAGCGCGATGTTCGAGAACGGTTCTGGGGAATGATTTGCCACCAGCCGAGTCCCCGCTTTCACCCCGTGCACCATGAGCGAAACGCTCCCACCCAGCAGACCGATGATCACGTCGAAAACCGGGTCCGGCGTGCCGAGGACGCGGATCGTGAGGAAGGCTCCGCCAATCGGCCGGATGACGGTGTGAATCGTGTCCCACAGCGAATCCACCCACGGCACTTTATCCGCAAAGAACTGGAGGAAATAGAGCGTTCCGGAAACCCCGATGATCACCGGATGCGCGAGGATCGCGAGTTCCGGATAGCTTTGGCTCAAGGTGATCCATTGCTGCTGAATCGCCAGCCCGGTGACGAAAACCGTGAGGTAAAGATTCAGCCCAGCGAGCGAAGCCAGGCCGAGCGCGATGCCGAGAGTTTGCAGGATATCCATGGCAGAGGTTTGGGTGTGTGGAAGAAAACGTCGGACGGCTGACGGAAGCTACCGCCGGCCCGGCGGAATGCTCCGCCAATGATCCATCATTTTTCCCTGGCGGCAATCACGCTTTACAGGTGCCACGGAGCGCCGCTCGTGACCTGTTCTTCGGTCACCGGATTGGTCAGTGCGCCGATGCCTTCGATCTCCACGGTCACGGTTTCCCCAGCTTTGAGGAACCGCGGCGGTTGGCGCGCCATGCCGACTCCGTGCGGCGTGCCGGTCAGGATCACCGTCCCGGGAAGCAGCGTGGTGCTTCCGCTGAGAAACTCGATCAGCGTCGGCACGTCGAAGACCATGTCCGAGGTGGTGCAATCCTGTAAGGTTTCCCCGCTGACCATCGTCCGGATGCGCAGCGCTCCCGGATTCGGCAATTCATCCGGAGTGACGAGGCACGGACCGAGCGGCGCAAAAGTATCGAACGACTTCCCGCGGCCCCACTGCGTTCCACCGCCTTCCTTCTGCCAATCGCGCGCGCTCACGTCATTGCCGCAAGTGTAGCCGAGGACATATTCCAGCGCTTCTTTCCGGAGCACGTTGCGGCACGGTTTCCCGATGACGACGGCGAGCTCACACTCGAAGTCCACCTTTTCACTCCGGAGCCAGCGCGGAATGACGATCGGATCGCCCGGATTCTGCACCGAGCCGGGATTCTTAAAAAAGAGCACCGGATACTTCGGCAGCTCCGCGTTCGTCTCCGCCGCGTGCTGCCGGTAGTTCAGCCCGACACAAAGCAGCGCGCGCGGATCCAGCGGAGCGAGCAGCTTCGCGATCGTGGCCGGGCGATCGGTGGCGGCGAAACCTCCGAAAAGCTCGCCGACCAGTTCGGTCGCCGTGCCGTCCGGATGTTGCTCGGCAAAGGCGATGTTCCCGGTGGCAGTTTGGTAGCGGATGATTTTCATGGAGTTTCTCCGGGGCGCAGTGGAAACGCAGTTCGCGTTCTTCGAGGTTTTTCCGGACGCGCGAGCACCGGCGGAGTTTCCTTTTCCGCGAAAGCGACCCGCGCACGGCTGGGCTCGCTGGCTTTCCGTTCGGCGGGCGTCGCCTTTGCTCCCGCTGCTGCGAGCGCCTCGGCTTTCGGTTGATCCGCGCCGGGAAGATCGAGCCGCACGTCGATGGGTCCGGAACTCTCCGGATCCGACGCGCTGTAGTGCCACCATTCATCCCGAATGTGCCGGAAGCCCGCATCGGCCATCGCTTTTTTCAGTGTGCGGACATGGTAGGCGATCGCCGGATCCTTGCCCTTATAGTCGTAGCGGGCATCCGGAGTAAAAGCGTCGTAATCCGTGGGCATCCGCACTTCGCGTCCGCCGAAATCCACCAGCGTCACGTCCACCGCCGTGCCCCAGCTATGCAAGGAACCGGTGTGACTCGGCTCCACCACATAAGCCGGATTTTTCACCGCATTCCAGAGCACCTGCTGCACCCACGGCGGCCGGTACGCGTCCCACACCTTGAGCCCGAAACCCTTTTCCTGCAGTGCCCGCTGCGCGTGGTTCAGCCGCTGGGCGACGCTCTTCCGGAGCAAAGCGCGCGCGCCGCGAGGATAGATCGGTTTCCCGGTGAGATTCCGCTCAGTCGCATAGCGCAGATCGATCACGACTTCCGGGCAAGCTTCCCGAAGATCCACCAGCGCGTTTTCCTTTTGCTGGGAAGCTTTCCCCTCGCGCCTTGCTTCCGCGCCGCTCGCGGCCGTGGGGATGATCAGCGCAGCCATGCTGCAGGCGAAAACAAGCGGACGAAACATTGGGGAACAATTGGGAAGGGCGTGTTCGTATCCGAAGCACCGGCGTTTGTCATCCGGAAGGATCGTTCTTCCCGGCGGTCCACTTTGAGGATTCACTCAGCGGCGTTCGTGGTTCTCTTCCGGGCTGAATCGAATGCTTCGACCTGGGTCTGCGTTCCCTTACTATGCGTCGCCATCTTTTCTCCCCACGAGCCGCGGTGATTCTGGCGGCAAGCGCGTTCCTTTTCATTCCGGCGGCTCGGACGTTCGCAGAAGCAAAACCGCG
>DASVRR010000117.1:0-8718 GCA_036388515.1 Chthoniobacteraceae bacterium | reverse complement strand
ACGGCGGCATCAGTCGGATGAATCTCCCCGCATTTGGCGCAGCCGCCGGAGCTCCCACTTCTTCTACTCCAGCCGCTGCCACTCCTACTCCCACGCCTTCCGGTGGAAGCAATCCCGGCGCGACTCCCACGCCGACACCAGCCATTACGCCGACGCCCACTCCCACACCGACCCCGAAGAAAAACAGCCGGGGAAATGTCGGCGGCAAATCTGGCTCCAACTAAATGAACCAGGCTGACCGGACAAAGAAAGGGATTCGCGGGTGGACGCTCGCTGAGTTGATGGTGGCTGCGACTCTGTCCAGCTTGCTTTGTGCCGGTTTGATCACCGGATCGTTGGTTCTGCAGAAGAGCTTCATGGCGAGCAGGCACCATATCCTGGCTCAAGCTGAGCAGATGCGTTTGCTGGACTATATGGGTCTGGATCTGCGTCGAGCACTGACAGTTTCAACCAACTTCGGCCAGCTGACTCTGACGATTCCAGACTATTACGACAGCTTGGGAGAACCGCGGGATCCTGAAATCAAGAACAGCCTCGCAGTCTATGGGACGAGTTCGAAGACGATTACCTATTACAAACAAGGTTCCACAATCTATCGGAACGAAAGCGGAGCCCTCACCGCGCTGGCGGAGGATGTGTCAGACTTCGAACTAACTTTCCAGGATCTGGGGCAAAGCATCCAAGTGTCGGTGACATTTGTTCCGAAGTTCCAGTTTTCCCAAAGCAAGCAAGGGAGCGTCAGAAGCGGAACCGCTACTTTCATCACGACTCTGCTCCGCAATAAACGTCAAACCTGAACCTATGCGTCATTCCTCTAGTCATTCGGGTTCCACACTCGTCATCTCGCTGGTTTTTATGGGCGTGTTGATGGCCGGTGGCGCGGTGACCTTCAATATCCTGCAAAATCGGTATCGGCAGGTGCATCAAACTGCCACCTGGCAGGAAGCGTTGCTGGCGGCAGAAGGTGGAATCGATCTCGCGGTGAACGAGATGCGGAAGGAGCTGTATGACCCGGAAAATGCGTGGGCGGATTGGTCCGGGACGCCGGAGGAAACAGGCGGAGGCGGAAGCACCGGAACGGGGATGTACTACACTTCAAAGGTGCTCCTGCGAGAAGGCGAGGGCGGCCAGCGTTCCTACGCCAAGATCTCGGTGGAGGCGCCGGAGTTCCTGGTGGACGCAACTGGCGAGCAGTGGTTTCGGGTTCGTTCGCTTGGAGTCGCGAATGTTCCCGGTGGCGCTGTCGCTGCTGGGGATAAGATCGATCTTCGGTTGAGAAAGTTTGACCTGATCACGGACCGGCGGACGGGAGAGCGCGTGCAGCCTCAAGCCACGCGGCTGATCGAAGCGATCGTCAAGCCTGTCGGAACTTTCCGGCTCGCGCTCTTCGGAGTGAAAACCATCGACATGAACAATCATAACATTGTCATCGATAGTTATGATTCCCGGGATACGACCAAATCGACTAACAAGTTTTACGATGTGGCGAAACGCCAGAAGAAGGGAAACATCGCAACCAACGGGACGCTCATTTCAGCCGGAAGCGCGCATGTCTATGGGGATGCAGCTACCAACGGCGGGACGGTTCTAAACTCCAGCAACGTAACGGGAGAAATCCGCGACGATTTCTATCAAGAGCTATTTACCGTCACCCGGCCAGATGTGCTGACGGATGTCGGCAGTCCTAACACCATTAACGGTTCCACGATCATCGATGCCAAAGCCGCCGAGCCTGCTCAGTTGACAGTATCTCAGATCAATCTCAGCGGGCAGCAGATCCTCCGCATCCGCGGCGCCGCGGACGAGAGCACCACTTACGCGCAGATCGTGGTCAATGGTTCCATTTCCACCAGCGGTCAGTCTCAGATCATCATCGATCCCGGAGTTAAGTTGCGGATCTTCGTGGCTGGGGATGTGGATATCGGCGGAAATGGAGTCATCAATACCAATTCGCCACTGAACTTTCAGCTCTATGGTCTGGACCGGCCGACCAACCCGGACGGTTCTCCGATCAATCCAGGGTCACTGAAGATTGCTGGAAATGGTGGGTTCCGGGGAACTCTCTACGCACCCGCATACAACGTCAAAATGGTCGGGGGAGGGAATTCGGATTCGATCTTTGGATCGTTCGTTGGGTGGACGGTCGGGATGACCGGTGTTCAGGCCGTGCATTACGACGAGGCCTTGGCGGATGGAGGTTTGATTTCGGATTACAAGATCGTCAGCTGGTTTGAGGACGCGCGCTGAGTCGCGGTCATCCTCGCATTGTCGCAAAGGTGATAGATCCGACTCGCATTCATGCGAGGGCTGAGAATTGAGAGAGTCATCGGTGAGAAGTCCAACAAAGCCGTACCGTCGCGTCAGGCGAAACCCTCGGTGCGCAGCGGGCCAGTTTCAGCGACACCTCCGGGCTGAACTGACTCTTGATGATCTTCTCTGCTTTTGCTTTGCGCGCTCTTCGGGGCGTTTTCCTTCCCTTCTGCTGCTTCTTCCTGGCCTGGCCTTCGGCCGGACAAGACGGCGCGGGCGATTCTCCCACGCATCGGCCTAAAGTCGGGCTGGTTCTTTCCGGCGGAGGAGCCCGCGGCGTGGCGCATGTGGGCGTGCTCAAGGCCCTGGAAGAACTTCGCGTTCCGGTCGATTACATCGCCGGCACGAGCATGGGCGCGATCGTCGGCGGACTCTACGCGAGCGGAATGTCTCCGGAAGAAATCGAGCGCTTCTTTGCGAGTGCGAACTGGCAGGATTTGCTTTCCGATTCTCCGCCTCGGACCGCGCAGACTTTCCGGGATCGTGAACGCCAGTTTGCCCTGAATCAGGATTACCAAATCTCGGTTTCCTCCAGCGGCGTGCAGCTTCCGGTAGGCATTATTTCCGGGCAGAAGCTCACGGCGAATCTCCGCCAGTTGCTGTTTCCGGTGCGCGAAGTGACCGACTTCGATCGGCTGCCAATTCCGTTTCGGTGCGTGGCGACGGACATCGAAACCGGCGGGAAGACGGTACTCGGGGCAGGGGATCTCGCGCTGGCGATCCGGGCGAGCATGGCCGTGCCGGCAGTGTTCTCACCGGTCCGGATCAATGACCGGCTTTTGGTGGATGGCGGCGTCGCCAGCAATCTGCCGATCGACACCGTGCGGGCGATGGGCGCGGAGATTGTGATTGCGGTGGATGTTCGCGCCGAACTGCTGGACCAAAGCCAGCTGAAAAGCGCCGTCGGGATCTATGGCCAGATGTTTGATATTTTGATCCAGCGCGAGACGCTGGAGCAGGTGAAAACTCTCCGCGGCCGGGACGTTTACATCCGCTTGCCGCTGCCGGGGGCGACTTCGGCGGGATTTGCTGGATCGGTCGCGAATATTCCTCCCGGCTACCACGGCACCATCCAGCACACTGCGGCGTTGCGCGGGCTGGCGGTTGGCAGCGGAAGGTTCCGCGCCTTCCTTGCGGAACAGCGACTTGCGCGCGACGAGACGATCGCGGTGCAGTTCCTGAAGATTCGCTCGAAGGATCGCGACCTCGTGCAGCGCTTGCGCGAGCCGATCCTGATGCAGCCCGGAGAGACGCTGGACTTCGCCCGGCTGGAGCGCGAAGTGGCGGGTCGGCGAGCGCTCGGAGCCTTCTCCATCGGCGATGTCGCGGTGGTGCAGGAGAACGGGAAATGGGGACTCCAGATCACCGCGGCGGAACGAACCGCCGGCCCCAACTACTTCAACTTCGGTTTTGATTTCGGCTATTCATCCACGGAAGAAAGCGACGCAAATCTGCTGCTGTCCTATCGCATGACCGAGCTCAACTCGCTCGGCGCCGAGTGGGAGACGCGGGTCAGCATCGGCGATCGGGCGCGTTTGTTTTCGGAGTTTTTCCAGCCGGTCGATCCGCAGCGAATCTTCTTTGTTGCTCCGCATCTCGCGTATCGCGGCGACTTCATCAGCGGGCGCAGCGGCGCAGGCGAACGCGTCCGGTTTCAGCTCCACGAAATCGCGGTCGGTCTGGATGCCGGGGTGCGTCTGGGGAACGTTGGAGAAGCTCGGGTCGGTTATGCGGCCGGCTTGGGGAAGGTCGGGCGGCCAGTTGGTTTTGACGAAGGCGGCGGCTACGAGTTGGGGTATGCGCATGCTGAGCTGACGCTGGACACGCTCGATGCTCCGGCTTTCCCGACGACCGGATATTATGCCTCCGGAGACGTGCGACTTTCCCGGGAAGAACTCGGCGCCACCGACGATTACACGCGATTTGAAGGACAGATCTTCAAGCCGATTTCCTTTGGGGAGAACACCGTCGTCCCGCGCGTGACGGCCGGCTTGAACCTCAGCAGCGAGCGTCTGCCGATCTATGAGCAGTTTCCGCTCGGTGGCTTTTTGAGCCTCTCCGGCCTCGCTCGCGGCGACCTTTACGACGAGAACGCATTCCTGGCGGAGCTGATCTATTATCGCCGCGTGGCTAAGCTGGCGGCCGGCCTCGGCGGCGCGCTTTACGCCGGTTTCTCCGTCGAAGCGGGAAGTGCCTGGGGTGAACGCAGTGAGTTCGATGACGTGACTTATGCCGGCAGCATTTTCCTGGGGACGCGCACCATTCTCGGTCCGCTGTATCTCGGCGTCGGCGCCACGATGGAAGGAAATGCGGCCGTGTATCTGGAACTCGGGCAGGTCTTCCGGCGCGATAAGCTGGAACGCTGAAAGCTTCGGCTTTGCTGGAAGCATTCCGGGCGCATCGCTCCACTCGGCCAATCACGCTTGCCTCGCCTCCGGAGGGGAACGAGACTCTCCGCCCCCTTCATGCGAATCCTCGTGGCTCCGGATAAATTCAAACGCTCGATTTCGGCGACCGATGCCGCGCAGGCGATTGCGCGCGGCTGGCGTCAGGCGGACCCGGACGCGGAGCTGGTGCTGGCGCCGATCGCAGATGGTGGGGAAGGTTTTGCCGCCGTGCTCTGCGAAGCGCTGGGCGGCGAGTGGATCAGGCGGACGGCGGCCGATCCACTCGGACGTGAAATCGAAGTCCGCTACGCCTGGATTGAGGAGCAAAAGCTGGCGATCATCGATCTCAGCGAAGCCTCCGGCTTATCCCGGCTGGAGGATTACGAGCGCGATCCGCTTCGCGCCACGACCTTCGGCACCGGCCAGCTCATCCGCGACGCGGCAGAACGTGGAGCGCGCCGCATTCTCGTCGGACTCGGCGGAAGCGCGACCACCGATGGCGGGATCGGACTGGCGACGGCGCTGGGTTTTGAAACGCTGACCAGCGATGGGGAAGAACTCGCGCCTCTTCCGGAGAATCTGCCCGCCTTGACCCGGATCAGGTCGAGAAATGCCATCGATCTTCCGGAGATCATCGCGGCTGCGGATGTGGAGATTCCCTTGCTCGGAGCAAGAGGAGCGGCGGCGGTTTTCGGCGGACAAAAGGGAGCGGATGCGAAGACGATCGCGGCGCTGGAGATTGGGCTCGAAAGCCTGGCGGATGTGGTGACGAGCGAGTTCGAGTGCGACTTCCGCGACGTTCCCGGAGCTGGAGCGGCGGGCGGCGCAGGTTTCGGGCTGATGAGTTTCTGTGGAGCAAAAATGCAGGCGGGATTTTCGGTCGTGGCCGAGGCGTTGCAGCTGGAGGAACAGATCGCCGCCAGCGACCTGGTGATCACCGGAGAAGGCCGGATCGACGCGCAAACCCTGGCAGGCAAAGGTCCCGCGGGCGTGGCTCGACTCGCGCGGAAGCACGCGCGCCCGGTGCTCGCCTTTGCTGGATCGGTGGCTCCGGAGCCGGCGCTGGATCCCACTTTTGACGCCATCTTCCCCATTGTGGATGAGCCGATGTCGCTCGATTGCGCCTTGAGCCGCGGCGCCGAACTCCTCGAACGCGCGAGCACCCGCGCCGCCCGGCTCTTCCTCCTGAAATCTTCCCCATGACTGAAAAACGCATCGCTCTTCTTTTCGCCGGACAAGGCGCGCAGGTCGTCGGGATGGGCCAGGATTTGGCCGCGAAATATCCGGCTTCCGCCGAACTCTTCCAGCGTGCGGATGAAATCCTGGACCGCTCTTTGAGCACGATTTGCTTCCAAGGTCCGGAAGAAGAACTCACCCAAACTCGGAACTGCCAGCCCGCATTGTTCGTCCACGGGCTGGCCTGTCTCGCGGCGCTTCGGCAGGAGTTCCGAGAGTTCCGGGTGCACGCGGCGGCGGGTCTTTCCCTGGGCGAATTTACGGCGCACGCCGCGGCAGGAACCTTCGACTTTGAAACCGGTCTGCGGCTCGTCGCCAAGCGCGGATCCTTTATGCAGGAAGCTTGCGAGCAGACGCAGGGCGGAATGGCCGCGATGATCGGTGGAGATGAAAGCGCGGTGCGCTCGCTCGCCTCGGAATGCGACGTCGATGTGGCAAATCTCAACAGCCCGGGCCAGATCGTGATTTCCGGCGAAAGCGCGAAAGTTGCACTCGCCGTTTCGCTCGCCAAGGAGCACGGAATCCGCATGGCGAAGACGCTGAATGTTGCTGGAGCGTATCATTCGCGGCTGATGAATTCGGCCTTCCTCAAGCTCGGCACGGAGCTGGAAAATACGCCGCTGCATCCACCGACCTTCCCCGTGATCTGCAATACCGATGCGCGTCCGGTGCGTGAGCCGGCGGAGATCCGCGAGTCTTTGCAGGATCAAGTCACCGGGACGGTTTGCTGGACGGAGACGATCGAATACCTCGTCGATGAAGCGCACTGCGAACTGTTCATCGAACTCGGTCCGGGCGGCGTTCTGGCCGGCTTGCTCAACCGCACCCGCAAAGGCACGCCAGTCGTTTCGATCTGCGATTGTGCCTCGCTCGAAGCCGCGCTCGCCACCCTTCGCAGCAACTAATTCCGGCGCACTTTCCCTGAGCACGGCCCTTTCACTCCAGCAGCACGAATCCTCCAGCAACGCCCCATTTATGCCTGCCACGCCACTGAAGCTTTACGTGAAAGTCTGGTGCCCTTGGTGCGTCATGGCTTGCGACTGGCTGAACGCGCGTGGCTACAAATACGAGCTGCTGGATGTGGAGCAAAGCCGCGCTTCTTATGACGACATGATCCGGCTTTCCGGACAAAGGCGCACGCCGACGCTGGTCACCGGCGATGGTTTGGTCCTTCCGGACTTCGGGCCGGACGAACTTGAAGTCTTCCTGAAAAAGCACAGCATCACGGCCTGATGCTTTCCAATCTTCTGCTGATCCTCGGGGTCGTCGCGTTCAGCCTGGCGTTGCGAAGCTTCCGTCCGGTTTGGATCCAAAAACTGGGTGCGCTCGGCGTCGTGTTTACGTCGTTTTTGGTTGGTTATCTACTCAGCGGGATGTGGCAAGTCGGCCTCTTCTGTGCCTCGACTTGGTTTCTCCTCCCGTGGCTGGAAATCCTCACGCGCATCCGAAAGCTCACGCTCCCGCAGGAAAAGAATCTCCGGCAAAAAGCGCCGCCCAACAGCCACCGCTTTCCTGCGCTGGAAGAACTCACTGAGGAGCTGGAAGGCGAGAGCTTCGAGCACGTGCAGGACGCCGGTTGGGACTGGGACGGTTACCAGCAATTCTTCCGCTTGTTTTATAAATCCGCGGATCGAAGCCAGGGCGCGATTTGTCTGATCGATCAGCACGACGCGGCGTTTTACTATCTCAGCATCTCTTCCCGGGCGAAGGACGGGCGGATCTGGACCACGTGGAATTATCCGTTTTCCTACAGCCTCCAGCTGGTTCCGCAGTGGCGCGTCAACCGCCAGCGCGGCGATCAGACGTTCCTGCAGCTTTACGAAAGCCATAAGTTTTTCCTCAGCCGGAACAGCGTCCGTGTGGATGATCTGGAGAACCTCGATCCCGAGCGGATTCAGGACGAAATCCAAAAAGATCTGCAGGCTCAAGTCGCGCACAACCTCGCCAGCGGCGTGCTCAAGCGCGATGCGGAAGGCGCGGTGCGTTACTCCTGGCGCGGCCTGGTTTTCATCTGGCTGCAGTTTCTCCGCGATCTGGTGCGTTTGTCCTGAGTTGTTCTGTTCGCACGGCCCTGCTGCGGAAGGTTTCGCGGACGCGGCTCCGGACGCCGGGAAGATTCCGCGATTGGTGAGCAGATCGCTGTTCTCCTGAGCGGAAGGCCCGGTCTTCCTCCGAGTTGAGCGGTTCTTCCGGAACAAACTGCCCAGTCTTCCGAGCCGCTGCTCTGGACAAAGATCACCGCGCTTTTCAGACTGACTTTCCCATGTCCGAGATGCGCTCCAGCGAGCCCACCCAGCCCGTCGTTGCGAGTTATTGCACCACTTTCCTCAAGCCGGAAATGCGGCACATCTACCGCCAGGTCACCGGTCTGCAACGCCACCGCAGCTGGGTCCTGACCCGCGAGCGGCAAGGCCAGGAGCAATTTCCTTTTCCAGACGTGGAACTCATCCCGCGAGCGCGCAAAAACTTCCTCAAACGTTTTTGGCTGAAGTATGTGCTCGCGCGCCCGCGGGTTTATTACCGCGGCGAACTGCAGGTTCTGATCAAGCTCTTCGCCCGGCGACCGGCGGATCTGATGCACGTTTACTTCGGCCACACCGGCGTGCATTTGCTGCCGTTCATCCAGGCGTGGGACAAGCCGAGTGTCGTTTCCTTCCACGGAATGGACATCCAGCCGCGGCCGGAACAGGCGGGCTACGACGAGCAAATGCGCGAATTGCTCCGGACCGTTCCGCTGGTGCTGGCGCGCTCCCGTTCACTCCTGACCCAGCTGGAAGCATGGGGC
>DASVRR010000116.1:0-16405 GCA_036388515.1 Chthoniobacteraceae bacterium | reverse complement strand
CCGTGATGTTCCTCGTCATTGTCGCCGGGCTGATCGGCTTCCTGCGTTACCGGGGATTGAAGCTGACCGCGCTCTTCGGACTGACTCGGCTCTCGCTTCTCCGCGTGGTCGGCTGGGCCGCGATGTTGCTCGTCGCGACATTCCCGCTGCTCGCTTTGGTCAACGTGCTGACGCTGAAGCTCCTCGGCGCCGATGCCGAACCTCAGCCTTTGGTGCAACTCTTCCGCGACGTCGCCCGAAACCAAAACTACTCGGCGATGGCGACGATCTTCGCCGCCGGCGTGGTGATCGCGCCAATGTGCGAGGAGATTCTTTTCCGCGGCTACTTTTATCCCGTGGGGAAACGTTACCTCGGCCCGTGGATCAGCGGCGCGCTGACCGCGATTCTCTTCGGCGCCTTCCACGCCAACCTCGCTTCGCTTCCCGGTCTGACGCTGCTCGCCGTCGCGTTCACGCTCGCCTATGAGCGCACCGGATCGCTGCTCGTCCCGATCGGGATGCACGCGCTTTTCAACGCGACGAGCCTCGCGATTCTTTACTTCCAGGCGACCGGCGCGCTGCCGACATGAAGCTGCAAGGTTACGGGGAAGATCGGTTGATCGCCGAGCTCACGCGCGGTCTTCCGGAAGGCGCGGAGGTCCGCGTCGGAGTTGGGGATGACTGCGCGGTTTTGGGTCGTCCACGCGACGTTCGCTGGCAGCTTTTGAAAACGGACGCAGTGGTGGAAGGCGTGCATTTTCTCCCGAGCGACGACGGCAAACGCGTCGGCTGGAAAGCGCTCTGCCGTGCGGTCAGCGACATCGCCGGGATGGGCGGAACTCCGGAGCACGCAGTCATCACGCTCGCCGTTTCTCCGGAAATGGAACTCGCCCGGATCAAAGCCGTGTATGCAGGTTTGAAGCGGGCCGCGCGCCGGTTTGGCGTCTCGATCGTGGGAGGAGAAACCTCGCGTTCTCCCGGTCCGCTGCTGGTGAATGTCGCGCTGACGGGCTGGGTCGCCCGCGAGCGATGCGTCCTGCGTTCGGGAGGAAAACCCGGCGATCATCTCTACGTCACCGGCCGGCTCGGCGGATCGCGAGCGGGCAAGCATCTCGATTTCATCCCGAGGCTGCCTGAGGCGCAATGGCTGGCGGCAAACTTTCTTCCCCACGCGATGATGGATCTAAGCGACGGACTTGCCTCCGATCTTCCGCGCCTGGGGAAGTCTTCGCGCTGCGGCTTCGTGCTGGAAGAAGCTCGGGTTCCGATTTCCCGCGGCTGCACTTTGGCGCAGGCTTTGACGGATGGGGAAGATTTCGAGCTTCTCTTCGCGCTTGCTCCCCGCGCCGGAGCAAAGCTGGAACTTGCCTGGCCAAAACAATTCCCGAAGCTGCCGCTCACCCGGATCGGCGCGCTGACTTTGCCCACGAAACGAAAACCTGGCTCCTCCGGAAAAACCGCGCATGGCTTCGATCATTTTGCCGGACGCTGAGGCGACGGTCGCCGCGGGTCGCGAGTTTGCCGCGGCTCTCCGGGCCGGCGATGTGCTCGGGCTGTGCGGCGATCTCGGCGCGGGGAAGACGCACTTCGTCAAAGGGCTTTGCTCCGGACTCGGTGCGGCTGCGGAAGTCACCAGCCCGACTTTCACGCTCATCCACGAATATCGCGGCGGCCGGCTCCCGCTCTTCCACTTCGATCTTTATCGGCTGGAAGCGGAAGACGATTTGCTCCGCATCGGCTTCGACGAATACCTGGACGCGGGCGGCGTGCTCGCGCTCGAGTGGGCGGATAAATTCCCCGCGCTTTTGCCGCCGAACACCCGCTGGCTCCGCTTCATCCATCATGCGGATGGCGGCCGCGAGCTGACCGAAGATTGAACTCTGCCTCGTGAACATTCTCGCGCTGGATACTTCCACGAATCACGGGAGCGTTGCTTTGCTCAGCGGCGGCGAGCTTTTGCTAGATGAGATTTTCAGCGCGGATCGCAGCCACAGCGCGACGCTCTTCGTCGTGCTGGAACGAGCGCGCGGTTTGGCTCCACGATTGGATCTGATCGCGGTCGGTCTCGGTCCGGGTTCGTATGCCGGCGTGCGCATCGCAATCGCCGCAGCGATCGGATTGGAGCTGGGACTTGGCGCGCGCCTGGTCGGCATTCCGTCCGTGGCCGCGCTGGCTACGGAGGAGCCGCGTTACCTCGCGATCGGCGACGCCCGGCGCGAGACGTTCTACTTCACGCGAGTGGAAAAAGGACGCTGCGAGGAAGGTCCTCTGCTGGTCAGCGAAACCGAACTAAGGGAGCGGCTCAGCGCAAATTCCGGCTGGCCGATCTTTGCTCCAGCAGCTTTGCCTGCGCTGCCGGAAACGAGGATCGCTCGGCCCAGCGCGACGCTGCTCGCGCGCCTCGCCGCCGCCGGCCAGAGCATCTGCGCGGAAGATGATCTGGAGCCGATTTATCTCCGCGAACCGCACATCACCCAGCCCAAGGCGCGGCCGATCATAGCTCCGCCTCGAGCTTGAGATCCGCTCCGACTTGGCTGTAGCGCGGGTTCTTCAGGACCAGCGATTCCGCGGTCGAAGCCGCGCCTTTTCCCCCGAGCACCACGGTCGGTCCACCGCAGAGCAACGGCGCCACATAAAACTGCACCCGCTGGACCAGCCGCCGGTCAAACGCTTCGCCGAGGATGCGCATTCCGCCTTCGATCAAGACGCTCGTGATCCCGCGCTTCCCGAGATCGCGCAGCACGCGGAGCAATGGTTGCCGCCGGTAAACCAGCGTTCTGTCGCGATGTTCGTCGGTAAAAAGGTGCGCCTTTTCCGGGAGCGGTTCGAGGCCGGCGAGCACGATCCGCCACGGCTGCCGCGCACCGGGAATCCCGCGGACGGTGAGCCGCGGATTGTCCGCACGCAACGTTCCCGCGCCGATCAAAACGGCGTCCACCTGTCCGCGCAGCTGGTGCGCATCTTCGCGTGCTGCTGGACTGGTGAGCCATTGACCTTCGCCCGGAGGCCGGGTGAGGCGGGCATCGAGCGACATTCCGGCCTTGGCGATGACCAGCGGCAAACGGGTGACGATCCAGTGGTTGAACGCGAGGTTCAATCCGCGGCATTCCTCTTCCAGCACGCCCGTCTCCACCGTGATCCCGGCGCGGCGCAGCAACTCGACGCCGCGACCGGCGTGCGCGGGATTCGGATCAATCGCGCCAATCACCACGCGGAAGAAACCCGCGGCGATGATTGCTTCCACACACGGCGGCGTTCGGCCCTGTGTGGAGCAAGGTTCCAGCGTCACGTATAGAGTCGCGCCCCGCGTCTGCTCGGGTTTGCTCAGCGCGCGGATCGCTTCGATCTCCGCATGCGGCAGACCGGCACGCCGATGGAAGCCGCGCGCAACGATCCGGCCGCCGCGCACGATCACTGCGCCGACTGCCGGATTGGGGCTGGTTTGCCCCACTCCGCGCGCTGCTTCGCGCAACGCGGCCCGCATGAATCGTTCGTCTTCCATGGGCGGTTTATTAAGCCTTGCGCCGGGAAGTTTGAACCGGGAACTTCGCCCCCGTGAGCCTCCGCCATCGTGAGAAGCAAAGTCTCTACCGGAGCCTCGGGCAATTGCTCCGCTCTGGGGTGACTTTCCCGGCTGCTTTGCAAAGTCTTGTCCGGACTTCCCGCGGAAGATTGAAGCGGCTTCTCGTTTCCCTGAATGCCTCATTGGCCGACGGAAAAACGGTTGGGGAAGCCTTTGCTGCGGAACGTCCCACGATCTCCGAGATGGAAGTCAGCATTGTTTCCGCCGTCGAGCGATCAGGAAATCTGGAGCGCGGGCTGGCGCAACTCGCGACTTACTTCGGCGCGCTGGCGACCGCGCGCGCGACGGTGATTAAGAAGAGTTCCTACCCGATCTTTTTGCTGCATCTGGGGATCCTGCTGCTCGGAGTTCGCACGTTCATGGCGGCCGGTTTGCCGGCTTACCTGCGGGAAGTCGGAACGGTGCTGGCCATCTTCTACGCTGCCGTCGGAGTGATCGCCGTGGCGATTCCCCTGCTCAGCAATTCCGCTGCAGGCAGTGCGGCGCTCGACAGCTTGCTCCGGAAGATTCCGGTGATCGGGAGCATCCGGAAAAACTTCGCGGTGGCGCGGTTTTGCGCGACTTACGAGATGCAGCTGGGCGCCGGAGTCAACGTGATGGACGCGCTGAAAGCTGCCGCGCGCGCGAGCCGGAGCGGGCTGATTGCCGGCACGGTTCAGCGAGCCGTTCCCGAGGTGCTCAATGGCGCCCAAGTCGGCCCGCTGCTGGCCATCGGCGGCGCCTTTCCGGACGCCATGATCGGCGACTTCGGAGTTGGGGAACAAACCGGTCGCCTGGATGAAGAACTCGAGCGGCTTGCGGCCGAGCATCAAGGCCAGGCGATCTCAAGTCTGGACACGCTCACGGAGTGGCTTCCCAAGCTGATTTACCTCGGGATCTGCGGCTACATGGCTTACCGGATTGTGAGTTGGTATGGCGGATACCTGCGGGAAGTGCAGGACATCGCGGATCAGATCTAGCTGCGCCGACCTGGCACACAAGCGGTCCGCGCTTCCTGCGCCATTCCGGCCCACTCTTTCTCCGTCTTGAAATCGGTGATTCTTCCGTAACCATCTGCGCCTGAGCCACTTCAGATCGCTCGTTCAGCGCGCATTTCCGCTGGCATCGAAGCAGCTATTTCTTCAGCCGAACTTCAAACCTTAACCTTAACCAACCAAACCTATGAGCCTCGTTCGTTATCAATTCCCGCAACCTGCCAACTGGTCCCCGATGGATCGTCTCACCTCGCTGCACGATGAGGTAAACCGCCTCTTCGATCTGTCCTGGCCGACTCGCGATACCGGTCTGTTCAGCGGATGGTCGCCCACGCTGGATGTCTTCGATGACAAGGATCGTTTCGTGGTGAGCGTCGAGCTTCCCGGCATGAAGAAAGAGGACATCAATCTTTCGCTGCATGACGGCGCGCTGACCATCACCGGCGAGCGGAAACATGAGCGCGAAAACAAGGAAGGCGAAACCTTCCGCAGCGAGCGCTACTTCGGGAAGTTTCAGCGGAGCGTCACGCTGCCCGCGGCGGTTGATTCCACCAAAGTGAAAGCGTCCTACAAGGATGGCGTCCTTTCGGTCGAACTGCCGAAAGCGGAGGAAGCCAAGCCGAAGCAGATCGAAGTCAGCGTTTCCTAACCAAAGCCAAATTGCCGGTGGGTTTCGCGCCCACCGGCCTCATCTCCAAACCAACTGAAAACCATGAACGCAACTCTCAGCAAAGCCGAAAATCAAACCGCCGCTCGCAATGGGAGCGGGGAAGCAAATCGGGTGACTTACCTGACGCCGCCCGCCAACATTCGCGAGGATAAAGACGGCTACATCCTCGAGGCCGAAATGCCCGGCGTGAGCAAAGATGGCCTGGAAGTCACCATCGAAAACGGCGAACTCCAGATCATCGGGCGCCGGACCAAAAGTGAAGCGACGGGTCGCCAGATCTATCGCGAATCCCGCGGCCTGGATTACCGGCGCGTCTTCGAGCTCGATCACTCGATCGACGCCGGCAAGATCGTCGCCCGGATCGACCAAGGCGTGCTCACTCTTCACCTGCCAAAGTCTGAAGCGGTGAAGCCCCGGAAGATCGAAGTGACTGACTAATCTCCGGCGAGTAGCCACGGAAGCAAGCAGCCCCGCGTTCGCAAGAGCGCGGGGCTTTTTTTGTGTCTGCATTTCCTGGATCCGTCAGCTGCGACGCGCGTCTTCCGCAGCCGCTTCGGAGCTTGCACCTCGGCTGAGCGGGTGCCTTGCTTTATCCGCATGCACTGGTCGCTGGTTTGGCTCAGCTATCTCCTCACCTGGGCGCTGATTCCGCACATTTTGCTGCGCAATAAGCCGCCTGTTTCGACGCTGGCCTGGATTTGGGCGGTGATTCTTTTCCCCTACATTGGTCCGCTTTGTTACCTGGTCTTCGGGTCCGATCGCCTCGTCCGGACGAAGCTGCGCGCGAACCTCGAAATGGCGCGTGCTGGTTCCCGCGAAGACCGCCGGATCACGCCGCAAACTCGCGCCCTGCTGGATCAACTCTCCCCGGCCGAGCGGCTGAACGTCGAGACGCTCTCGCGGATCAACGACGTGGCGGTCTCGGCTGCGGAGAAAACGCGGCTGCTGGTGGACGGCGGCGAATTCTTCCCCGCTCTGGCCCAGCGGATCGACGAAGCGACGCTCCACATTCACATCGAGTTTTTCATCTGGCGCAATGATCAGCGCGGCCGGGAAATGCGGGATCATCTGGTGGCCGCCGCCCGCCGCGGAGTGGAAGTCCGCGTGCTTCTCGACCAGATCGGGAGCCTGGGCCTGACGCGGCGTTTCTTCCGCCCGCTGGAAGAAGCGGGCGGAAAGTTTGCCTGGTTTCGCACGGCGCATCCTTTCCGGAACCAATGGACCTTTAACCTGCGCAACCACCGCAAGCTGCAGATCATCGACGGCCGCCACGCCTTTGTCGGCGGGATGAACATGGCGCGGGAATACGCCGGCGAAGATCCAAAGATCGGCCGCTGGCGCGATCTCCAGCTTGAAGTCACCGGCGCCGCGGCGAAGAAATTGCAGATGATTTTTGCGGATGACTGGTTTTTTGCCACGGAAGAAAAGCTGCTCGATCCGCGTTATTATCCCGAGTCTGAGGGCGAACAAAAGGTGCTCGTGCAATCGCTTCCCGATGGTCCGGACAATGGCGCGGATCCAATCCAGATGAGCATCGTCGCGATGCTGCACGCGGCTCAGGAACGCGTCTGGCTGACTGCGGGATATTTCGTCCCGAATGAACCGCTGCTCACATCGCTGAACGTCGCGGCGGCGCGTGGAATCGACGTGCGCCTGCTTGTTTCAGCCAAGACAGATCACCCGATGCTCGTGAAAGTCGGCCGCTCCTATTACGAAGAACTGCTGCGCTTCGGGGTGAAAATCTACGAGTACGAAAAGGGATTGAATCACGGCAAAGTCGCGCTCATCGATCAGGATTGGCTGATGGTCGGCTCGGCGAATTTCGACATCCGCTCGATGCGACTCAACTTCGAGCTGAACGTGCTCGTGCGCGATCCCGAGCGAGCCGCGGAACTCCACAAAGTCCTTCAGCAAGATTTCGAGCAGGACTCCACTTGCATCGACCTCGAGGCGTTTCAAAAACGTTCCTGGAGGGAGCGTTTGCTGGAGAGCATGGTTCGTCCGCTCGCGCCTTTGCTTTGAGCCTCAGGCGTCGAAAGTGTGACGGATCGCCTTCAGCCGGATTTGCGCGGAAACGGTCCCCTGCCATTCGTTGCGTTCGATCGTAAAGGCGACGTCCCAAGGCGGGCGCGGCAGTTCTTCCAGAGCTGCGCCAAACCACATCGCGCGATGTTGTTCTCCGCCCTGACGCAGGATGAGCGAGAGATGTTTTTCCTTCAGGACGCGCGGCTCGCTGGCGGGCGTGACTCCCCGCGCGGCGAAGACCGGCTGCGGACAGGTCATGCCAAACGGCTGCAGCGCTTCATGCTGCTGGAGCAGTGCGAAGTCGATTTCTTCCAGCTGAATCTCCGCGTCCAGATGCAACTGCGGCTGCAGCTGTTCCGCCGTGAGATGCTCGCGGGCACAGGCGCGGAAGGCTTCCCGGAACTCCGCGAAACGGGACTCGTGGATGGTCAAGCCGGCGGCCATCTCGTGACCGCCATGCTTTTCCAGAAATCCTCCGCACTGCGCCAGCGCCGTGACGAGACAAAGCCCCGCGATGCTGCGTCCGCTGCCTTTCCCCACGCCGTCTTCGCCGAAGCCGATCACCAACGCCGGGCGATAGTGCCGCTTCTGCAAACGCGAAGCCACGATCCCGACAACGCCCGGATGCCAGCCCGACGCGCCGACGACGATCGCCGAGTCGCGAGCAGGATCAAACCACTCCGCGAGTTGTTCCTCCGCTTCCAGCACGACGCGATCTTCCACGCTGCGCCGGTCGCGGTTTTGCACCTCCAGACTGTTCGCCAAAATGCGCGCGCGCGCCGGATCTTCCGTGAGCAAAAGTTCCAGGGCATCACGCGCCGTGCCGAGCCGACCGGCTGCATTCAGCCTTGGTCCCAAGCCGAAGCCGATGTTTCCGCAATCGAACGGCGCGCTTAATCCGGAGACTTCGATCAACGCGCGCAAGCCGACCCATTTTGTCTTCCCGAGTTGCTCGAGACCGCGACGCACCAGGATCCGGTTTTCTTCCCGAAGCGGGACCAAATCCGCGACCGTCCCGAGCGCCACCAGATCCAGATATTCCCGCAGATCAAAACCGGCGAGCGGCCGGCGCTTGAGCAAAGCGTGCGCGACTTTGAACACCAAACCGACGCTGCAAAGATACTGCCAATCGTCGCCGAGCTTTGGATTCACCAGCGCGCAGCATTGCGGCAGCGTCTCCTTGCCCTCGTGATGATCGATCACGATGACGTCCACTCCTTGCGCCTGCAGTGACGCGATTTCGGCTGCGGAAGAAGTGCCGCAATCCACCGCGATGAGCAGTCGCGGCGCGTGCTCGCTGACACAGCGCGCCACGCCTTCCGCACTCAGCCCGTAGCCTTCCTCCGCACGTGACGGGAGAAAACATTCCGGCTCGGCGCCAAACGCGCGGAGCACTCGCGTGAGCAAGGCCAGCGAGGTCACGCCATCCACGTCGTAATCGCCGTAGAGGACGATGCGTTCTCCGCGATCCAGCGCCGTCAGAATCCGCTCCACTGCGGCGGACATTTGCGGAAGCAAAAATGGATCGGCGAGACTTTTCAGCCGCGGATTGAGGAAACGTTCCGCATCTTCGGGCGCCGCAAACCCGCGACGCACCAGCAACTCCGAAGCAAAGGGGGAGACGCGGAGTTCCTGGATCAAGCGGCGGACCTGATCCGCATCGACAGCATCAGGAAAAATCCAGCGGAGCGGCATCGCGCGGAGTTTCGCAGCTCACCGTGGATCGTTCAACGTTCCCCTTTTCTTCCGGACAAAACATCGCCGCGCCAGTCGCGTTTTCCTCCGGAAGAAAACGCGCGGGCCTTCCGGCAAACTCAAGGCATCCGCTCGCTCTCGACATCCACGGAGACTTCCGGCTTTCGTTTCTCCCGGGTAAAAAGCGAGATCGGATCGATGCCGAAATAACGAAGACACGCGAGCAGCAAGGCGGTCGCCGTGGCTTCATCTAGATTGCCGATGAACGGCAGATTATCCGGAAGCAGCTCGATGAATCCCGCGCCCGGATTGATGAGGTAAAACGTGGCGAAAATCCCGAGGAGAAACACGAGCAGGCTCTTGATCATAAAGTGGGCGGGGGCGAAATCGCGGGGCGTTCGTCGGGGAAAACCACCTTGACCTGGAACTGCTGGCCGTCGCTGAATTTCTCCGCGAGCCACTTCTGGACGAAGTCGGTGAGCCGCTGCCGGCCGACTTCCCGCACGAGCCGCGTGTTTTGCCGGGCGCGCGCCGCCAGGGCAGCAGTGAGGCTGGCGCGCAGCTTTTCGCGGACGATTTGTTCATCCCGCCAGACACTTCCCTCGAGCGTGTAGAAAGTCAGCGCCGACACGTCCAGCGCAGGTGTGTTTGGCGTGATCGGCGGAGCGATGACTTTCACCAGGTTGCCTTCCTGGACGAACTCCCAAGGCGCCTCGAAATCCAGGAAATAGGTGTATTCCACGGGAGCGACGGCCTGGACGACTACTTTCGGCAGCGGGATTAATCCCCACGCGGTGGTCCCGGATTCTTCCCGCTTGAACGACTCGCTTTGCTTTAAGGTGGCAAACTGAAACCGGCTGGTCCCGGTGAGTTCGGCGGCCTGGCTGACAAACTCCGTGCGGATGGTTCCTTCGCTGAAAGCCTGCGCGACGCTCCGGAGTTGCTGCCCGCCTTCACGCAAAATCCGGGCGGTGCCGCCGAGCGCTTTGCCGGGAAGATGCAGAAGTTCCCGCGCCATGAAGACGGCTGCGCCGACGAGAATCGCCACGATGGCCACCAAGGCAAACGCGCGCGCCCAGGAGTTCCGCTGCGGCGCGGCGTTTTTGCCCGGCGGGAGTTCACTCATGGTGGCGCATCGGCGGAGATCATCGCGGGTCCAGCCATCCGGCGCAACCGCCGCGCGCGGGCTTTCCGGGTTGAGATGCAAATTGCCCCGGCTCTGTCGCTGTGCAAAATGGCGCCGGTCCCGGGACCCGCATGAATCCCCTCGAACAGCGCATCAAATACAAGTTCCGCAATTCGCTCCTGCTGGCGGAAGCGCTCACGCATCCGAGCCTGGGCCACGAGACGCAGCGGCATCATTTCGACAATCAGCGCCTGGAGTTTCTCGGCGATGCGGTGCTCCAGCTGATCTTCACGGAGTATTTGTTCGATCACTTCCCGCATCTGAGCGAAGGCCATCTCACCAAGATCCGCGCGCGGATTGTCTCTCGGGAAGGTCTTCGCGACCTGGCGGAACGGCTGGGGATCGGCAAATACCTCATGATGGGGCGCGGGGAAGAAGCGAGCGGCGGCCGCGATCGAGCGAGCACGCTTTCGGATGCTTACGAGGCCTTGATGGGCGCGCTGTATCTCGACAGCGATTTCGTCACGGTCCGGCGCGTCGTCCTCACGGATGCCCGGGATTTGCTGGAAGGTTTGGAGATTGATCCGCCAGACACCAACCCGAAAGGCCGGCTCCAGGAAATCCTCCAGGCGATCAGCCCGGTCAGTCCGGTGTATCCGATTATCGATCAATCCGGGCCGGAACATCAGAAACGATTTGTGGCGAAAATCCTCTGGTCCGGCCGGGAACTCGGGATGGGTGAAGGGCGCAGCAAAAAGGAGGCGGAAACGGCGGCCGCGCGAGACGCCTTGCTCCGGGAAGGCTGGAAAACCGACTTGCCGCAGGCGCGGAAAAGCCCGCCAGTTTAGCCGTGATCCGGTGGGACTTTCTTCCCCAACAACTCGGGAACAAACCGGTGATTCGCCCGATAACACCCGCCGCGCGCTTCTTCCAGACCGGGAGCCGACCTTCGCTGGAAGGTTACTCGCAGCGACCGACTGGCGTGGAACGGTCTGGAGCAAAGCGAAGAACCCTGACTGGGCCGGTTATTCACATCCTTAAGAAGATGAAGGAAAGGTTCGTTAAAGATTCATTCCACCCTCAGAGCAGTGAACAACTTCTAACGTGCCCTCCAAGCGGATTAACCCTTTTGGGGTAATCCCCACCGAGATTTCGTCAGCTACTGTCGCCATCTCTCGGCATTCGCTTTGGAAAAACTGCTATGCGCCCACTGCAATCTCCATTCGTTCTCTCTTCCGGAAGCGAGCGCATGCAGACCGGAGAAAAGCTGAGCTTCATTTCTTCCCGACCGGCGGCTGTCCGGAAGCTTCCGGGACCTTGCAGCGGCTGACCGTCCCCGCACTCTCATCCGTAGAACTCCCCCCATGAATCATCCCAAACAACCGGGCTTCGCGCTGATCAGCACCTTGGCGGTGCTGGTCGTCGTTTCCATTCTCGTGGTCGCTTACACCTCGACCGTCCGGACGGAGCGGAGCGCCTCGCAAAACTTCTCCGAACGCGAACGCGCCGACGCCATCGGCCAGGCGATGGTCAGCCGCCTCCTCGCGGACCACGCCGCTCCGGAAGTGCCGGGAAGTTCGACGACTGGCGATAATCGACTGAAGCCCTTCGCAGTGGACGAGGGAACAGGCACGAATCCCGGGACTCTTCTCCCGACAGCGGCGACAGCAAACACCTATTACGCCGAGAATCCGCTTCCGGGGATCTACTCAATGCGGCGGCAAACCAATCTATCTGGCGCGAATGGTCTGGTCCGGATCTCCCAGCCTGAAATTGGAGCAGGTTCTGACGATCCAAACCGCGCGTTCACTCCGTATGAGTGGGCGTACTCGCGGGTCAAAGTCACTCCCAACTCAGACGCGAAGCTGCAGGAAGCTTTCCTTCCTCATGACGTCGACAAGAAACTGATTGCTCCTCAGTGGATGGATTATTACGGACCAGAGGATTCCGGCTCCGCGGAGCGCGTTCCCGTAGGAGAAGTGGCCTTCGCCATCTGGGATGAAAGCGGGAAACTCGATATCAACATGGCTGGGCGAGATGGGACTGTGAACGGAATGGCTCCGCATGATCTGGGTTTCGAGAAGCTCGCGGTAGAGGGAAAGTCGAAGGAACTTATGGCTCTCCTCGATGGAGCTGATCAGGCGCGGCAGAGGACAAACTTCAGTCTCCGGGCGATCACCAAAGATCCAAAGAACCGCACTGGCGACGACCGCTGGCTGTTTTCCGTGGACGAGTTGGTGTTCCGCAACGTCTTCCGTCCGGAAAGTTACAATCAGCTCAACACCTTCTCCCGGGATTTCGATGTGCGCCCGGAGTGGAATGGGGATCGTTCTCCCAAGGTAGCCGCACAATTTCTCCGCTCCTACATCAATAATCCGGAGCTGTTCAAACTGTTCTCCAGTGACACATCAAGCGCGCGGCTCGTCATCCCCACCTTGGACAACAAGCAGCTCAATGCCCGCCTTCAATCCGAGTTGGGGCAACAATATAAAAACAACGAAAATTACCTACAGATGTTGAGGCTGCTGGCTTCGCTGCGGCTTTCACTGCCACCCTTCACCCCCCTCGCCGGTCCGGACCCGGGCAACACGAACCAGACCGCACCCTTGGACGCCTATAGGTGGACGGATGATGATGTGTTTGGAATCGGCTTGAACATCATGCAGGCGACCGCACCGGCTTCCGATATAAATCTCTTCGCCTACGACCGTCGGCCGCAGCCTCAGGGATGGGGAGTCCGGCCCTTCGAGGATAAGAACAACCGAATGGGTGTGCGTGTTGGACCCTACATCACTGAGACGGCGCTCAAGGTGCAGCGGATTAACGCGGACCAACTGCGGCTGACGCAATACTTTGAGATTTGGAATCCCTACGGCGTGAAACTTATCAAACCAAAGCTGAAGCCCTCGGACCCGGAGCAACCAATTACATACTTCTATGGCAACTGGACCGGCAGTGGTTGGAGTGGGATCGCAAACACGGACCGGGGAATTTACGGGATGAGTGGGGATCCGGAGTTGGATCCGCAAGGAACCAACGGGATTGCTCGGAAGGAGACGTTTGGGCCGGGCCCCGGCCAGTTCATGGTGGTGCAGCTAAAAGAGAGAATAGTCAACGTGCCTCTCGCTAACACTACCTCCTTGACCGTCCGCACACGACCCTATCTCCAGAACCGAGATTACTGGGGAGCATTGAAGACTGGCACCGGTGACGGAATTGAGGAGAGCAGCTCCTTTGCAGTCAGCATCGGACCATTTTATACCAGCACCACCGTCCATCAGATGGCGCATGTATTTAAACCAGATCGCATCAACCGGCCAGACCCAGCCGCACCCGGTCAATATCTTCCCGTCTGGCACTCGTTTCAAATAGACGATCCGCGGATGGGACCGTTCACCCGCTACACCGCAACGCCTCAGGATAGTAAGACGGCAGCTGGATATAAATACTCCTGGCAGGCCTACCCGGAGCGACATTCGCTCTACTCGATAAAGGACGAAAAAACTCCCGGAGTGAAGTTTGCAAGTCCATATGGCGATGGATTTAACATTAACTTCGGGGAGAACTTTCCCACGGGATGGCCTACAGGTCCGGAGGGATTAAAGAGAGCCATGGCCACCTTTGCACTTCCGAGGCGACCTTTCCTCAACGTTGGCGAGTTAGGGAGCGTCTTCGCCAACCGTCCTTGGCGGACTCTGGGATTTGGCAAAACCCTCGCGTTTCCTGGTGAGGAGGCCAAATTTCTAGCTCCGACCAAACCCCAGAATAGTCCCACTGCCTTGCTCGACTATCTAACGACCGTCGGAACCACGACCGACAGCGTAAATCTTCCATTCAAGATCCCTCAACCGGATGTAAACTCCGGGCGTCCACCAGGATCATTCTATACTGCCAACTTGAAGGCGCGTGAGCAGGATAAAACCTGGCTCTTCGAGTCTGTAGATAAGCTAGGCGTTCCCAACGGCAACCTGCGCCCTATTCGAGGTCGCATCAACTTAAACAGCGCGAGCAAAGAAACGCTTATCGCGCTCCTGAGCGCGCCATATCGGATACCACGTTGGCATGGAGTCATGACGGACTGGACTATCCTGAATCCAACGCCGGTCTCCTCGGATGCCGACTCGGACGTCAATGTCACTGTCGATCCGCAGATCATTGAGAAATTGGCTGAAGACATTACCTCCTTGAAGAAACCGATCCGGCCTTTCCGGACCATGGCAGATTTAGCGCGCCTCTCGACGCTTCCTGGACTCACACAACTTCAGACCACATATCCGGATGTTATAGTCGATGCGATCATGGGCCGTCTGGCGCAGTTCGGTACACTCCGTCAACAGGTATTCCGAGTGGACATGGCCGCGCGGGCGCTGAACCGGAATGTGGAGAAGCAGCGGGCCAGCAATCCTTCCATCCGCCGAGTCGTGACGGCGGAAGTCCGTTTCCAAACGCGCCTCTATTTTGACACGTTCTCCCGCCGGGCATTTGTCGAGTCGATCGAGTATCGCTGAGACTCAGCCCCGGTGAGACAAATCCGAAGGAAGCATTTGCGCCGCAGTCGGCGCTGTGTATCCTCTGTAAATACTTTGTAGGACATCGTCCGCAGTTCACCCCCAGAAATCCGTGTTCCCTCCGCACAACCCTCCACTCCCGCGCCTTGCTCGCAACCAAGGCTTTTCTCTTGTCGAACTGATCGTGGTGATTGCCATCATCGGACTGGCAGTCGGTCTCGGCGCAAGTGCCTTTAGCGGCGGCGGTCGAGGCCAGGTTCTTTCCACGTCGGCCGCTCAGGTTTCGGGAATGCTTTCCGGAGCGCGCGATCTGGCGATCTCCAGCAACCGGGTGACGCGCTTCTTCTTCGTCACGGCTGCGGAATCCAATCCGGAGGACATGAAGATGCGCACCTACGGAGTGTTCCAAGGCAGTATTCCGGATGTGGAAGGACGGCGCCAATATTCGCTCGTCACCGAACTCCGGGGCTTGGGGACGGGAGTTTACTTTTCCAAGGACTCTGAGGCGGGCGGCAACCAGGCTCCCGTTCCAGAAGATCCAACCGGGACTGCGGATGAGAAGCCCGTGGTGGATCGCATCGATCGCGACGTGCTCCGCGGAGAAGCCGGCGTGGAATACACTTATATCGAGTTTCTTCCGACGGGTGGAACGACGAGCGGAAGCGCGAACAACATTTTCATCATCGAGCCGAAAGCAGGTCCCGAACAGCCGATTCCGAACAACGCGAACACCGTTCGGCTCGGCGTCTCTCAACACACCGGGCGGGTGAAGATCGAGCGCCCCAATTGATCCTCATGAACTCCTTCCGAACCAGTAGCGCCGCTGTAATGAACCAAAGCTCGTCAGCACAATCCGCACGCGGCTTCTCCCTGGTGGAGGTAGTGCTGGCCATTGGAATTATCTCTTTCTGTTTGGTCGCCCTGCTTGGCCTTTTGATCGCGACCGGCCAATCCGCTCGCGAGAGCAAAGATCGAACCGAGAACAGTCTGCTTTTCCAGAAGGTTTTGGGGCAGCTGAAGATGAAACCGTTCAACGTCGAGCAGCCGGCGCAGTCCGGCGTCCCGGAGATCCTGCCCCTGCCTTCACTGCAGTTGGCCGCCAGTCACGTGAACGACGAAAAGGCCTTTCCGCCCTTTGTCGTCGACGCTCAGCAGCAATTTGTCGGCATGGCTGATGATTCTTCAGCGCTCCTCAAGGGCGACCGAATCGTGCGGGTGATCGTCCTCGATGCAACGCACCTCAAGATCCGCGAGACGGATAAACCCCCGACTTCCACCGGAGGTCAGCTCGCCTTTGTCCGAGTGGAGATTTCCAGTCCTGCCGGAGGATATCGGGAGTCGCTTCTCGCTGCGCCTAACAAGTCGATCTACGAAACCGAAGTCAGCCCTCAAGAACAATGAATCATAAACGCGCTTTTACTCTCGTTGAGCTGATGCTGGCCTTGGCCGTCACCGGCTTGCTAGTGGTGGTCTTGATCAACATTGCCAACACGACCAGCAATGCCTGGTTGAGCGGCGAGGCCCAGGCCGAATCCTATGCCAACGCGCGAGGATCAATCAACCTCATGGCTCGTGAAATCAAAGGGGCTGTCGTCGATCTGGATCTCGGTTTTGCCATCGGGACTCTTCCGGAAGAAAGCAATAACTTCGTCCTGAAATTTCTCACCCGGACTGGTCCCACGGAAGAACAGAATACCCCGGTTCGCAAAATCGCCTATCAGCTCGGATGGGCCGATTCCGGGATCATTCCCGAGATCACCACCACCTACGACAATCGACACCGGACGCCGGTTTTGGTCCGCACCTTGTCCAACAACCTGGATGACGTCTTCCAGGTGAAGACAC
>DASVRR010000115.1:0-2600 GCA_036388515.1 Chthoniobacteraceae bacterium | reverse complement strand
GACTCCGGCGATCAGGAACGCGCCCAACGCAGCCGACCAGCCGCCCCAGAAAAAGCCGATCACCGCGGGCAGGATGAAAGCCACGATCGCGCCGATGTATTGCACGTTGCGGTGCTGCCACATCACGAGCTTGTCCTTTTGCAGATCGAGCACGTTGTCGAAGGGCGGTGGCGGTGAGAGCTTGAAGAGCAGCCAGCCGATGTGCGCGTGGAACAAACCTTTGCTGATGTCGTACGGATCTTCGTCCTCATCCACGTGCTTGTGGTGCGTCCGGTGTTCGCAGGCCCAGAGCAGGATGGAATTCTCGAAAGCAGCCGCGCCGAAAAGGGCGACGAACAGTTTCACCGACCAGTGCGCCTGGAAGGTCAGGTGGGAAAAAAGCCGATGATAGCCCAGCGTGATGCTGAACCCGCAGGCGGCAAACATGATCAGGAAAAGAACGATCTGGAACCAATCGATGCCGAAGTGCCAGATGTAAGCCGGCACCGCAGTGAGCGAGAGGACGAAGGTGCCGATCAGGAAAGAACTGGTGATCCAGTTTACTTTTTCAAAAGGGATACGGGAAAACACAGAGTAGAAGAATGAAGCGTGGGTTTGGAACGGGCGGCGCATTGATACGTTGGATTACTGTCCAGCGCAATCGATATGAGGTGCCCGCCACGGACAATTCGCCGGTGCTCCGCAAGTGGCCCTGCCAAATGCGTGATTGCATGGGGAAAGGGCTGGAGCCTAGGGTTGGCGAATGTCATTTAAAGACTTCGGTCTCCTCGATTCGGTGGTGCGTGGCGTGGAGGCCATGGGCTACGTTGATCCTACGCCCATTCAGTTGCGTGCTTTTCCCCTGATCCTCGAAGGCCGGGACATGATGGGTTCCGCCCAGACCGGCACGGGGAAGACGGGCGCGTTTGCGCTGCCGATCCTAACCAAGCTCGAGAAACGCGGAGGAACGCGGTGCCTCGTGCTGGAACCAACCCGCGAACTAGCGGCCCAGGTGGAGACAGCCTTCCGGGATTATGCGCGGTTTATGGATGTGACCGTCGGCCTGGTGCACGGCGGAGTCGGTTATGGAAAACAGCGCGAACTGCTCGCGGACGGGGTCGACGTGCTGGTCGCGACGCCGGGACGTTTGCTGGATTTTCTGGAAGACGGCACCGCGGATCTGAAAAACATCCAGTTCCTGGTGCTCGATGAAGTCGATCGGATGCTCGACATGGGTTTTCTTCCCCAAGTCCGGCGGATCGTGGATCGCGTGCCGAAAGTGCGCCAGACGATGTTCTTCTCCGCGACACTTCCTCCGGAGTTGGAGACGATGACAAAGTGGCTGCTGAAGAATCCGGAAGCCGTCGAGATTGGCGCGCAGCGCATGCCGGCGGAAACCGTGACGCACGCGCTTTATCCGGTGGCGAAGGATCAAAAGTTTGACCTGCTCGTCGCCATGCTGGAGCGGACGAAGTTCGACAGCGCGATCATTTTCACCAGCACCAAAGTCATGGCCGATAAAGTGGCGCATCGGCTCAAGGATCTGAAACATTCCGTGGCCGTGCTGCATTCCAACCGGACCCAGCGCGAGCGGGAAGATGCGCTGGCCGGTTTCAAGATCGGGAAATACGAAGTGCTCGTCGCCACCGATATCGCCGCGCGCGGCCTCGACATTGCCGGCGTCAGTCACGTGATCAACTACGACGTGCCGCAGCATCCGGAAGATTACGTGCATCGCATCGGCCGGACCGGGCGCGCGCTGAATGTCGGGGATGCTTTCACCATCTTCACTGCGGAGGAAATGGATCACGTGCGCTCGATCGAGCGGTTCATCGGGACGAAAATCACGCGGCAGCGGCTGGAAGGATTTGAGTATCTCTACACGACGCTCTTCAACGAGCAGCAGATTCCGGCGGGAGGATTCGGGAAAGGCGTGCGCACCTTGAGCGGCTATTCCTTTGGCGCGCGGAGAAAACGTCGCTAGCCGCGGAATGAACGCGGAGAATCGGGGAAGGCACGTGCGCTTTTCCGTCTCCCGTTTCGAGCGAAATCTAAGCTCCAGCGCTGGGGAATAAACTCGCGCGTGCTGGCGCGTGACAAGGTCGCGCTTCGCCCGTAAGAACCGTCTTCCCGATGTTCGCCCGCGCCCGTTCCTTCTTCCGCCGCCATCCCTTGGTGCGCGACGCGGTTTTGTGGGCACTGCCGGCGATTTTGTTTGGCGCGCTGCTGCGGTTGCTCCTGCTGAGCTATCAGCCTTATGCCTATTGGGGCAGCGACTCGCGGTCTTACTTCAGCTTCGCTCACAAGCTCCTGACCGAAGGCTACATCAGCCTCGATGAGAAACGCCGGTTCCTTTATCCGCTGCTGATGGCTCCGGTGGCCGCGCTGCCGGGCGCTCCGCTCAAGTGGCTCGCATGGCTCCAGCATGGCGTCGGGCTACTTTCGTTGGTTCCGCTGGCCTACATCATCCGGAAGTGCCTCACTCATTGGCGCCTTTGGATTGTCCCCGTCACCGTGCTCTACGCCGGCTGGCCGATGATCCTTTGGTACGAGCACGAGTTGCTCGGCGAAACGCTCTTTTTTGCCGGCGTGCTTTGGGCCTTTGCGGGTTGGTGCGCCTG
>DASVRR010000114.1:0-1536 GCA_036388515.1 Chthoniobacteraceae bacterium | reverse complement strand
CCTCGGCAACCGTGAACGGCTGTGAGAGGAAGCGCTGGACTTTGCGAGCACGGAAGACAGTGAGCTTGTCCTCGGGCGAAAGCTCATCCATCCCGAGAATGGCGATGATGTCCTGCAAGTCTTTGTAGCGCTGGAGCACGCGCTGCACGCCGCGAGCGACGAGGTAGTGCTCTTCCCCGACGATCTCCGGAGCGAGCGCCTTCGAGGTCGAAGCGAGCGGATCCACCGCCGGATAGATTCCGAGCTCGGCGATCGAACGCTCCAGCACGATGGTTGAATCCAGATGCGCGAAGGTGTTCGCGGGAGCCGGATCGGTGAGATCGTCCGCCGGAACGTAAACCGCCTGGAAGCTCGTGACGGAACCCTTCTTGGTCGAGGTAATCCGTTCCTGGAGCGCGCCCATTTCCGAAGCGAGCGTCGGCTGGTAACCGACTGCCGAAGGCGTGCGGCCGAGCAGCGCGGACACTTCCGAGCCGGCTTGGGAGAAGCGGAAGACATTGTCCACAAAGAGGAGCACGTCCTGATTCTTTTCATCCCGGAAGTATTCCGCCATGGAGAGCGCGGAAAGCGCCACGCGGAGACGCGCGCCCGGAGGTTCGTTCATCTGGCCGTAAACCAACGCGACCTTGGACTTGCTGAGATCCTGCTGGTTGATCACGCCCGACTCGCTCATCTCGTGGTAAAGATCGTTCCCTTCGCGGGTGCGTTCGCCGACTCCAGCAAAGACGGAGTAGCCGCCGTGGCCTTTGGCGATGTTGTTGATCAACTCCATGATGACGACCGTCTTGCCGACGCCCGCGCCCCCAAACGCGCCGACTTTTCCGCCCTTCGTAAAGGGACAGATCAAGTCGATGACCTTGATTCCGGTCTCCAGAATTGTTGCCGTGGTGTCTTGATCCACAAGCGCCGGAGCAGCGCGATGAATCGGATAACGCTTTTCGTGCGGCACCGGGCCGCGTTCATCCACGGCATCCCCAGTGACGTTGAACACCCGACCGAGCACGCCTTCACCCACCGGCACAGAGATCGGTGCGCCCGTGGCGGTGACCGTCATGCCGCGCTTCAGGCCTTCGCTGGAACTCATCGCGATTGCGCGAACCCAGCTTTCGCCGAGATGTTGCTGCACTTCGAGGACGAGCCTGGTGTCCACGCCGCTCGGGCTAAACTGAATTTCGAGCGCTTCGTAGATCAGAGGAAGTTTGCCCGAGGTCGAAAAATCGACATCGATGACTGGACCGATGACTTGGGCGATAGTGCCGGTGTTGCTCATAGAAGTTTGAAGGAAAGGGGAAGGTTTAGCCCAAGGCCATCTGCGCTGTGGTGATTTCGAGAAGTTCGGTGGTGATCGCGGCCTGGCGCACCTTGTTGTATTCCAGCGTCAGATCCTTGATCAGCTGCTTGGCGTTGTCCGTGGCGCTCTTCATTGCCACCATCCGTGCGCTGTGCTCGGAAGCCCGCGCATCGAGGACCATCTGGTAAACCTGGAAGTAAACGTGATGCGGAAGAACCGCGCTGAGCACGCCCGCCATGTCTGGC
>DASVRR010000113.1:0-10537 GCA_036388515.1 Chthoniobacteraceae bacterium | reverse complement strand
CAATCGTCTCCACGGCCAGTTTCGGTTACCTGCGTCTGCGCAAGCTGCAATATGCTCCGGAAGAAATCGAGTCCTGGGCCCGTCTGATCCGCGAACATCCGGAATGGCACGAGGTTTTTGTCTATTTCAAACACGAGGAAGCCGGCACCGGGCCGGTGTTCGCGCAGGCACTGATACAGGCGCTGGAAAGATCCGCTTCCTCGTAGGCGGTGCGCCGGAGGAAGGTTTCGGGAGAAAGAGAACTCGCGACCGGAAAGCGAACCGGTTAACAACCTGCCAGACCAATGAAATCGCTCTTTGCCTTTCTCTTGTTCCTCGGAATGGTCGTCTTCGGCTATCGCTACTACGAAACCCGGTTCAAACCAACGACCGAGGAGGTGCCGTCAGCAACGAGCCCGGCTCCGAAAGCGCCTGGAGGTGTCCTCATCTCGCGCCAACTGGAGGCTTCCTACCTCCAGCTGTTTTCGGACTTAAATCCAAGCTCGCCCGAGGACCTGGTCCCGCCGATGGTCCTGACGCGGGAACGCCTCCTCGATAAAAAAGGACAGGTCGTTGCGGGCAAACGTCCGGTGTATGACGCCGGGATCAATCTTGTCGGGACAATGATCAGCGTCGCTGAAGAGCGGACGAAAATGTTGGAAGAGCTGGTTCGTGTCACCAAGCAGTCCGGCTCGTTGGAAACGCGGAACACGATCAGCAGCGCCACGAGTTTCTTTGCGCAGGGAGTGACGAAACGCTGGGATCAATATCGACGCCAGGCGAAGGCCGCGACCGACCCGTTGCTCGGTAAACTTCGCGCGGCGGAGCGGGATTGGAATCAACAGACGAACGAGAAGCTAACCAAGGACGGTTATGATCTTCCCACCCTTGAGCCAGTGATGATCGACGTGAAGGTTTTGGGAGCGAATCCGCTGGAGAAATCAGCTTACAATCAGCGGCGCGCGCTTTGGCGGCGCACCTTTTACGATCAATACGGATATCCTCGGACGAGCACTCCCTACCCGCGGTGATCGCAGCCGAATGCACCGCACCTCAGGCGTGATATTCCTGAATTGATTTCACGCTGAGCCCATGTTCGCGGAGGGCGCGGATGCCTTCCAGACTGGCGCGGGCGCCGCGCAGCGTCGTGATGATCGAGATGCGGTTCGCGGTCGCGGTGCTGCGGATTTTGATTTCATCCTCGCGGGCGACCTTGCCGCTCGGCGTGTTGATGATCATCTGCAGCTCCCCGTTTTTAATCATGTCGAGCGCGTTCGGGCGGCCTTCGTTCAGCTTGAAAAGTTTGTTCACCGGAATGCCCGCCGCCTTGAGCGCAGCGGCGGTCCCGCTGGTGGCGTAGAGCTTGAAACCAAGATCCACAAAGCCCTGCGCCAGGTCCGCGACCTTGCCTTTCTGCCGATCGGCGATGCTGATGAAGACATTGCCGCTCGTCGGCAGCGACGGCTGCGCAGCCATCTGAGCTTTGGCGAAGGCGAGCCCGAGCGTGCGATCGATGCCCATAACTTCGCCGGTGCTCTTCATTTCCGGACCAAGGATGATGTCGATCCCCGGAAAGCGGGTGAAAGGGAACACGGCTTCTTTCACGGAGAAATGCTGCGGGATGATTTCCTCGGTGAAGCCGAGCTGCTGCAAGGTGGAGCCGGCCATGATCTTTGCCGCAAGTTTCGGCAGCGCCACGCCGATGGCTTTGCTGACGAAGGGCGCGGTTCGGGAGGCACGCGGGTTCACTTCGAGCACGTAAACCACGTCGTCTTTCACGGCGAACTGCACGTTCATCAGGCCGCGCACTTTTAGCTCCAGCGCCATCGCTTTCGTCGAGCGCCCGATCTCGGCGAGCACCTCGGGTTTGAGGCTGAAGGACGGGATAACGCACGAGCTGTCGCCGCTGTGAATGCCGGCTTCCTCGATGTGCTCCATGATCGCGCCGATGACCACGGTGACGCCGTCGGAAATGCAATCCACGTCCACCTCCACGGCGTCTTCCAGGAAGTGATCGACAAGGATGGGATTCGCCGCGCTTCCGGCGGTGGCGCTGGGGCTGGCGTCGACGGCTTCGCGCACGTAGCGGCGCAGGTCGATTTCATTGTGGACGAGCTGCATGCCGCGTCCGCCGAGGACGAAGCTCGGCCGCACCAGCACCGGGTAGCTGACGCGGTCGGCCACGGCGACGGCTTCGTCTTCCGTCACGGCGGTGCCGCCGCTGGTCTGGCGGATGCCGAGTTTATCGAGCATCGCGCCGAAGAGTTTGCGGTCTTCAGCGATCTCGATCGACTTGGGCGATGTGCCGATGATCGGAACGCCGGCGGCTTGTAGTCCGGCGGCAAGGTTCAGCGGGGTCTGGCCGCCGAATTGCACGATGACGCCGAAGAGATTTTCGCTCTCCTGCTCGCAAATGTTGAGCACGTCTTCGAGGGTCAGCGGCTCGAAGTAGAGTTTGTCGCTGGTGTCGTAGTCGGTGGAGACGGTCTCGGGGTTCGAATTGACCATGATGGTCTCGAAGCCTTCCTCGCGCAGCGCGAACGCGGCGTGGACGCAGCAGTAGTCGAACTCGATGCCCTGCCCGATGCGGTTCGGTCCGCCGCCGAGGATGATGATTTTCTTGTTCCCCGAGTCGCGCCGCTCGTTCTCGTCGCCGTAGGTGGAGTAGTAATATGGCGTGTAGGCCTCGAACTCGGCGGCGCAGGTGTCCACGAGGCGGTAGGTGGGGATGATGCCGGCGGTCGTGCGCTGCGCGCGAATGCCTGCGTCGTTCGTGCCAGTCGCGATGGCGAGCTGGCGGTCGGAAAAACCGAGGCGCTTCGCCGAGCGGAGCACGGATTTGTAATCCGTGTGGCCACCGGTCGTCCCGACCGCTGTTCCCGGACTGCCGGCGGGGACCGCCGGTAGCCGCACGGATTGCAAATCCGTGCTCCGGCGCACCAGCTCCGCGATATTTTCGAGGAACCACCGGTCGATCTTCGTCATCTCGAAAACCTCCTCCACCGTCCAGCCGCGCTGGAACGCGAGGCCGAGGAAGAAGATCCGCTCCGCATTCGGCACCGTGAGCTTCGTGCGCAAACCCGCATCGTCGATCACCACGTCCCCACCATCCCCGATCAACCCGAACCGCTTGATCTCCAAGCTCCGCAGCGCCTTTTGCAGCGCCTCCTTGAACGTCCGGCCGATCGCCATCGCCTCGCCCACGCTCTTCATCTGCGTAGTCAGCACCGGGTCGGCTTGCGGGAATTTTTCGAAGGTGAAGCGCGGACACTTCACGACGACGTAATCGATGGTCGGTTCAAACGATGCGGGCGTCTCGCGGGTGATGTCGTTGCGCACCTCGTCGAGCGTGTAGCCCACGGCCAGCTTCGCCGCGATCTTCGCGATCGGGAAACCCGTGGCCTTGCTCGCCAGCGCCGACGAACGCGAGACGCGCGGATTCATCTCGATGACGATCATCCGGCCCGTCTCCGGGTGGACGGCGAACTGGATATTGCTCCCGCCCGTCTCGACGCCGATCTCGCGGATGATCGCGAACGACGCATCGCGCATCACCTGGAACTCGCGATCGGTGAGCGTCTGGATCGGCGCCACGGTGATGCTGTCGCCCGTGTGCACGCCCATCGGATCCACGTTTTCGATCGAGCAAACGATCACGCAATTATCCGCGCGGTCGCGCATCACCTCCATCTCGAACTCCTTCCAGCCGAGCAGCGACTCCTCGATCAGCACCTCGCTGACCGGGCTCAAATCCAAGCCGCGCGCGACGATCGTCTCGAATTCTTCCTTGTTGTAAGCGATGCCGCCGCCGCTTCCGCCGAGCGTAAATGCCGGCCGGATGATCAGCGGCAAAGTGCCGAGCTTTGCCAGGACTTCCCGTGCTTCCGGCAGCGTGTGCGCCGTGCCCGAGAGCGGCATGTCGAGCCCGATCTTGATCATCGCCTCCTTGAAGGCCTGCCGGTCTTCGCCCTTGTGGATCGCCGCGGCATTCGCACCGATCATTTTCACGCCGTGCTTCTCCAGCACGCCGCTCTCGAAAAGCTTCATCGCGCAGTTCAGCGCCGTCTGCCCGCCGAGCGTCGGCAGCAAGGCGTCCGGTTTCTCCCTTTCGATGATCTTCTCCACGACTTCCGGAGTGATCGGCTCGATGTAAGTCCGGTTCGCAAACTCCGGGTCCGTCATGATGGTCGCCGGATTCGAGTTCACCAGGATCACGAAGAAACCTTCCTCCTTCAGCGCCTTGCAGGCCTGCACGCCCGAGTAGTCAAACTCCGGCCCTTGCCCGATCACAATGGGACCGGAGCCGATGAGGAGAATCTTCTTGAGCGAGGTGTCTTTGGGCATGTGGAAAAGTGCGCCGCCCGGAACAGGCGGCGTCAGGCGAAAAGTGCCGAGGTTCTAGCAGCCCCGCGCTTCCGGCGCAAATGGCGAATGCCCAAAAGCCGACTCAACGCGCCGGCTTCAGCGGAGGCTTGGTCTGGCCGAATTCAAACGCGCCAAGGTCTGGCGCCTTACCAGCAAATGGCAGCCCCGCATCGCTGCCCGCATCGATCAAATCGCTGCCGCGAACGAGGCGCAGGAAAGGCACGTCCGGCAAGTCGCCGTTCGCTTGTCGCGGGGCAAAGAGTTCCGCTTCGTTCAGGCTCGCGAAATCTTCCTGATCCACTTTCACCGGCAGATTGAAATAGTTTCCGCTCACGTCGGACGCGGCTTCGTTCAGGTTCGTCAGTTCTTTCCCGCGCGCTTTGTAGCCGAGATTGTTCCGCATCTTATGTCCGTAACCGGGCACGTCATTCACGTCCGCGATGTTCCGCCCGAGCAGGTTGAAATTGTTCCCGTTGCGGTAAGCCGTGTTGTTGAACCAATCGTTCCCGCCGGGATGATGATTTGCGTAGAATCCGCCCGCTTTGTTCCCCACCGCCACGCAGCCGCGGATGATGTGGCGCGGAATCGGTTTTGGAAGCTGCGACTCGGGTCGCCGGGCAAAGCCGCCGGCTTTGAAACCGTTGCCGTCCGCGAGGTTGGCAAACTTCGCGTCGTAGCCGTTGTAAGCCGCCCAGCAGTTTTCCACGGTCACGGATTCGCTGGTGGAGATGAAGTCAAAGCCGTCGTCGCTGTTGAACCACGCGCGGCAGCCGCGGAAGACGTTCCCGACATCGCCCGGGCCCACATGAAAACCGAAACCGTCCACGTTCCCGCCGCGTTGATTCTCGGAGGTAAAGTCGTGGTTTTTATACGCGTCGCAATTCAGCACGAGGTTGCTGGAACCGCTCCCGAGCCAAAACCCAATCGCCTGCCCGTCGCGCATCGTCAGTTGTTCGTAGCGGTTGTTGCTGCCTTCATTATCAAAGCAAATCGACTGCGTATGCCCGAGGATCGTGACCTGCACGCCGATGACCGTGAGACCGCGCAGATGCAGCCAGGAAGCGTCGATGTGGAAGGCCGTGACTCGCTGCTGCGCTGGTTTGACTTTGGAGAAATCGAAGATCGGTTGCTCGCCCGTATAAGCCCAATAGTTGATCGGCTTTCCCGGTTCGCCGCTTTTGTTCAGGAGAATGACGTGCGCCCGGCCGCGCTGGCTGCGGGAGATTTGCGCTTCGGTCATCACGTAAGTTCCTCCGCGGATCAGCACCGTGTCGCCGGGCGCGGCGGCTTGCTGCGCTCTTCCGATGGTGGCAAAGGGCGCGGCAACCGTGCCGGCGTGGCTGTCGTTTCCCGCTGGAGCCACGTAGAAGTAGGCGGCGAACAGCGGCGAGCCGGCGGTGAGGAAAAAGGCGAAGCTGAGGAAGAACGGAGCTTGGCGGAGCCGCAGCGGAAGAAGGAAAGGGCGCATGGGGAAAACTCGGCGTGAGGTTTACTACTTCAGTTTGTTCGGCGGCGCAGCTCTGGTGACTCGACTGGGTTCACCCAGCCGCGGCGCAACCACTCGCCGAGCAGCCAGTAACACCAGAGGAAAAGCCGTTCGTCGGTTTTGCCGCGGAGGTGCGACGCGTGTTTTCGTTCCGCGAAAGCGACGTCGAGATGGGGAAAAGTCCGCGCGTGATCGAACTCAAACTTGCCCTCGCGCAGCCATCGGCCGATCGGCATCCCGAACCCTTTCTTCCGGCGCTGGACGATCTCCTTCGGGAGCAAAGGCGCGAGCGCTTGCTTCAAAATCCACTTGGTTTGTCCGCCGCGCAGCTTGAGTTGCCAGGGAATGCGTCGGGCGAGATCGGCGACTTCGAGATCGAGGAAAGGCGAACGCGCTTCCAGGGAGCACATCATGGAGGCGCGATCCACTTTCGCCAGGATGCCGTCCTGCAGGTAAAGGTTGGTCCAGAATTGCAGCGAGCGATCCACGAGGTTTGGCTGGCGGCAGCGATCCCACGATTCGATTGCTTCGCTGTAGAGTTCTTCCTCACGGATTGGTTCGCGGAAAAGCTCCGTCAGCTCGCGCGGTTCCAGCGCGCTCATCCACACCGGATTCCAGAGCTGCGGCGGATAACTCAGACCCATCAAGGTGCGCTTGATCTTGAAATCCAGGCTGAGGTTTGCATGGGAAACTGGCAACCGCGCCGCCACGAGGCGGATCGCTTCGTGCACCGGCCGCGGCATGAGCTGGGCGTAATGTTCCGCCTTCCGCAGCGCCTTGAACGGATCGTAGCCGGCGAAGAGTTCGTCGCCGCCATCGCCGCCGAGCGCCACGGTCACGTGTTGCCGGGTGAAGCGGGAAAGCAGATACGTCGGGAGGAGCGAGCCGTCGCCGAGCGGTTCATCCAGTGCCGCGATAATCTCCGGGAGCAAAGCCAGCGATTTATCGAGATCCAGGACTTCCTCCCGATGCCGCGTGCCGAGCCGCTCCGCGACCAGCCGCGCGTAGCTGCTCTCGTCGAAGGAAGCTTCGTGGAAGCCGATGGAAAACGTGTTCAGCTGACCCGGCGGCACGTGCTTCGCCGCCAAGGCTGCGATGGCCGAGGAGTCGATGCCCCCGGAGAGGAACACGCCGAGCGGAACATCGGACATCAGCCGGCGTCGCACCGCGCGCTCCAGCGTCGCGCGGAGCTCTTCGCACAGGTCGTCGGTTCCGGAGTGACTGAGCAGCGCGTCGTTTGGTTCCAGGACGAACTCCCAATATCGCCAGACGCGCAGCCGCGACTTCGTGGGGAGCACAGGCCGCTGGCCTGTCGTTCCCGGCGGCTCGCCGGGAACATCGCACGTGGAAGAGACGTCCGTCGTCCGGAGCAACGCGGCATCGATTTCCTCCGGAGGAAGCGAACCCGCGCCCGCGCTCGCTTCGTGCAGCGGCCCGGCTTTGCTCCGGAGCGGCGCGGCAGGAACGTGCGGTCCATCCGGCGAGCCGCCGGCCAGGACAGGCGGGCCGCCTGTGCTCCCCGGCTGCGGAAGAAAATCGCGTCCGAGTTCCAAGGCGAAACTGTGACCGCCGGGAAGCTTCCAGACGCGTTCGTAAATCGAACGCGGCGCGGGAATGTAGCAGTAGGCGAAGTATTTCCGGAGCGAGAGCGCATCCAGATTGCGCGGACAACTCGGATGCTGGAGCAACGCCGGCAGCTCGCTCGCCCAGCCAAACGTGTCGCCTTCGTGGAAGTAATAGAGCGGTTTCTTCCCGAACCGATCGCGGCTGCCGAAAAGCCGCCGGCGTTCCCGATCGTAGATCACAAAAGCCCACATGCCGTTGAGCCGCTGGACGAAATCGTCGCCCCATTCGCGATAGCCGTGGAGCAAAACTTCGGTGTCGCTGTGATCGGTGACAAACTCGCAACCGCGCGCCTTCAGTTCTTCCCGAAGTTCGGCGTGGTTGTAAATTTCGCCGTTGAACGTGACGCCGAGCCGGCCATCGCGCGTCCACATCGGTTGCGCGCCGCCACTGAGATCGACGATCGAAAGCCGCCGATGCCCGAGGAAGACGCCCGCGCTTTCCTCCTGCCAATGTCCCTCCGCATCCGGCCCGCGATGCCGGATGGCGTCCGTCATCCGACGCAGGATCCGGAGATCACCCTCGCCGACAAACCCCGCGATGCCGCACATGAAGAATCAGGCCCCGGGCTTGCTTGCGGGTTCTTGCTCCCGATCGACCACCGCGCTGATGTGCAAAGCCCAGAGCGAGCAAGTGACTCCGTCATCATCGGCCACCATGACCCGGCTGGTCCCAGGAGGAAACCAAAGGTGGTCCAAAGTGGGTACCCGATACTCCCGACCGTCAGTGGTTCGAATGGCAAACGGCACGAACGGAACCCGCCGGGCGCGAGCACGAATATCAGCGATCATGAAAGCAGCTTAGGACGCGGCAGACGACAGGCAAGTCTCGGTGCGATCCGACCTTCGTCTTCCCTACCGCGGTTCCACATTGCGGGTGGAACGCACGAGATAGACGCTCTTTTGCTGGCTCTCGAAGAAGGTGCGCATGATCATTTCCGCGAGCAATCCCATGAGGATGCACATCACGCCGGTGACCGCGGTCATGATGCAAAGCAGCGGCATTGGAGTTTCGATGAAGGCCTTTCCAGCAAAGACTTTCAGGTAAACCGCGAACGTCCCCGCGAGCGCGCTCATCACCAGCGAAGCCAGCCCGACTGCGCCGAACAGATACATCGGCTTTTGCTGGAAGCGGTCGAGGAACTTCACCGTCACAAGGTCCGCGATGACCTTGAGCACGCGCTCCAGGCCGTACTTCGAACTGCCGGCGGTGCGGGCGTAATGGCGGACGACGACTTCGGTGATCGCGGCGCCGTGCCAGCCTGCGTAGATGGGGAGGAAACGGTGCATTTCTCCGTAAAGCCGGACGCCGTCGATGACCTCGCGTCGGTAAGCTTTCAGCGAGCAGCCGAAGTCGTGGAGCCGCACGCCGCTGACCCACGAAATGAGCCGGTTTGCGAGGATGCTCGGGAGGTTGCGTTTGATCGCGTTGTCCTGCCGATCCTTGCGCCAGCCGGAGACGACGTCGAAGCCTTCATCCAGCTTCGCCAGCAGCAGCGGAATGTCGGCCGGATCGTTTTGAAGATCGCCATCCAGCGGGATGACGATCTCGCCACGGGCGAAGTCGAAGCCAGCCATCATTGCGGCGGTTTGGCCGAAGTTCCGGCGAAAATGGATCACCTTCACGCGCTCATCTTTGGCCGCGATTTCATCCAGAAGTTCATCCGAACCATCCGTCGAGCCGTCATCCACGAGGATGAGTTCCCAAGGCTTCCCGATCTGCTCCATCGCGGTCCGCACCCGCTCATAGAGTGGGGCAAGGTTTCCCGCTTCGTTGCAGATCGGGATGGTGACGGAGAGCATCTGAGCCGGAAGCTAGGGACTCGCGGAGAGGCCTGTAAAGAGCGGAGGACCGGCGGAACCCGCCGAACGCGGAGCACGAATTTGGTTGCCGCGCTCGGGTCGCGGAAGTGGAGTCGGCGCCGATGCTTCACGAACTTCAACGTTCCGCCCGTCATCTCTGGCACGAAGCCGAACTCGTCCTCAATGAAGCGCTCCCGTGGCGTCCGGTGATGGATCGCGGAGCGCGGGTTTCCTGGCGGGCAAAGATCGGCGGTCTTGCGGGGAACATCCACGTGCGGAAAGGCGCGCACGTGCGGGAAGGCGCCTGGGTGGAGTGCGCCACGCCCGGAGCAAACATCGAGATCCGCAGCGGCACGGTGATCATGCCCTGGGCGAAGTTGATGGCGGTGAACGGGCCGATCCGCATCGGCGAAAACTGCTCGGTCCATTCCTTCGCCGTGCTCTATGGATTTGCCGGCGGACTGATCATCGGCAATGGCGTGCGCATCGCGACCCACGCGGTTTTCTCCCCGGGAAATCATGTCTTCGACGATCTGACGCGCCCTTTTACGGAACAAGGCGCGAGCAGCCAGGGCATCGTGATCGGCGATAATGTCTGGGTCGGTGCCGGCGTCCGCGTGCTGGACGGAGTCAAAGTCGGCGCCGGAGCAATCCTCGGCGCGGGATCCGTCGTGACCAGGGATGTTCCGGAAAATGCCGTTTGCGTCGGGGTGCCGGCGCGCGTTATACGCAGCCGCGGCGAACGGCCCGCCGGGCAACCGTCGGACGCGCCGCTCTAGCTCATGGAAATCCAGAAGACTCTCAAACGTTACCGCCGCCGCGTGGTGCAATCCGGCAGCCCGTTCCGCGTGCTCCGGAAAGCTTATTTGTATGCGCGGAATCCGATCGAGTCGATCGAGCGTCTGCAGCAACGCAACGAGGTGATCAGCGCGATGACTTCTCCCGCTCGGGAACAACTCGGGCAGCTCAATCGGGAAGGTTTTTGCTGGCATCAAAACGGCGTCGATCCCGCTTTGCTCCAGGAACTCGCGGGCGAGATCGAGCAACGCGCCGCCGCGCGTCCGACGGGCGCCGACAACGCGACCGAGCGGAAGTTTTGGAGCCGGCTGACTTCCAAGGAAGACCTTCATCCGGAGAGCGTCTTCGTGCGGTTCGCGATGCAGCCGCACCTCGTGCAGATCGCCACGGCGTACATGGGGATGGTTCCGTATCTTTCCAATATTCAGGTGCTCGTGAGCTTCGGCACCGAGGCGACGAAGTGGGAGGAATCGCAGCTGTGGCA
>DASVRR010000112.1:0-2111 GCA_036388515.1 Chthoniobacteraceae bacterium | reverse complement strand
CGGAAGACGTAAAGCTGCTCGGTTTCACGCCGCACATGCACGTGCGCGGCTCCGCTTTCCGCTACGAAGCAATCCTCCCGGACGGCACGTTGCGGACCTTGCTCGAGGTGCCGCGCTACGACTTCAACTGGCAGATCAGCTATCGCTACGCGGAACCGCCGACGCTGCTGAAAGGCTCGAAGATCCGCGCCACCGGTTGGTTCGACAACAGCACGGGCAACCCGGCGAATCCCGATCCAACGAAGACGGTACGCTTTGGTCCGCAGACCTATGACGAAATGATGCTGGGCTATGTGGAGTATTATCTCGCGAACGAAAGGGTGGGCGGCAAGACGGTGGCGCGCTGAAGCTGGAATGGCTTTCAAAGCCGCTGGCCGCGCTTGCAGTTCCGACAAAGCGCGGCGATGGATGCTCATGAGAATTCCTCCCGCACTTCTAGCCAGCATAGTCCTAGCGACTCTCCTCGCCACCGGTTCCGCGGCCGTCGTGGATGCCGGCGCAAAGCGAGCGAAGAAGGGGGAGAAACGCAACGTGGAGATGCGTTTCAAGCGACTCGATACAGATCAGAATGGAATCGTCAGCATGCCGGAATTCAAGGCCGCACGACTCGGACGGAAAGCGGAGAAGCGTGCGGAGAAGATCTTCCAGCAGAAGGATAAAAACGGGGACGGTCTGACGCTCGAGGAACTCAAAACGCCCGGTGCCAAGGTGAAGCGGAAGAAAAAGGTCGCGTAAGCGGACCTCGTTGGGGCTCCTGCGGGACATCAGCTCAGGTTTGCACGGGGACTTTCCCCTTCCGTCGACGCGCTTGCCCGGCACCCTTCCAGCTTTCATCCTTGGGCATGGACGCGCTTCTTGACCTCGCTCCGCTGTCGCTTCGCAACCATCGCTTGCGCCGCTATCTCGGAGACGATCTTTGTTCCCCACTGAGCAGTTTCGAGCCGGTGGATCAGATCTTGATCCGGAAGCTTTACGCTTTCCTGCAGGCGTTATTCGAGGCGCTGAAGGACGGCGCGGAGACGACGCGAGCGGATCGGCTGCAGGAGCTGCTGCAGCAATACGATCCGGAAGACGTGGTCACCCAGGCTCGCGAACTCGGGCGCGCCAGCTACGCCGCGGCGCCATCACCGCAGCTCGCCAAAACCGTGCACGATCTTCGCGGCGGAGGATTGACCCCGCTGCTCGGGCATCTTCAGCTGGCTCAACTGGGTCTCAGCGGCGCCGGGTTGGACACGCTCTATTTCCTCACCCGCGATCACCTCAAGATCATGCGGAATGCGCTCCTCGAGCTCGATGATGAAAAGCGGAACGAAGATTTGCTGCCGAAAGTTCATGGCACCGACTTCATCGTGGAGAAGTGGAATGGGGCCGTGCTGCATCATGAGCGACGGGAAATTCGCCTGGTCGTTGACTGCGCTCAGCCGGCGGCGATCTCGGAATGCTGCGTGGAATTCGGAGCGCTGGATCGGATTCTCTACAACCTCATCAACAACGCCTGCCGCCACGTCGCGAACGATTCGATCCGGCTGGTCATCTTCCCCGTGCCGGACGCTGGCGGCGAAAACCTGCGCTTTGTCCTGCTCAACTCCGTGACCGAGGCAGATGCGGAAAACCTGCGCGCTCGCGACCTTCCGCAGCTTTTTGAGGCCGGCGTTTCCACCACGGGTTCCGGTTTTGGTCTCAGCGTGGCAGCCGACTTTGTGGCAAATGCCTTCGGGATTTCGGACCCCGCGCAAGCCGTGGCGGGTCGCTACCTCGGCGCCACCTTCGTCGAGTCGGACTTCGCGGTTTGGTTTCACTGGCCGATCGTGGCGGATTACTAAAGGAAGCGGATCTCTCGCAGGCGGGATGGGCTTCTCCGGTGCAACGATTCGCATCCGCGCCCTGAGCCTCGGCGTAAGAGCTCACACACCAGCGCACCTTCCCCGGTCTCCTTCGCACTTCTGCTGAAGGAGGTCTTCCAAGGGCGCGGTCCACACAACCCAAAATGAAAACCTCACTAATCCTCGCAAGTCTGCTCGGCCTTTGCGCCAGCGCTGCGTTTGCCGCTGACGACATCGTCGCCACCGCCAAATCGGCTGGAAGCTTCAAGACCTTGACCGCCGCGCTGG
>DASVRR010000111.1:0-8932 GCA_036388515.1 Chthoniobacteraceae bacterium | reverse complement strand
TGGCTGAATCCGGGGCATTGGAAAGACGAAGCGCAGACTGCCCGGAGGGATTGGCTGGTGCTGCTGGACCGGAGCGCCAGCATGCAGGCCGAGCACGCGGAAGAAAGTTCGCGCTGGCAGGCCGGTTCCGCGCTGGCCGGGCGGCTCCTCCAGGCCGGCGCCTCGCCGCGCGGAGAAGTCCGGGTGCATCCCTTTGCCGGTCAGCTGGAAGCAGCGGCAGACTCGCTCGCGGAGTTTGTTCCGGATGGTTCCAGCACCGATCTCGGCCGCGTGCTCACCGGCGCGCTGGATCAGCGCGCTGCTTCCCTGGCCGGTCTCGTGGTCATTTCAGATGGCCGCGCCACCGCCGCGGCCCGGCTGAGCGAGATCGCCCTCCGCGCGCGCGGTCGCGGCGTGCCGATCCACGTCGTCCCGCTCGGTGGATCATGGGGAAGCCGCGACCTCGCGCTCACTGCGCTGCCGAAGCAGATCACCGCCTTTCGCGGACAGCCGGTGAAGTTTGCGGCGCAACTGGAGAACCGCGGTCTTGGGGCGATCAAACCGCGCGTCCTGCTCCTCGGTCCGGACGGCTCGGAGCTCGCGCTCCAGGAAGTGCAGCTTCCGGAAGGCGCACGACAGACGCTCACTTTCGATCTCCCCGTCGCGCCGGAGAACGGCGGCGATTTCCTCCTCAAAACCGACCCGTGGCCGGGCGAACATCTGCCCGCCAACAACGCCGGAACGGTGCGCGTCAACGTGCTCGCGTCCAAGACTCGCGTCCTGTTGCTGGAAGGCGCGCCTTACTGGGACAGCAAGTTTCTCGCGCAGCTTTTGCGGCAGCAAAGCGCGGTCGAAATCCTCACGGTCCACCGGCTGAATGAGGAACGTTACTTCCGGATCGAAGCCTCCGGAGCAGAGCCGCTGCTGTCCCCGGAAACAGTCTTTCCCTCAACCGCGGAGGCGCTGGCCCGCTACGATTTGATCGTCTTTGGCAAAGGTGCGGACGGTTTTCTCACCGGCCCGCGGATCACGGCGCTGCAAGGTTTTATCCGGGATCAAGGCGGCGCGGTGCTCTTTGCCCGCGGTAAACCGTACGCCGCGCGGTTCCCTGCTCTGGAAGCGCTGGAGCCCGTCGAGTGGGGAGAATCGCTGAGCGGCGGCTTTCGTTTTACTCCGCTGCCGGATGCTGGCGCGAGTCTCTTCGGCGCGGCGTTGCCTGCCGCGGAAGATCGCGTCTGGAGCGGTTTGCCGCCGCTGGAAGATGTGCACGCGGTCGCCCGGCTGCGGCCGTTTGCGCGGGTGCTGGCGGAGGGCACGATCGAAGGACGCCAGACGCGGCTGCCGTTGCTGATCGCGCGGCGCTTTGGCCGCGGCATGGTCGCGACGGTCAACGCCGATGGGCTTTGGCGTTGGGACTTTAATCCGGAAGTGCGGGCGCAAGGCGCGATCTACCAGCAGTTTTGGGTGCAGCTGATGCAATGGTGCGCGACCTATTCCGAGTTTCGGCCGGGACAGGATTATGCCGTGCGCCTGCGCGAATCCACGACCGAGCCAGGCCAGCCGGTGCGCGCGACGATCGCCTACCGCGGTTCCTCCGCCGAGCCGCAGCCCGTTTTGCGCCTGCGGCGAAATGGCCAGCCCGCCGGCGAAGCCTCCGCAACCCTGCTCCCGGCGGGCGAAGGCGGACGCGAATGGGCGGCGATCCTTTCCCCAGACCAGCCGGGACGCTATGAAGTGCGCGTCGCGGATCAGGCAAAGCCGGAGCGCGAGGAAGGCGAAGCGACGCTCACCGTGATCGCGCCGCCGCAGGAGGCGGATGATCTTCGTCCGGATCCGGAAAGCCTCGCCACGCTGGCGCGCGAATCGGGAGGCCAGGTCTTCTCGCCGGAACAGGCGGAACAACTCGCGAGGCAGCTTTGGCCCAGCACCGCGGACGCCGCGCGAGGCCAGGCGCAGTGGGAGGCGCTCTGGCCGCGGTGGTGGATGGCGGTGTTGCTCGGGCTTGCATTTGGCGGGGAGTGGTGGATGCGGAGAAGGGAGGGACTGCTGTGAGCGCCACCTCCGCGGATCTTCCCTCTCCGGTGAAAGTTGACGCCGCTAATTCCATGACCTCGTCGCACCATTTCTTCCCCATTCTCCGCCGCTTTCAGCTCCGCTGGCGCGCGGGTTTGCTGCTCGTGGGCGTGTTGCGCGCGATTCTCTGGGCGGGTGTGGCGCTGCTGCTCTTTGGCTTGCTCGATTTCTCCGCCGGCTTCAGCGATGGCGCGCGCCGCTGGGTCGCTGGAGCCATCGCGCTTGCCGCCGGGCTCGGATTGGCTCGGGGACTTTGGGACGCAATTTTCTTCCGCACCCGCGAAGCCGCTGCGGCAGCCGACGGCACGCTCGGCAGCACGCGGCGGGAAGTGCTTTCCGCATTCGAGCTGAATGGCAGTTCGCGGGCAGAAACCCAGGATGACGGATTCGCGGGCTGGTTGCGTGAACGGGCCGTCCAAAATGCCGCGCGGCAGTTGCACCAGCTCCGGTTTTCCCAGTCACTGCCGAGGCGTCAGATTCGCCGGGGAAGCTGGCCGGTGCTCGCGCTGGCGGCGGCTCTCGGAGTTTGCGCGCTGCTCGCGCCGAAAGCTTCCAGGATCATCGCGGCGCGTCTCCTTCATCCCGGCGCAGATCTGCCGCCTTACAGCTCGATCGAGTTTCAGCTCGGGCCGCGACCGGCCCAGGTGCTTTACGGCGGCGAAGTCATCGTCACCGCCAGCCTCACCGGCGGAAAAATCGACCGCCCGGTGCGTTGCCTCACCCGCGATCCCGCGACCGGCCGGATCGACGATTCGCCCGCCTTCCACGAGAGCGCGAGCCGTTTCTCCCGGAAGCTCGAGAAGGTCGCCTCGCCGGTCGAGATCGCGTTTGCCGTCGGCCGCGCGCGAAGCGCCTGGCTGCCAGTCTCGGTGCTGATGCAGCCGCGCGTGCAGGAGGTGCTGATCACGGTGGAGCCGCCCGCTTACTCCGGACTGCCGCGGCGCGAGTTCGCCCTCGGGACGCAGGAACTCGCCGCGCTCTCCGGAAGCCGCGTCACGGCGCGTGCGACGAGCAATCGTCCGCTGACCGGCGGCGCGCTGCGGCTCGAAACCGCGGGCATCCAGACGATTGCGCGCGAGCTGCCGGGCCAGCCGGAAGAGACGCATCGGGTTCGGTTTGAATGGGTCGTCCGCCAGGCTTCGCGGGTCGTCATCCAGGTCCATGACGTGCTCGGGACGCGTTCCGAGCCGCTCACCTTCGAGCAAAAACTCACCCCGGATCGGCGTCCGGAAGTGGCGCTGCGCCAACCCGCCGGCGAAGTGCTGGCGACGCCGGATTCCGAGCTGCCGCTGGAGGCTTCCGCGAGCGACGATCTCGGGCTCACCCGCGTCGCGCTGGTCCGCCAGCTCCGGGGTTATCGGGAACGTTCGCTGCCGCAAGCGGCGGTGCCTGGAGAGCGCCGTCACGAGCTGGCGGGCAAGCTGAATCTTGCCGCGTTCGGATTGCTCCCGGGCCAGGTCGTCGAGCTCACGCTGGAAGCCGGCGACACCAATCCGAATCTGCTCGGCGTCAGCACTTCGGAGCCGGCTCGGGTCCACATCATCGACCGGGAACGTTACGCCGAGCTGCTGCGCAGCCAGACCACGCTGGAAGATTTCTCCGGGCGTTATGAGGCGTTGCGGGAAGCAATGGACGCCGCGCGGAAATCACTTGAAGCTTTGGAGAAAGCAGCCACGGCGGGCGATGCCGCCGCGGCGGAAGCAGCACGCGAGGCCGCTCTCGAAGCGCACCGCGCCGCCGGCAAACTGTTCGGTCAGATCGCGAAGGACTTCCCGATCTTCGACCTGGACGCGAGCCTCGCCAGCGCTTCGGCAGAGGCGATGCAGCAGCTTTTCGAAAACGCGCAGCAACTGGAAAAACTGGCGCAGGCGCTTCCGGAACATTTGCGGGAAGCGCTGCCGGAGTTGCGCGAGCGGCTCGGGCGCGGCGAGGAGGCGGTGGCGGAAGAGCAGCAGCAAGGAGAACGCGCGGTGGCAGCGGCGGAAGTGCTGGAGCAGGCAGGCCGATTCCGCGAGACCATCCAGGCTCAGCGGGATCTGGTGAAAGAGTTCAATCGCACGCTGGAACAGATCCGCCGCGGCGAGACGAAGGCCGGTCAAGCGCTGCGGGAATTGAGCCGCACCCAGGCGGCGGTCGCGAGCGGCTTGCGGGAAATCGAGACCGGCCTTGATACCGCGTTGAAGGCGCTTCCGGAAGATCTCGCGCGGCTGGCGGAAGAGGGGCGGAAGTTCCTGCAGGCTCTGGCGGAACTGGAGATTACCCCGACAATGGACCAGGCCGCCGCCGCGGCCGAGGCTGGCGACGGAAAGACCGCCGGTGAACGCGCCGGAGAGGCGCTCGCCAAGCTGGAAGCGCTGTTGCGGAGGAAGAATGCGGTCTGCGAAATGTGTCGCGGCGAGGCGGGCGACCTGCCTTTTCCCTGGCCGGAAGATCTGTCGCAAACGCTGGAACAACTGATGCGGGCGCTGGTCACGAAACGCGGTCAGGACGGAGAGGGCGAACTCGGTTCCGGCGGGAGTGGAAGCGGGGCCGCGGGGAGCAGCGAGAGCGGATTTTCCATGCGCGGCAAGATGCCGAAGCTGCCGATCTTCGGACCTTCCCGACAGCGGTTCGCGCGCCGGGCCGGGCCGCAACTCGGAGGAGGTGCGGAAGGCCGCGGCCAGAGCGGTCCCGAGAGCGGCGCAGCGGTGGACTCGGCGCAGACCGCGGCTCGGGAGCAACGTTCCGGCGCGGGGGAAGCCGTGGCTGCGGAAGCAGTTCCGGAAGGTTATCGTGAAGCCGTGAAGCGCTACTTTTCTCCAGACGAAAAACCCGGAGGCGCCGCCGCCATCCCACCAAAGAACCCACAGCCATGAACGTCCGCCAACTTCTCCTGCTCCTCGCCCTGATCGCTCTCCACACGCCGCTCGCCCGCGGGGAAAAAGAGGGCGTCGTCCAGTGCGCCAACGTGATCTACGCCGGCAACAAAACTTCCCAATGTTTTGCCGATGCGTTCCTCGGCACTTTGCAGCAGAAGACCACGATCGTCACCGAGCGGCGCTTCAAGCCGGTGAAGCTGGATTCCAAGGAACTCTTTGATTTTCCCTTCGTCGTGATGACGGGCGAGGGCGACTTCCGGCTGCTCGCGGCGGAGCGCGAAAACCTCACGCGCTACCTGCAAGGCGGCGGCTTTCTTTTGGCGTCGTCGGGTTGCTCCAGCAAAGAGTGGGACAACGCCTTCCGCCGCGAACTGAAGAGCCTGCTGCCGGATCATCCGCTGTCTGCGATCGACCTCAAGCACCCGATCTTCCACACCGTCTTCCCCATTGAAAAACTGGATCTCGCGAAGTCCAGCGGCACCGCTTCACTCGAGGGCGTGGAGGTGAATGGAAAGCTCGTCTGCGTCTATTCGCGCCACGGCTTGAACGACACGCAGAATTCCTCCGGATGCTGCTGTTGCGGAGGAAACGAGATCCGCAACTCGCTGGAGATCAACGTGAACATCGTCGCTTACGCTTTGCTGCATTAGCGCCGAGCCGTGGCCTTGGAAAACCGCACGCTCGTGAAACACGCTCCCGTTTTCTTCCGGACGCTCGGGCGGGGGCTCGCGGTCGTCCTGCTGGCGGCGGCGCTGTCCACGGAAATCGCGCGCGGCCTGGAGACCAGCGGCGTCCCGGCGGTTTCGCTGCAGGAGCTGGAGGAATTTCGGGCCAAAGGAGCTCCGGAAGAAGCCTGGCCGCGGTTGATGGAAGCGCTCGGTCGGGAAGAACAGCGCGTGGCCATCCGGACACTCGTGACCGAACAAAAGCCGTTTCCGGCGGCGCGTCTGACGGCGTTGCTGGCGCATCCGAAACTGGCGGTGCGGCTCGGCGCGCTGGATCTGCTGGAAGATGCGGCCGGCGAAACGTACGGCTTTGATCCGTGGCAGGAAGCTCCCGAAGCAGGCCGCAATGCGGAAGCACTCGCGCGCTGGAAAGTTTGGGCGGAAGGCGGCTCCGCGACGCTTTCCTCGAAGCCGGCGGCGCTGACGGCGGAAGCTTTCCGCGCGATGGCGCTGGAGATCATGACCGGCGATCGGGAGCGCGCCGAGCGGGCGATGCAGCGGCTGGAAGCGTATGGCCTTTCCGCAATCGGACAGATCGAAGTCTTCCTGCAAAATCAACCCGAGCTGGAGCCGGCTCCGCGCGCCATGCTGAAGGCCGCGGAATACCGGCTCGCGATCCGCCAGGTGCTCCCGAAAAACGCCGCGGCTCTGGCGCGCGATCTGGCGCTGGGAACTCCGGAAGCACAAAGCACCGCGCTCGCCGCTCTCGGTGAGGCCGGTCCGGGCGTTCTGCCGGTGATCGCCGAAGCGCTCTCTTCCGGCGATTCGCTGGTGCGGGAGACGGCGGTGGACGCCGCTTTCAAAGCCGGAACAACTCACGCGCTGCCGGTCATTCTGGAGCATCTTGCCGGGGAGAAAACCGAGAGCGTGCTGCATGCGGCGCTGCGGGGACTCGGGCAGCACGCCAGGGAACCGGAGCAGGCTCAAGCGATCGCCGCGTTCCTCGTCCATCCCTCCGAAAACGTCGTGGTCAGCGCGCTGGCCGCACTCGGTGCGACCAAGGCGGGCGACGTCTCGACGGCATTGCAGGAGCGCCTGGCTGATCCGCGTTGGCGGGTGCGCGCGGCGGCGCTGGAGACGATCGGGAAGCGCGACTTGAAAGCGCTGATGAGTCCCGTGAGCGAGCGGCTGAAGGATGACGATTTGTTTGTGCGCGTCTCCGCCGTTCGGACGCTGCAGACGATCAGCGAGGAAGGCGGAGCGACGAAGCTTTTGCTGGAACGCTTTGAGCAGCAGGACGATCTCAAGGCAGCCATTTTGCCGGCGCTTTTTGTGGATGAAAAACCGGCGCCGCCGCAGGTTTGGGATGCGCTCTGGAAGGCGCCGCCGGAGATCATCCTGCAATGCCTGGATCTGCTCGGCGGTGATGACGGAATCGCCCAGGGCGTGCCTCACGCCGCGCGGTTTGTGCGGCATACGAATCGCGATGTCGCCGCCTCCGCGCTCCGGCTGCTCGCCTCGCAAGGGAAGCAAACTGGCTTGCTCCTGGAAGCGTTGCGCTCCCCGGATGATCTGCGCCGCGACGCGGTGCTCGACGCACTGCGGTTGCGGCCGGGATTCCTCGCCGCAAGCGGCTCCCAGACGCTTTCCGCTCCGGCTGGTCCGCGGAACTCTCTGCTCGACCGTCTCTACTCGCTCTTTGAAAGCGGCGCGAAACCTGCCGCGGAGAATGGGGCGGAGACGGCCCAGCCGGGAGGCGAAGCGGCGCCTCACGAGATGCGGGCGGCGCTGGAGGATTTCCTCCGGAAAGGCTCTCCGCAACAGCGTTTGAAGGCAGCCGTGGTTTTGCTCGGGCAGAGCCATGAGGAGGCCGCGCGGTTTCTGCTCGCCTCGATCGAGACCTCGAGTTCGCTGGACCGCCGCGCGATGGCTTCCGCGCTCGCGGTTCTTCCCGAATGGCCGCGTGGCCCGGTGCAAGATCTGGCCACTCGCCTGCTGCAGGATCCGGCGGATGATGTGCGCGAAGTGGTGGTGGAAATCTGGCTGGATAACAAAAAACCGGAGAGGTTTGCCGGGCTGCTGACGGAACTCGCGCGCCGCGGTTCACCGCTGCGCGCCACGGATCTCTACGGCTACGAGGCGGATTCGCTCGCGCAAAATCCGCAACTGCAGAAGCCGCTCCTGGAGTGGGGCCGCGCGGTGCTCGAAGATTCCGCGGCACTGGAATCCACCCGAGTGCTGGCGATCGTCCTGCTCGGCCGCTCCGGTCAGGCGCGCGCGGCTCAGGTGGAAAGGTTCCTCGACTCGGACCGGCCCTGGTTGCGGCGCGCGGCGTACCGCGCGCTCGGCGCGAGTGTGCTCCCGGGTCGGATCGAAGCGCTCTTGCGCGATGAGGCCGCGCCGGTCCGCGCGGTGCTCCCGTTCCTTGCTTCCCCGCACAATCAAGGCTGGCTGCATTGGTTCAGCGACGCCGAGAGCGCGCGGGATTACGAAGACTTCGGTGGCCGTGCCTCTTCCCGCCCGACGTTCGGCGCGTGGGCCGGGAAAGGGTCCGGAACATCGGGCTCAGCCGAGGCGACGCCCGAGTTGCTGGCGGCCCTGGAGAAACTGACGCGAGATCCGGCGGACAGCCTCCGATTTGAGGCGCAATTTGCTCTCTTACGGCTGGGGAAGCCGGTGGATCCCACGGCACTCGCGAGCCTGATCAGCGCGCCCGCGGAAGACACTTCTCCACGGGCGCGGCTCGGCGATTTCCTGGAGCAGCATTACCGGCGGCTCGGCCGCGGCTACAGCATCCTGGTGCCGCTGGCCACGGGCGTCGGAGCGGACAAAATGAAGATCCTGCTGTCCCACTTCGGAGCGGAGAAACCGCAGGTCTTCACCAGCTTTGCCTCGCTCGCGCAGCTCGCGGCCCCGAATGCCGCCGGCGCAGATCTCGCCGTCTCGGCGCCCACGGCGAATTCATCCGCCACGCCCGCCGCCGCCTTCCAGGTCATCTTTTTCTACAAGCCGGGCTGCCGCGACTGCGATCGCGTGCGCGATATGCTGGCGCGGCATGCGAAGGATCTCCGGCAGATGACCATCCGCGAGCGGGACATCAATGCCACCGAAAGCGCCGTGCTCAACGAGGCTCTTTCCGCGCGCTTTCAGCTGCGCGACACGCTGCGCCAGGTCACGCCCGCGGTTTTCACTCAAGCCGGCGCGCTGGTGAAAGATGACCTCACCTTTCCCCGGCTGGGCGACCTGCTGCGCAGCGCTGCGACCGTGCCGCCGGATCCCGGTTGGGCCGAAGTCCGCACCGGCGAAGTCACTGCCGCGCAGGAGACGATCACCCAAAGGTATCAGGCGCTCTCCTTC
>DASVRR010000110.1:0-4007 GCA_036388515.1 Chthoniobacteraceae bacterium | reverse complement strand
TGCAGGGAAAATTCAGCATCAACACCTTCGAAAGCGGCGTGATCTTCCCCGCGAGCGATTCAGCCGTGAGGCGGAAGTTGTCTTCCGCCCGGGTCGGGATCGCAATCGCTCGTCCGTGCGCCATGCCGACGCTCGGGCTGTAACTCACATAACACGGCTCATGGTAGAGCACTTCGTCTCCGGGATTGATCAGCGCTCGCAGCGCCAGATCGATCGCTTCCGAGACGCCGACGGTCACGATGATCTCGGTCTTCGGGTCGTAGCTGACTTCGAAATGCTGCTCCACATAGGCGGCGATCCGCTCGCGGAGTACGGGCAACCCGAGGTTTGAGGTATAGCCGGTGTGGCCGCGCTCGAGGCTGTAAATTGCAGCCTCGCGGATCCGCCAGGGCGTATGGAAATCCGGCTCGCCGATGCCGAGCGAGATGACGTCCTTCATGGTCTGGACGATTTCGAAGAAGTCGCGAATCCCGGACCGCGGAATGTCGCGGACGTGATTGGCGATGTGTTTGGTGAGAGTCATGGAAAATGGTGGTGGGTTGAGGAAGAAACTGCGTGCGAGAGATCAGCGGGCGTTTAGCCGCGAGCTCGCTCAGCGCTGTTTTGCACCACTTCCCGATTCCGCATTTCTCCACATTCGGGAGAAAAATGAACCTGCTCCATGGCTCAGGGCGAGACCGCCAGCCGCGTTGGTTCTTCCTCACGGGTCAAGGCGACGCCGTTTTCCTTGTAAGCCTTCAGGCGGAAGCGCGTGGCGGTGGAGATGACTCCTTTGATCGTACTCAGCTTCTCGGAGATGAAGTTGGCGACTTCCTGCAGCGTGGTGCCTTCCACGATCACCAGCAAATCGTAACCGCCGCTCATCAGGTAGCAGCTTTGCACCTCGGAAAACTTCGAGATCCGTTGCGCCAGCCGATCGAAACCGCCTCCGCGTTCCGGCGTGATTTTGACTTCGATCGCCGCCGTCACGGGGCTGCCGGGAACCTGCTGCGGATCGATGATCGCTTGATAACCGAGGATCACTCCATCGCGCTCCAGCTTCGCGATCCGGCTCGCGATCTCTTCCGGAGTGGCGTTCAGTTCCTTCGCGAGATCCTCGTTGGACGCGCGGGAATTCTGGCGCAGGAGAGGAATGAGATCGTCCATAAGTGCGGGAAAATTGGTCCGCGACCATACACGGCTGGCCGGGGAGGTCAGCGAAAATCGCGGAACCGTTCGGGAGGAAACCGCTGGGGCTATTCCTCCGCAGCGGGCTCCCGGGGAACACGGACGACGCGGACTTCCGTGCTCGTGCGCGCTGGCCGGGAACGAGGTTCCCGGACCGCGGGCAAAGTCGGCTGGACACGCACCGGCCGGCTTTCCTCCAGGATCTCCGCCGCCGCGGCTCGTGCGGAAGATTGCATTTGTCCGGGTTGAGGAACGGCCGCCGTTCTCTCCGAGCGTTCCACCGGAATGGCGCGCATCACGCGCGGCTCAGGCTGCGGAGGAACGGCTGATCGGGAAGGAATCACGGGCTCCGCGACTGGGATTGCCGCACTCCGCTGCGGCGCCGGAACATGCGTGATGCGCATTCCACTTGCGGTGCGCTCCATTCGGATTGGCTCCGGATTACGCTGGAGCTGAGGAGCCGCGGAGCTGCTCGGCGGAGGAACCGAACTCGAGGAGAAGGCCGGCGCGTGCATCCCCACGGGAGACGGCGCCGTGGCTGCTGGCGGAAGCGCGGACGGAATCCCCTGGACCTGCAGCTCGGCTGAATAGACCGGCGGCGGCGGCAAATCCGGATGCGTCTTGCACGAATCCACCGCCACTCGGGTCGGCGGAAGCGTCGCGTCGTAGGCGCATCCTTGCTGGAGACAGCCGGAAGTGGCGCGCGCTCCTGAGACGGAGCAGAGTCTCGCTTTGACCAGGGAAGAAGGCGGATCCAGGCGCTGTGCGGGATAGTTTTTCTCCGGCACTTGCTGCATGAAATCGACCCAGATCGGCAACGCCAGCGTGCTTCCGTAACCCTTTTCCAGAATCGTCTGCGGCTGGTCCATCCCGACCCAAACTCCGCAGGTGAGCGAACTGGTGTAGCCAATAAACCACGCGTCGAAGCAGTCGTTCGTCGTTCCCGTCTTGCCTCCGCCCGGTTTCTTCCAGCCCATCGAAGAGGATTTCGAAGCAGTCCCGGTTTTCATCGTTTGCTCCAGGATGCTGGAAACCATCCAGGCGCTTTCCGGGCTAAGGAGCCGCTTCTCCAGCTGCGGCGCTTTATAAATGGTGCGTCCCTCGCGGTCTTGCACCGAGCTGATGAGATGCGGCGAATGTTGGACGCCGCCGTTGGGAAAAGCGGTGTAGGCGGCGGTAAGATCTTTCAACGTCGTCTCGAACGCTCCGAGAAAAGCCACCGGCAAATCGGGCATCGAATCGCCGATGCCCGCGCGCATCGCCAGATCGTGCACTTTGGGAAGGCTCGCGTATTCGCCAACGCGGATGCTCATGGTGTTGCGAGATTTCAGCAGACCGAAAGCAGCTGGCTGCAGCCCGGAATACTCCCCATCGGAGTTTTCCGGCGACCACTTCGCGGAAATGTTCCGGAATTCTCCCGGAAGAATTTTCGAATCATCGATCACTGTTCCCGGCAGCAATCCGCGTTCAAAAGCGGCGCCGTAAACGAACGGCTTGAAGGTGGAACCGACCTGCCGTCTGGAGAGCAGTGCGCGCGAATATTTGCTCTGCTGATGATCGCGGCCGCCAACGATGGCGCGGATGGCGCCGGTGTGATTGTCGATCGCAACCACGGCTGCCTGGAGATAATCCGTCGGACGTTCCTTCCCGTCTGGGAGTTCTCCCGGAATGAAGTTTTTCTTCTTCGGATGCGGATAATTCTTCTGCTCCTCGATCTCCGTCACCCGGCGATCTGCTGCGGACTGTGCCAGCCGCTGAATCTGCGGATCCACGGTCATGAAGATCTTCAGTCCGCCGTGATCGACCACCTCGGGAGCGAGCAGCGCCGTCGCTTCACGCAAGACCGCGTCCATGACGTAATCTTCCGCATAGCGGAGCCCGCTTCCCGGAGCGAGCGTCACGCGCTGGGCTTTGGCGGCCGTCGCTTCGTCCGGCTTCAGCAGATTCAGCTCCACCATTCGGTCGAGGACCGTGTTTCTCTCGTGCTCCGCCGCTGGCAGGTCGCGGCTTGGGGAGAAGCGATTCGGACTGCGAATCAAACCGGCGAGCATCGCGCTCTCGCCGAGCGTGAGCTCCGCCGCCGGCTTCCCGAAGTATCCGCGGGAAGCAGTTTCGATCCCGTAAAAGCCGGATCCGAAGTAGATCCGGTTGACGTACAAATCCAGGATCTGCTGCTTGGAGTAGGTCGCTTCAATCCTCCGGGCGAGCACGGCTTCGACGATCTTGCGGTCGATGGTTTTTGCCCGGAGTTCGCAGGCGTTGCGGGCGAGTTGCTGGGTGATCGTGCTCGCGCCTTGCTTCGCGTCTCCGGCGCGGAGGTTCGTCACCACGGCGCGGATTACTCCTTTGAAATCGACGCCTTCGTGTTCCCAGAAGCGGGAATCTTCCCGCGCCAGCAACGCCGCGATGAAGTGATTCGAGACGGCGGCGAGCGGCACCACCAGACGATTCTCCCCGCCGAAGTAGCTGTAGAGCTCTCCGTTCGCATCGTAAACCGACGAGCGCTCGGAAACCTCGTCGATCTTGGTGAGATCAAATTTCGCCGCCCGCTCCTCATACCGGGAATAAACCACCATCCCGGCAACACCAACCGCAAGGCAAGCCACGAGGAGAAGCGCCGCGCCCCAGCCGAAGATTTTCAGGAGAGTGCCGGAGCGCGTTTTCATTGGTCGGAGGCAATTCGAAATTGCGTCCCCAAACGGTCGGTTGTCGGGAACTCCGCACGCCTGAGTCGCAGTGGCGGTTTTGCATCCTTGCCGACATGGCTCCGCGAACTACCTTCCGGCATGGTCACCATCACTGAAGTCGAGAAGCTGGCATTCGATCTTCCGGAAGCGCAG
>DASVRR010000109.1:0-3272 GCA_036388515.1 Chthoniobacteraceae bacterium | reverse complement strand
CCTGATCGACGTTTTTCTCGAGAACACTCCGAAGGTGCTCGCGGAAGGGCGCGCCGCGCTCGCCGCGCATTCTACTCCGCAACTCGCGCGCGTCGCGCACATGTTAAAGGGAAGCTGCAGCAATTTTGGAGCGGAACGGATGCGCCAGGCGTGCGCCCGGCTGGAGGACCTTGCCAACACGGGGGTGGAGGAGAATTCAGATCAGTTGCTCAGTGAAGTGGAAAAGGAGTTTGCTTGCGTTAGGATTGCCTTGGAGCGTGAGCGCCCCGCCTGTGTTGCCGCATGAAAATCCTGATCGCCGAAGATGACCCAGTGTCCGTGAAAATTCTTCAGGTCACCCTGGAACATTACGGGCATCAGGTCGTTTCCTCCGCCACCGGCAAGGAAGCTTGGGAGAAGTTCCAGGAAGATCCGGTCCGCGTGATCGTGAGTGATTGGATGATGCCCGAGATGGACGGGCTGGATCTCTGCAAGCTGGTGCGGGCGCGGCCCCGGACGGATTACGCCTACTTCATCCTCCTCACCGCGATCAACACGGGCCGGGACAATCTTCGGCGCGCGATGGATGCCGGGATCGACGACTTTCTCACCAAGCCGCTCGACCGTGAGGCGATCCTGATGCGGCTGCGCGTGGCGGAACGGATCGTCGATTATACCACGCAGATTCGTCAGCTAAAGGAGCTGATCCCGATCTGCATGTATTGCAAACGCGTGCGGGATGACAGCGACTACTGGCAGCAAGTGGAAACCTATTTTCACGACTGCACCGGGAGCAATTTCAGCCACGGAATCTGTCCCGCTTGTTTTGACAAAACGATGGACGGCTACAATCGCGCGGGAGTCACCCAGCAGCGTCCGCCGGAGTAAGACGCAAGCCGCTCACGCCCCTCGAACTCGAGGTTAAGTGATTCTCCCGGCTACTCCCCAATCGTTTGAGCCCGCCCGGCGGAACCTTAAACAGCTCCAGCAGAAACTGGCCTCAGCTCGCGGAAGTAAAAGTCCTGCGACAAACCTCCGCCGCTGCTCGATTTCGGATCGTTCGAAGGACCCGCGGTCAGGCTGATCGTGGAAGATCCGATCTTCAGCGAGCCGATGATTTCGGCGACAATGCCGTATCGATCGCCTTGGGTGGAGCTGGAGATCAGCGGTCCCTTGATGATCACGCTGGCGATCCGGGAATAAACGGAAGGTTCGTTGGCGGGATCATCGATGACCAGATCGTCGCCCGTGCTGAAAACGCCGTCGTCGTTCTCCGAGGCTCGATCGCCGGTGAGCGCGCCGGCGACAATGTTCAGCCCGTAAATTGTCCCCGTGGTTTGACCATCCGAGCTGGGGAAACTGCCGAGCGTCACCTTGCCGATTTGCGCGTCGGCGTTGAACGGATTGCCGTCCGGATCATAGCCAGCAACGAAATCGCTGCCGTAGGCGGAGATCGCGACCGTGACGGTTTGCAACGTGTAGCCGGCAGAAACCCGCGGGCGATCCGGACCGCCGAAGGTCTCTCCATTGCCGCCGACAAATTGCGCCTCGAAGGAGCCGATGTTCCCAAAGGCGGCGACCCAGCCCGACCGGACGCCGGAGCCTCCGGAAAGTGTTCCGCCGAGGAAGATCGATCCGATGCCGTGGCCATTCGCGACGATGGATCCGCTTCCCTGGCCGGACGAACCGCTGACGTTGTTCCCCACGAACACGCTGCCAATCGAATGTCCGCGGATCTGGCCCGACTCCCGCCCGCTGTTCCCCACGAGCGATTGCTCGATGATCACTTTGCCGATGGCTCCGTGCGCGACGACTTGACCGCGTGAGCTCGGATCGTCCGTGTTGGTGTCGTAGTTCCCGAACCCGCCGTAGATGTAGTTTGCGGTGAGGCTCGCGAGTTTTCCTCCGGAGAGAATCTTCCCCGCTTCATCGCCGAAGCCCGTTGTTCCCGAGCCGCTGAAAAGGTTGCCTTGCAAGCCTCCGTGGATGATCACGGGTCCCATGTCTCCCCGGCTCGCGATGACTCCGCTGCCGGTGGCCAGCCCTCCGGCGACGCCAGTGAATTGTTCCCCATCCAGATTTTCGCCAAAGCCCACGGTCACGCTGGCCAGCTTGGCCGCGCTGTAGATTTGTCCCGAACCCGGCCCAACCTGGCCGCCTCGGATGGCTGCCCCGATTACTACGGGCCCGAGATTTCCTCCCGGGGAGGTGTTGCTATCCGAGCTGCGAGTTTCGATCACGCCGCTGTAGCCGCCGTCTCCGCCGAGCAGGTTCAAACCCACGTGCACTTTCGCCAAACTATTCGCGCCTAAAAGGCCGGAGCCTTCTCCAGCGCCGCCGCGGAGGTCTTCCCCAATCCGCACCGGGCCGATCGCTCCTCTGGCTTCGATCACCCCGGACCGGTCGCCGTCGCCTCCGATCAGGCTTCCGCCGATCAGGATGCTCACGATGCTTGTCTCCGAGGCAATCCGCCCGCTCTGGGAGTTGTCGCCGCCGATCAGATCGCCGGTCACGACCACCGCGCCGAGCTTGCCGCTGCTCAGGATGCTCCCGGCCTCGAACCCGCTTCCAACGCCTTCGGAAGGAGCTTCGGCGAGTCCCACGATGGAACCGCCAATCGTGACCCGCGCGATCGGTGCGATCGGTGGATCAAAAATGACTTCTGAACTGATCACGTCCACTGGCCGCTGTTGGGTGGAGATCAATCCGGAACGTTCTCCCGAGCCGGCGAAAAGGCTGCCTCCGATGGAGATTGGGCCGAGCCCGCGGAGACTCCCGATCGAACCGCTCTCAAAGGAGCTGCCGCCGACCAAATCGCGGACGATATCGACGCTTTTGATCGTCGTCGCGCTGACGATCTGTCCGGATCCGCTGCCTGGTCCGCCCCGCAAGTCTTCTCCCACCGAAACCGCGCCCAAAGGTCCAAAGCTGCCGACGGAACCGCTGTGACTCCCCGCACCGCCGACGATGCTCCCACCGATTGCGACGCTGCGGATGCTCACTGAGGACGCGATAAAGCCGGAGTTATCCCCAGTGCCGCCGAGCAAATCTTCGCCAATGCTCACGGCCTGCATTCCGGTGGTGCTCAGCACCGCGCCGCTGCGGATGCCAGGGCCGCCGATCACGCTTTTGTCCACGGTGACTTTCCCGATCACGCCACCGCTTCCGACCGCGCCGCTGTCTTCGCCGAAGCCGCCGATGATGTTTCCGTGAACCGTCAGCGCGCCCATCCCCAAGGTGCTCACGATTTGCCCGGATTCGAACCCATCGCCGCCCATCAAATCTGCTGGAGC
>DASVRR010000108.1:0-9267 GCA_036388515.1 Chthoniobacteraceae bacterium | reverse complement strand
ATCAACTTCACCAACCCCACGGCTCCGCTCTTCGGTTTGCCGGACGAAACCCGAACCTTCACGCTTGCTGGAACAAACACCGATGCGAATACCCTCGCCGCGTTGCTCACGGACAACGGCACCGGCGCTTTGTCCCTTGCGAAAACAGGGCCAGGTGCCTGGACGCTGACCGCGGCGAACACTTACACCGGACCGACAACCATCTCGGGAGGAACGCTGGTGCTCGCCAATGCCAACGCGCTTCCCGGCGGCGTGGGGACCACTGGCGGGACGAGCGCGTTGACCTTGAGTGGCGGCGTAGTCGGGCTGGCGACGGCCAATTTCACCCGGAGCCTCGGGCTGGGCATCGATCAGGTTCAGTTTGCAGGCAGCGGCGGTTTTGCTGCTTACGGAGCCGATCGGCTGGTCAATCTGGGAGGCGCCTCGGCCGCTCTCGTCTGGAATGGCACGGCAAATTTTCTCACCACCGGAAGCAGCCTGCTGCTCGGTGCTGCTGGAGCAAATAAGACGGTCACCTTCCAAAATGCACTGGACCTGAATGGCGCCGCTCGGACGGTGAACGTTGCGGACGGATCCGCGGACGTGGACGGAGTTTTGAGCGGTGCAATCACCGCGACAGGCGGAGGTGGTTTGATCAAAGCCGGCTCCGGAACGCTGTTGCTCACTGGCGCCAATACCTACTCCGGGCCGACTGCGGTGAACGAAGGGGTCCTGCGACTTGGCTCGGCAGCGGCCTTGGGCAATCCCAACTCAGCCGTTACGATCGCCGATGTGTTTAGTACCGCGTTGGATTTGGCGGGATTGAATGTCCAGATTGGATCCCTTGCAGGCGGCGGCCTGTTCGGCGGTGGCGTTTCGCTCGGCTCGGGCACGCTCACCACCGGGAGCGACGGCACTTCTACGACCTTTGGCGGAATCATTTCTGGCCTGGGCGGCTTGACGAAGATCGGAGCGGGCACTTTGACTCTGAGCGGAACCAGCACCTATGCCGGAGCGACGAACGTCACCGCCGGAACATTGCTGGTCAACGGCGGCTTGAGCGGCAGTGTGACGACCGTCAGCTCCGGAGCAACGCTCGGCGGCTCCGGCACGGTGCCCGATGTGACGGTCTCCGGAGGAACGTTGGCGCCGGGTGCCAACGGAATTGGAACCTTGAGCACCGGGAGCTTGAGTCTGAATGCCAGCTCTACTTCCCGCTTTGAGCTGACTCTCGGGAACTCCACCGCTGGCGGCGGCCTCAATGACCTGATCGCCATCACCGGCAATCTGACGCTCGATGGCTTGCTCCAGGTCGTGGAACTCGGCGGCGCGCTGAACGCGAGCGATACCTACACGCTCTTCGATTACAGCGGCACCTTGACCGATAACGGGCTCCAGCTGGACTCAGCCTTCCTCACAGCGCATCCTGGCGCGATGATCCTGATCGACACGATCAACACCCAAGTCCTGCTGGCGGTGCCGGAGCCCGGCGTCTTCACCTCGCTGCTCGGAGGAATGAGCCTGCTGCTCGGATTCCGCCGGAGAAGGCAGGCGTAGCTCAAGCCCGACTTTCCGGATCTTCGAACGCCCGGCCTGCTCGGCAGAGCGCGGGTCTTACTGCTCGACCGCAACTCCGGCTGCGTCGGCGGCGCGTCGTGCCTTCTCGTATTCCGCGACGGCTTGCGGCATTGTCTCTTTCAACTGAGCAATCCGGGTCCCGTGGCTCGGATGCGTCGAGAGAAATTCCGGTGGAGCTTTGTCCCCGCCTGCCTCCGCCATGCGCTCCCAAAAGCCGGTGGATTCCCGCGGGTCGTAGCCCGCCCGAGCCATGTAGAGGAGGCCGATCCGGTCCGCCTCGCTTTCGTGATCCCGCCCGAACGGCATGAGAATGCCATACTGTGCTCCCGCTCCGATGGCACCCATGATGGCGCGCTGCTGCTGGTAATCCATGTCGCCGATGGAAAACTGCACGCCGGTCATAAAGGTCTGGGTTGTCTTTTGCTGGAAGAGCCGCTCGCTTCCGTGCCGCAAGGTGGCATGAGCCATTTCATGCCCCATGACGGTGGCCAGTCCTGCTTCGGTTTTCGCGACCGGGAGAATGCCGGTGAACACCACGATCTTTCCTCCGGGAAGACAGAACGCATTCACTTGCGGGCTGCGGACCAGCGTGACCGCCCACTCGAAGTTCTCCTTCGAGGCGCCCGTCGCTGCGGCGAGTCGCCCAGCGACCCGCCGGACCAGCTCGTACTCGGGACCTGAGGTGATCGGCTGGCTTTTCTGAAGCACTTGCGCGTAGCTCTGCAGGCCGAGCTGTTTCTCTTGCTTCGGATCGAGCGCGACACGCGCCTGGCGTCCAGCCTCGTTGGTGAACTTTTCCGCCGAGGTAAACTGGAAGAAGATGACCAGAAGTGCGATGCCGATCGGCACGACGCGGAAGAGGAAACTGCGGGGGCGCATAGGTAAAGGATCAAGTCGAAGCTGCAGTGGAGGACGGAAGCGGTGGGTCGCTTTCGCCGTGGGCAGCAACATTACGGGAACAAACCTCCACATGGCTGCCTGAAACTCATGCCAGCTGCAGCCCCGATTTATTTTGACGCCACTCCGAGGTCGGCCCTAAGAGTAGCGGCCTTTCTGAAGAGCAATTTTCCACCTCGGAACCAGGGACCTGACTGTCCTGGCGCCGGCTCGCTCTTCCGGGAGCCCGCATCACGAAATTTTTTACGATCTAGAAGAGGTTACTTTTGAATGTTTAATGGATTTTTTGGGCTGTTTTCAAACGACATCGGGATTGATCTAGGCACTGCAAACACCCTGGTTTACGTGAAGGATCACGGCATCGTCCTGCGTGAGCCGTCCGTGGTCGCGGTGCAGGTGGGAACCAATCACGTGCTCGCCGTCGGCGACGAAGCCAAGCGGATGCTCGGCCGCACGCCGGGAAACATCGTGGCGATTCGGCCGATGAAGGATGGAGTCATCGCGGACTTCGAGATCACGGAGAAGATGCTCGAGCACTTCATCAACAAGGTACACGGCAAACGGACGCTGATGAAGCCGCGTCCGCGCGTCGTGATTGCCGTGCCCAGCGGCATCACAGAAGTGGAGAAGCGGGCCGTGAAAGAATCCGCGCTCCGAGCTGGCGCCCGCGAGGTTCACCTCATCGAGGAGCCGATGGCGGCCGCGATTGGTTGTGGTCTTCCGGTGCAGGATGCCGCCGGGAATATGATTATCGACATCGGCGGCGGCACCACGGAGGTGGCGTTGATATCGCTCTCCGGCATCGTCTTCTGCCGGAGCGTTCGCGTCGCTGGCGATGAGCTGGACGAGGCGATCATCCAGTACATGAAGCGCGCCTACAATCTGATGATCGGCGAGCGCACTGCGGAAGACATCAAGATCAAGATCGGCTCGGCGTATCCGATCGAAAAGGAAACCACGATGGAGGTCAAAGGCCGCGATCTCGTCGCCGGCTTGCCGAAGACGCTCACCATCACCTCACAAGAAGTTCGCGAAGCGTTGCTGGAACCGATCTCGACCATCGTCGATTCGGTTCGCGTGACGCTGGAACGTTGTCCGCCCGAACTGTCCGCCGATCTCGTCGATCGCGGGCTCGTGCTCGCGGGAGGCGGCGCACTGTTGCGCGGCCTCGATCGTCTGCTCACGGAAGAAACAGGTCTCCCGGTCCATGTGGCCGAGGATCCGCTCAGCGCTGTGGCCGAAGGCACCGGCCGCGCTTTGAGCGAGATCAAGTTCCTGCGTCAGGTGGCGACGAGCGACACCCGCTGGAGTTAAAACTTTGCCGGAAATGGCATCCGTCGAAACAACCCTGGTTGCGGCACTTTTCTGCCCGGGCAGGCTGAGCTCCGAGAACCGGCTTCACGCATGACCAGTCGTCGCGTCGTCATTCTCTCGGTGACTGTTTTCCTGGCTCTGACCGGCCTGATCATGGTGCTGAGTCCGCAAAATATGCGGAAGATGCAGGCAGGTTTCCTCGGTGTGATTTCACCTTTCCTGAAGACTGGCTCCACCATGGAGAAGAAGTATCGCGACTTCCGCGAAGGGCTGAAAACACTGGAGCAACTGGAAGAGGAGAACAAACTCCTCAGCGTCGCCAACAAGGAACTGAGCGCGACGAACCAGACCTTGCGCGGACTTGAAGCGGAAAACAACCGGCTACGGAAGGCGCTCGGCTACAACGAGCGCGCGGTTTTCAAGCTCGTCCCCGCCCGGATCATCGCGCGGGAAGATGCCACCTGGTACAACTCCGTGACCATCGATCGCGGCTCGGCCGAGGGGCTAAAAGACGACATGCCGGTGCTCACTGAGGAAGGTCTGGTGGGGAAAACCAGCGTGGTCACTGAGCACTCGGCGAAGGTCCTGCTGCTTGCGGATGAAACCTGCCGCGTGTCGGCCAAGATCGAAGGTTCGCCGGAGAAGGGGATCGTCAAAGGCGAACGCACGACCAGCGGTTCGATGCCGCAGCTGAGCCTGAACTTCCTGACCAAACAGGCCAACCTGCAACCAGGGCAGAAAGTTTTCACCTCCGGATTAGGCGGAGTCTTCCCCGGCGATGTGCTCATTGGAGCGGTCCGTGAATTCAAGAAACGCGAACTCGACGGCTACGCGACGATTGTCCCGGCGGTCGATCTCACCACCATTGAGGACGTCTTTGTCGTCGTCAGCACTCGCAAGTGATTCTCTTCGTCGTCCTGCTCGTTGCGATGTTCCTGGCCCTCGTGGTTCAGCACTTCATCCCGCCTGTGCCTCCAATCGGCGCGCGCGTCTTGATTGTCCCGATCATCATGTTTTATGGCGCATTGGCGCTCCCGATTCCGGGGATGCTCGGGTTGGCTCTGGCGGGCGGATTGATGTGGGACGCGCTGCACGCGCAAGTGGTGAACGGGGATTACGAGATCGCGCTCGGTTGGTCGGTGATCCTTTACGCGGTGCTCGGCGGACTGATGAGCGGCTTCCGGCCGCTCTTCCAGCGCGGCCGGTGGGAGATTCATTGCCTGCTGAGCGGTGTCTGCACTTCCATCATCGTCCTCATTGAATATCTCATGATCACCTTCCGGCGGTTGCCGGTGACCTTCGTCTTCAACCAGAACACCTGGTGGAGTATCGGCGCCACGGGATTGGTTGCACTCCTGCTCTCGCCGTTTTTCTTCTTCACGCTAAATTGGGTCGCCTTCCTCACTGGCTACGAACCGCAGCCACTGCGCAAGGCGCTGAAACGCTGATATGGCCCGTCGATTCGCTCGCAAACCCGCCAACGCCGAACTGCGCGTTTACTTCATCGCGTTCCTGATGCTCTGCGGATTGGGCGGCTTGCTGGCGAAGCTTTGGTATGAACAGGTGCTGCGCGGCCCCAAATGGACCTCGCGGCTGGCGAATCGCTCCGAAGTCACGGTCCGCATTCCGTCCGTCCGGGGGGAGATTCGAGATCGCAACGGCATCACGCTGGTTGAAAATCGGCCGAGCTACGAAGTCGATTTCTATCTGCCAGATATGCTCCGCGGATATCGACGCGAGGTGGGCAAAGTGCCGACCACGCCGCGGCCAATCACGGTTCGGCAGATGAAGAAAATCATCAACGAGCCGGACATCGTGCAGATCGTGAACCAAACGGTGGTTCCACGGTTGCAGGAACTGAAACTCGCGCAGGATTACAGCTCATCCACGTTGGAGAAGCATTTCTGGAACGACACGGAAGTGCCGTTCACCTATCGGGAAGAAATCGATTTTGAAACCATCGCGCGATTTTCCGAGCACGACGTTGGCCTGCCGGGAGTCGAGATCGGGGTAAAGCCGGTGCGCTGGTATCGTTACGGTGCGCTGGCGGCGCATCTGCTCGGCTATGTCGGCGCCGTGAACGACGTTGATCAGCAGCCGGATGTGAAGGATTACACCTTCTACCAGCCGGACGTGGAGGGAAAATCTCAAGTCGAGCTTTACCTGGATAAATGGATTCGCGGCACCCCGGGAATGCGGGTCATGCAGCGCAATGTGAAAGGCGTGATCGAAGGCGAGGTCCGCCGCGTCGCGCCGAAACAAGGCAACAACATTTACCTGACGATTGACGCCAGGGTGCAATACATCACCGAGCGCGCTTTGCGAGATGCCGAGACCAATTCTGGAAAGGGCATTGGCCGCGGTGCTGCCGTGGTCGTGAATCCCAACAACGGGGAAATTCTCGCGATGGCTTCGGTGCCGTCGTTTGACCCGAACATGTTCATCCCATCGGTGACTCAGGAAGCTTGGAAGTCGCTGAACGATGATGAAACCGATCCGCTGACCAACCGCGCGATCCAGGGTTATGCGCCGGGCTCAACTTACAAGGCGGTCACCGCGTTGGCGGGATTGCGCGCCGGCATGCCCGCGAGCCGCAGCTACCATTGTTCCGGCGGCGTTTCCTACGGCAGCAAATACATGAAGTGCTGGATCGCGGCCAAAGGCGGATCGCACGGAAGCCTTTCCCTTCCGGATGCGCTCAAGCAGTCCTGCAACTGCTTCTTCTATCTATGGGGAAACGCCGCGGGGATCGATCAGATCGTGGCCGTCGGCGAGGCGCTCGGTCTCGGTCGTCCGACCAAGGTGCCGCTCTCGGGCGAGAACGGTGGGATTCTTCCCGGCCCGGAATGGCTCCGGACAGCCAGCCCCAGCGAACGCTGGTCCCAAGGTTACACCGCGAACGTTTCCATTGGACAGGGATTCGTCCTGGCCTCTCCGCTGCAGATGGCGATGGTCACCGCGACAATTGCGAACCGCGGCGTTTCGTACGAGCCGCGGCTGGTGTCCCGCGTGCTCGATCAGGAAGGAAACGACGTGAGGGATCCCGCGACTGGCTTGCTCGTCGCGCCGCATGAACCCAAGGTGCTCGCAGACTTGCGGAAGGTCGGGGTAACGGAGCAGCAGATGGAATCCGTCCGCGAAGGAATGCGCCGGGTGGTCGCAGATGGCACCGGAAAACGCGCCCAAATCAAAGGGATCGAGGTCGCGGGGAAGACTGGAACCGCCCAATTCTGGCGCGGCAACAAGCAGGATAACCACACCTGGTTCATCACCTTCGCTCCGTACGATGTGCCGAAGTATGCGGTCTGCGTGATGGTCCAGGGCGCAAAGTCGGGCGGCGGAGTTTCCGCGCCGATTGCCCAGAAGATCATGGAGGAATGCATGGCGACGGAAAAAGGCTACGACCCCGGGCTGGAGACGATGAAGCCGGCGGTCGGCAGCTTCGCGCAGATCGAAATGGTGGATTACAAGAAAAGCGCGGTGCCGACAGCGATCGCCCAGGAAACGGCGGATCAGGAAACCGCGGATCATGCGGATGCACCGATTCGCGTCGAGACGAAGCGCAGCGCTGCGGCGCGTCCAGACATCCGCGCGTCCGCCGATGCCCGTGGCCGCGTCGATGCCCGCGATCAACGCCCCATCGTCCGGCCGCCTGAGCGGCGCAATTTTTTCCAACGACTCTTTGGTCCTCGCCCCGCTCCCCGTCCACCGCCACCGCGGCCCGGGGGACGCTAAATACCCCAGTGCTTTCACAACTTTACCCCAAGCTCATTTCCATGACCGAACGCGTCAAAAGATTGATCGGGCTGGCTCCGCGCCAGACCGGCAACAAGCTGATTATCAACTCCGAAAAGCTGGAGCGCCGAGTCGCTTTGCTGGAGAACGGCGTCCTCGAGGAATACTCCATCGAACGCCAAACCGACCGCAACATCGTCGGGAGCATCTTCAAAGGCCGCGTCCGGAACATCGAACACGCCCTCAAGGCGATGTTTGTGGACATCGGCTTTGAAAAAAACGCGTTCCTCCATTTTTGGGACGCTTTGCCGGCGGCGCTGGATAGCGGCGTCGAGCAGGTGGAACGCACCGGCGGCCGCAAGGAGCAGAAGCGAATCACCGCAAAGGACATCCCCAGCATTTATCCGGTCGGCTCCGAGGTTTTGGTGCAGGTCACCAAAGGTCCGATCAGCACCAAAGGCCCGCGGATCACCACGAATCTCAGTCTCGCTGGCCGGTATCTAGTGCTGATGCCCTACAGCGATCAGAGCGGCATCTCGCGGAAGATCGAGTCGCCGAAGGAACGGGAAAGATTGCGCAAAGTCCTGAAGGAACTCGACGTTCCGGAAAACATGAGCGTGATCGTCCGCACTGTGGGCGAAGGCCAGCGCGCGCGGTATTTCGTCCGCGATCTGGGGTTGCTGGTGGAGCAATGGCGCGCGATCGAAGACGCCATGAAAACCAAGCCGGCGCCGGCGTGCGTTTTCGAGGAACCAGATTTGATCGAGCGGACCGTGCGCGACTTCCTCACGGATGAAATCGACGAGGTGCTTTGCGACGACGAACACGCCGTCAAGCGGATGGGCGAACTGGTCGGACAGATCTCACGCCGGTCGCAGGGACGAATCAAGTTTTACACCGAACCGACGCCGCTCTTTGAGCGCTACCACGTCCAGAAACAAATCGACGATGCGTTTCATCGTCAGGTCTGGCTGCCGTGCGGCGGCTACATCGTGATCGACGAAACCGAGGCCTTGATCGCGATCGACGTCAATACGGGCCGGAACAAAGGCGGCAAGGACATCGAGAAAACGATCCTGCAGACGAACCTGGAAGCGGCGGACGAAATGGCGCGCCAGATGCGGCTGCGGAACATCGGCGGGCTCATCATTGGAGATTTCATCGACATGAAGTCCCGGCGCGATCAGCAGCAGGTTTACCAGCGCATGAAAGATCGGCTGAAGCGCGACAAAGCCAAGACGCACGTCTTGCCGATCAGTCCGCTCGGTTTGATGGAGATGACTCGTCAGCGCGCGGCGGAATCCATCAGCGGCGCGGTCTTCGAAGCGTGTCCGTATTGCCATGGCCGCGGAAAAGTGAAGAGCGCCATGACCATGAGCGTGGAGCTCCAGCGGGAATTGCACCTCGTGATGCGGAAGTATCAGGACACCATCCACGAAATCAAAATCATCGTGCATCCTCACGTGATGCAGCGCTTGCGGACGGAAGATGAGGAGCTCCTGGTCGATATCGAGCGCAAGTACGCCGGCCGACTGACGTTCCGGAGCGATCCGACTTATCACCACGAGAAGTTCATGATCACGGATGCGAATTCCGGTCAGGAGCTGAAGGGCTAGCCGGGAAGGCGGAACGCCGCATCCTTGGGGAGCACAGGCGGCTCGCCTGTTGGGTCCGGCGGCCCGTCGAAGCCATCGCACGCTGCGGTGCGTCGTTCCCGGAGCGACTTAACAGCCGCGCATGATCCACGTGCGGTGTTTCCGGTGG
>DASVRR010000107.1:0-23508 GCA_036388515.1 Chthoniobacteraceae bacterium | reverse complement strand
GGCGGCCGAGGCAACCGCGCGCGAGATTACGGACAAGCTGGGTCACGGCATTGGCGTCGCGGGAACTGGCATCTCCGGCTGCGGCCCGGCGATCGGTCTGGCGGCAAATATCACCGACCGCACCAGCATCCGCGCTATGCTCGATCAAGTCGCGCTGGCCTATGGCGGATTCGATCACATCTGCGTCACCGCCGGCATCTTCGTCCCGAGCGACACCAGCGGACACATCCCGGACGACAAATGGGCGCTCACCTTCAACATCAACGTCACCGGCAGCTACTTCGTCGCGGATGAAGCGGCCAAGACCTGGCGCGAGCAAGGTCTGCGCGGCAATCTCGTCCTCACCACCAGCGCGAATGCAGCCGTGGCCAAGAAAGGTAGCCTAGCCTACGACACCAGCAAAGCCGCAGCGAACCACCTCGTGCGTGAACTCGCGATCGAGCTTTCACCGCTCGTCCGCGTCAACGGCGTCGCACCGGCCACGGTGGTGCAAGGCAGCGCGATGTTTCCGCGCGACCGCGTCATCGGTTCCCTGGCGAAATACAACATTCCCTACAAGGACGATGAGGAAACCGACAGCCTCGTGACGAAACTCGCGCAGTTTTACGCCGACCGGACGCTGACCAAATCACCGATCACTCCCGCGGATCAGGCGGAAGCGTACTTCCTCCTCGTCAGCCCGCGCCTGAGCAAAACAACCGGGCAGATCATTACCGTGGACGGCGGCCTGCACGAAGCCTTCCTGCGGTAGCATCTTTGCCCTTACGCCGGCAGCGCAGAGAACGCCGCCTGTAGTTCGGCGGTCGAGAGATGAATCCCTGCCAGCAGGGGTGACAGCTCAGGGGTTCCGCTTTTGACGTGCGCCGTCGCCGAGCGGCTGCGCGCGCTCAGGCAGGGATGAACTGCCGCTTTTCGTCCGCATCTCCGCCATGGTCCCGCATGCGCAGATCCCCGGGGCCAAAGACTACCAAGTCCCGTTTGCCCGCCGCATCCGGCACGAAGCTTGGATCCGCACGGGCGCCGTCGGGATAATCACCGAGCCGCAGCACGCCGACGAGATCATCACCAGCGGCGCGCAACCTCGTTTTCCTCGCCCGCGAACTCCTTCGCGAGCCGTACTGGGTGTTGAAAGCGCAACGCGCCCTCGGCCGGAAGCCGCCCTAGCCCACCAGGTAGGTCTGGGTAAAACGCGAGAGGTCGCGCCGGAAGATGCGACGCCCGGCGGGCAGGATGCGCACCCTACTCGGCACTGCCGCCACTCCCGCCATGGGTATAAATCATTCGGAGCGTTCTTTTGGCTCCCGACGGGATTAGCAGCGCACATCGGAAGCCGGTGGCGCGCCGGGTGCTACACAGCAGTGTTGCATCCAAGGTTTCGCTAGCACCTGCCACTTCCGACAGGGGGCCCAGTCGCGTGATTTGCCATGCGCGCAGCTTCACTCCATGAAAACCCCCGCATTCTCGCTGGTCCATCCTCAAGCCGTCTCTCCTCGTCCTCTCCAGCGTCTCCGCAAAGGACGCGCTCGCAAGTCGGAGGCGCGACGGGCGGCGGCGCTCTTCTTCGCGACTTTGCTTGCGACCACCTGCTCGGGCTGGACGCAGGCCATCGACCTCGGCGTTGCGGAGAACTTCACCATCCTCGGTGGCACGACCGTGACGAACACAGGGCCGACGGTGATCAGCGGGAATGTCGGCGTTAGCCCGGGGACGGCGATCACCGGGTTTCCTCCGGGCGTGGTCACCGGCGGAACGCTTCACTTCAATGACGCTCTGGCGGCCCAGGCACAATTCGATGCGGCAGCTGCTTTCGGGCAACTCGCCGGGGAGACGGTGGACTTCGACCTCTCTGGACAGAATCTCGGTGGCCTGACCCTGACGCCGGGCGTCTATAACTTCGCCTCTGATGCGGAGCTGACCGGGACGCTCAGTCTGGATACGCTGGGCAATCCGGATGCGGTGTTCCATTTCCAGATCGGAACGAGCCTAACCACCGCGACCGCTTCGCAGATTCTGCTGCTCGGGCTGAATGGCGGCGCGGCTTCCAACATCTTCTGGCAAGTGGGCAGCTCGGCGACCTTGGGCCTGGGTTCGGACTTCGATGGAACGCTCATTGCCTTTACCAGCATCACTCTGACCACCGGCGCGACCCTGGATGGGCGGGCGCTCGCGCTCAATGGTGCGGTCACGCTGGATAGCAATGCGGTGAGCGGCGCTCTCGGGGCAATCGCGCTGGGCACGGTCTGGAATGGCGGCGCGAGCAATCTCTGGTCGGGCGTCAACTGGTCGCCGGACGTCACCGGCGCGACGACTTCCACGCTCGCTCCGGACGCAAACGTTGTCTTTTCGGTGACCGGCATCGCCCCGCAGAATCAGAACACGATCCTCGATTTCGCGGCGATCATCGCCAGCCTCACGGTCAATGATCCAGCGGCGGTCACGATCTCCGGTCCGAATACGCTGACCATCAATGGAAACGGCGTGAATGCCGGAGTGACGATCAACAACGGAGCGGGCTTGACGACAATTAACACCAACCTGGCACTGGCCGGCCAGTCGCAAGTCATGACGGTAAACAACGCAGCCGGGCTGGTGATCGATGGGGTGGTCAGTGGCACGATCGGCCTGACCAAAGCGGGAACGGGCCCGCTGACCTTGGGTGGAGCGAACACCTACACGGGCGCCACCGCAGTGCTTCAGGGCAGCCTGGTCGCCAGTGCGGCGAATGTCGTGCCCGCCACCTCCGGGGTCATCATCAACGGCAACACCGTCTTCGATCTGAATGGCAACGCGCAAAGCGTCGGCTCCCTTTCCGATGGTCCGAATGGCGGCGGTTCGATCCTGCTGGATACGGCCCCGCTCATCATCGGCAACGACAACAGCAGCACGCTTTTTTCCGGCGTGATCAGCGGCCCTGGCGCATTGCAGAAAGTCGGCAGCGGGACCCAAATCCTCGCTGGCGCGAACACTTATGTCGGACCGACCAGCATCGCCGCGGGAATCCTCCAGGCCGGCGCCACGAACGTGATTCCGAAGAACTCCGCGGTCACTGTGGGTGCTGCGGGACAGTTTAATCTGGACGGTTTCAACCAAAGCATCGGCTCGCTCGCGGGCGCCGGGGGCGTCGATCTGGCCGCCGCTTCTCTGGTCACGGGGAATGACGGCCGCAGCGCTGTTTACTCGGGAGTGATCAGCGGCCCGGGCTCGGTGCAGAAAGTTGGCGCCGGCACTTGGGAGCTGACCGGGGCGAACAGCTATACCGGCCTCACGACTCTCTCCGCGGGCACCCTTGCGGTGAACGGCTCCATCGCCGGCAACGCGCTGGTTTCCGGCGGAACACTCCGCGGATTCGGCACCATCGGCGGCAATCTGGTCAACGCGGCAGCCGTGAATCCGGGAAGGGTGAGTTCGCCCGGCACCTTGAAGGTCGTCGGCCGTTTCACCCAAGTCTCCTCCGGTGATCTCAATATCCGCCTCGCCTCGCCCACGACTTACGATCGGATGGCGATCGGCGGCTCGGCGAAACTCGGCGGCGGCTTGAACGTCACTTATCTGAATGGCTTCGATGCGGAAGTCGGCGACACCTTCACGATCCTCTCCGCAGCCGGCGGCGTCTCGGGCACGTTTGCGAGCTTCGATGACGAACACGCGACCGGCACGCTGCTCACCCTCCAGGTGAGTTACCGGCCAAGGGCAGTCGTCCTCGAGTTTGCGCAAGGGTCGTTCGTCGACCTGGACGCCGTCTTCGAGCTGACTCCGAATGAACTCTCCGTCGCCAAAGCGCTGGACGACCTCGCGGATGAGCAGCCGGACAGCAAGCTCATCCAGGAGCTGAACACTTATCAACTCGCCGACATCCCCGAGGCGCTGAGCCTGCTCTCGGGTGAAGATTACGGCGCCATCTTCACCACCGGTCTCGCCATTTCGCAGGTGCAGTTGGTAAATATCGAGCGGCGTCTGGGCGAGGTCCGGCAGGGCTCAGGTTTCAGCGATTCCGGCTTCGCGGTGATGGATTCGCACGGGGCGCAGAACTATGACGGCAAGAGTGTGGCCAGCGCGGATGGCAAGGGCGTGCGGAGTATGGAAGGAAAAGAGAGCAAGGATCTCGTCGAGTCCGCGGCCGAAAGAGAACGGCGATGGGGCTTCTTCATCACCGGCACCGGGGCCTGGGGCGATGTCGAGACGACGAGCTCCGCGCGCGGCTCATCCTTCACCACCGGCGGCGTCACGATCGGTGCGGATTATCGCGTGAATCGCCACCTCGTCGTCGGTGCGGCCGTCGGATATGTAAACACTTCCGCGGACCTCAGTCGCGGGGGCAGCCTGGAGGTCGATGGCGGGAAGGCCAGTCTCTACGCGACCGTTTACGATGGCGGTTTCTATGTGAATGGGATCGTCGGCGCCGGCTATGGGTCGGTGGAGACCCGGCGCCGGACGCTCGGCGGATTCGCCCACGGCGACACGGATGCGACGGACTTCAGCGCCTTACTCGGCACCGGTTACGACGTTCACGTCGGCGGGTTCGCCTTCGGTCCCGTGGCGTCCATCCAGTATGGCACCGTCGGCATCGACAGCTTTACGGAACACGGCGCGCCTGGCGCCTTGCGCGTCGATGCACAAAGCCAGGACTCGCTGAAATCCGCCCTCGGGCTCAAAGCCTCTTACACGAAGAAGGTCGGACGCGTCGTCCTCCGCCCGGAAATCCGCGCGCAATGGCAGCACGAGTTCCTCGACCACCAGTCGAGCATCGATGCCGGCTTCTCCTCCCGCAATTCCTTCACTTCGCGCGGTCCGGAGACCGGTCGCGACGGGCTTCTGGTCGATGCCGGCATTTCGGCGCAACTGACTTCCGGTCTCTCGATCTTCGCCTTCTACGCCGGCGAACTCGGACGCGAAAACTTCACGGTTCACAGCGTCACCGGTGGGCTCAGCTTGAGCTTTTAGCGCGTTTGCCGAAGATCCTGTTCCGGATCCAGCGCCTTCCGAAAAGAACGAGGAAGGCAGGAACTCAGGAGAAGATTGCACGCATTGGCTGGGTGAATCGGTCCGCCCTGATCGGCGATTGCGGGTGCTCTCCGCTGCGGCGATTTACGACCCGCGGAGCTCCCCGATGCGAAACAGTGGTATGCTTATCGAAGTCACTACGGACAACCACATTCAAAGCCGCGCGGACGTTGCGGCATCGGTGCAATCGATCGTGGACGGCGCGCTGGATCATTTCCGCGACCGCCTCTCGCGAGTCGAGGTGCACCTGGCCGATGAGAATAGCCACAAGGGCGGCGATTCGGATATCCGGTGCTCGCTGGAGGCACGGGTCAATGGGATGAAACCAGTGGGCGTTTCCCACTACGCCGGCTCGCTGCAGGCGGCCGTTGATGGCGCGGCCGAAAAGCTCGAGCATCTGCTGCAGCACACTTTCGGGCGCCTGGAGGCGAAACGGCCGAAGCTCAATGGCAGCGCTGCGGAAGTGGCGGACCTCACGGGCGAGTAGCGGGAGGCGCAACTGCGCGGCTTGATCCCGGCGGATGTCTCTCACGTTTCGGGCTCCGCTCCGCCGATTGCCGAGCCCGTCAATGCCAGCGGCGCCACCTGTAGAGATTCCCGCACCCTTGATTCACCCGCACACCTGAGCCTCATCCGTCATTCGCCGCGCGATGGTTCTTTCATGAAAGCGTTTCCCATCTTTTTCATGGCAGATCACGGCGGCAACAGCATCAAGGGCGGCGGGCACCCGTCGGATGAAGCGGTCTCCGCGGACGAGGAAATCAGCGATGCGTTGGGCGAGTTGGTCCCGCAGCGATCAGGAATTCCCGGCACGAACGATCCCGGGACTCCCGGCAGCCGGACCTTCACTGGTCAGGACAAGCCGATGGACGACGAAAGCGCCCGCGCGCATCCGCATCCCGGCCCCGACACCGGCGAGGGCAGCGGCAGCGGCGACAACGACCGAGGCGGCGAACGCGAACCCGGCCGGTAGCAGCAACCGCGGGCTCCGAGAAGCTTGCTCGCTGCCGATCTAACTCGCTCCCTCCGCTTAGTTCCTACGGGCGTCCAATGCTCGAGCCGCAGTATTGAGCCTGGGCGCTTGCCGGTGAGGTGAGCGACGCCGACTCTGCAGCTTGAGTGCCGACCTGGACGGTCGACTCGTGAGTGGCGATGCAACAGCGACAGAAAAATGGCTTGTCGGAGACCTGCTCGCGGATGACTTGTTATCCGGTGACAAGTTCTGAATCTACAGGTCGCAACGTTGCATCGTCAGAGGCGCTGGGTTCGCAGCTGCGGCGAATGCGCGAAGCTGTAGGGGTGGTCGGATGGAGAGCCGCGGCTGCTGCGGAGATGGATAGCGCGAAGTTGAGCAAGATCGAAAACGGTTGGCTGCTTCCGACACCGCCTCAGCTCGCGGCGCTCGCCAAATACTTCCGAGTGCCCGTGGGTCCGCTGGAGGCGCGACGGCTCGCGGAAGAAGTCCTCAAAGCCTACGCCGGCAACCCAGCGTTAGTGGAAGCCACGGCGATTATTCGCGAGGAGGCTGGTGAATATGATGCGAACAACTTGTCAGCGCGGGTGAGCAAGTCAGCCAAGCCGGTGAGTAAGCAAAGAAAGTCAAAATGAGCCGCAATTTGCCTTCGCGAAACCGGCGCCGTCGCGCTCTCTAACGCCGCCTGCCATGCCCACACTTCAATTTAAAGGCAAGCCGCTGGTGCAGAACCATCACCTTGTCGTGCCCTTCACCGAGCTCGAGGCGGTGAAGGCGCGCGGGGTGAGCAAGAGCCCGAGCCTGCACGACAATCTCATCGTGGAGGGCGACAACTTGAAGGCGCTCAAGGCGTTGCTGCCAGCCTTTCACGGCAAGGTGAAGTGCATCTACATCGATCCGCCCTACAACACCGGCAACGAGGGCTGGATTTACAACGACAGGGTGACTCGCCGATGATCCGTGACTGGCTTGGCAAGACGGTGGATCGCGACGATCTTACCCGCCACGACAAGTGGTGCTGCATGATGCTCCCGCGGCTGAAGCTGTTGCGCGAGTTGCTGACTGACGACGGCGCGATCTTCGTCTCCATCGACGACAACGAGGTGCATCATCTGCGGGGGTTGATGGATGAGGTGTTCGGGGAGGAATGCATGATCGGTGAAATGGTTTGGCGGTCGCGTAACTTCTCCGACGTGCGCCCGACGAGTGGTCTGTCAACGGATCATGAATACGTGCTCGTCTATGGTCGGTCGCCGGGCGCACGCATCCGAGGCAAGCGACGGTTTGAGGGAAAGTATAGCAACCCCGACAACGACTCGCGGGGCGACTGGACCAGTTGTAGTTTGCGCGGGAAAGCTAACCGCGAACAGCGGCCCAACCTTCACTACGATCTAATCAATCCAACGACCGGCGATGTCTTCGAGCCCAAGCCCGAAACGGGCTGGATTTGTTCGCCGTCGACGATGGCGCGGAAGATCGAGGAGAAGCGGATTATTTGGCCAAAGAAGAGCGAAGGAACACCGCGAGAGAAAGTCTTCCTGCGAGAACTTGGCTCCGGCTTTCTTGGATTTCCCAGCGTCATTGACGGCATCTTCACGTCCGACGGAACGGAGGAGTTGTCGGAGATTTTCGGCAAGCGAGTGGTCTCGTTTCCCAAACCTTCCCAACTTGTTCCCGACCTTATGGAGCAAGTCGCCGATGATCCAGACTCTATCGTCCTCGACAGCTTCGCCGGCAGCGGGACAACGGCGCATGCGGTGCTCGCTTTGAACAAGGAGGATGGCGGGAACCGGCGGTTCATCCTTTGCCAGATGCCGTACGAGACGAAGGAGCAGGAGCAGAAGAAGGAGAACATCTGCGAGAGCATCACGGCGGAACGCGTGCGGCGCGTGATCAAGGGTGTGCCGAGGGCGAAGGACGACAACCTGCGCGCCGGACTGGGCGGGACGTTTTCCTACTTCAAGCTAGGCAAGGAACTGCGGAAGCAGGCGATCCTCGATGGAAGGATTTGCCGAGCTACGAGGCGCTGGCGGGTTACGTGTTCTTCACGGCCACGGGCGAGGAGTTTCAGCCGAAGAAGATGAAGGCGCCGTTCATCGGCACGAGCCGGGACCGCGATGTCTTCCTCATCTACGAGGCGGACATGACTCAGCTGAAGGACATGGCGCTGAACCTCGAACTCGCGCGCACGATCGCTAAGCGCAACGACCGCAAGAAGCTGGTCTTCGCGCCGACGAAGTATCTCGATCAGGATTATCTTGAGCGGCTGAACATCGAGTTCTGCCAATTGCCGTTCGAGATTTACCAGAGGGCACTGGGGAAATGATCCAGCTCAAGGAATACCAACTGGAGACGTTGAAGGCGGTGCGGCTCTACCTTGAAAAGCTCGCCGAACTGCGCGCCAAGGATGCGAAAGCGCGCACGGTTGATCCTGACTTGGGATTCGACTGGCCGGCGAAGGCTTGGGAGAAGATTGAAACAGGCAGAACTTACTTCCCGCGTAAGAATGGATTGAAACAGCCGTTGCCCTCCTTCTGCCTGAAGATTCCGACAGGCGGCGGGAAGACGTTGCTCGCGACGAAAGCGATCGACCTGATCAACACGCACTTCCGGAAGAGTAATCGGGGGCTGGTGCTGTGGGTCGTGCCGACGACGCAGATTTACAACCAGACGCTGGCGGCGCTGAAGGATCGCGATCATCCCTACCGGCAGACGCTCGATAATGCATCCGGCGCGCGCACGTTGATCCTGGAGCGGACGCAGCATTTCACACCGCTGGATATCGAGGGAAATCTTTGCGTGCTCCTGCTGATGCTGCCCGCGGCGGCGCGGCAGACGAAGGAGACGCTGCGGATGTTTCGCGACAGCGGCGGCTTCGATGCGTTCTTTCCGTCGGAAGAAGACTATGCAGGCCATACAGCGCGGCTGAATGAGTTGCCGAATCTCGACACATTCGACACGAGCGAATTCAGCGCGCGGCAGATCAAGACTTCGCTCGGCAATACGTTGCGGACGCTGAGCCCGCTGATCATTCTCGATGAAGGGCAGAAGGCTTACAGTCAGCTCGCGCGGGAGACGATTGAGGGCTTCAACCCATGCATGATCGTGGAGCTTTCCGCCACGCCGCCACAGGGGGCGAATGTGCTAGTGGACGTGAAGGGCACGGCGCTGGAACGCGAGGGGATGATCAAGCTCGACCTGCACGTGCATAACGACACGTCCGTGGATTGGAAGAAGACGCTGCTGAATGCGGCGGAGCGGCGGGATCTACTGGAAGAACAAGCGCGCGAGCACGAAGCGCAGACAGGGAAATACATTCGGCCAATTTGCCTGATCCAGGTGGAGCGCACCGGAAAGGAGCAGCGCGGCGGAAAATACATCCACGCAGAAGACGTGCGCGAGTATCTGCATCAGCGGCATGGCGTGACCGCGGACATGGTAGCGATCAAGACAAGCGAGAAGGACGAGCTGAAGGAAGTCGATGACCTCGGCGGACTGCTTTCAAAGAACACGCCAATCCGCTACATCATCACGAAGCAGGCGCTGCAGGAGGGTTGGGATTGCCCGTTCGCCTACGTGCTCGCGGTGTTGACGAATCCAGGTTCGAAGACGGCACTGACGCAGCTCGTCGGGCGCATCTTGCGCCAGCCGGATGGGCGCAAGACTGGCAATCGCTGGCTGGATGAGAGCTACGTGTACTGTTTCCAACGAAAGGGCGGCGCGTTGCTAGAAGACATTCGCAAGGGCTTCGGCGCGGAGGGTCTGGGTGATTTGAAGGGTCGGATCATCGACGAAACCAGCCGCACGGATCGCGGTGGCGAGCTGCAGATTTTTCCCCGCGAGCGGTTTAGGGGTCAGGCTGAACATCTGGTGCTCCCGGCGTTCATGATCAAGGACGGCAAGGAATGGCGGCCAGTGCATTACGAGCCGGACATTCTCGCGCGCGTCCCTTGGGGCGACGTGAATATTGAGCCGCTGCTCAACCTGCAATTACCCGATGAGGACACCACGGGCCGCCATACCCGGCACGGGCTCGGGCGCGAGCGAATCCTGCAGCAGGAGGAGGAGATTGAAGTTCAGGGCGCGCGGTTGGAACTCGCCGACGATGCAGAGCCCGATTGCGCCTTTGCGGCGAGTCACCTGCTGGAAGTCATGCCGAATCCGTGGCGCGGCAACGAGATTGCCCGAAAGGTTTTCGCGAACCTCTCAGGACGCTACGAGCGGCGGCGGCTTCTCGACAGCTACGTATTCGTGCTGGATGAAATGCACCGGCGGCTTCTGGTCGAGCGGGACCGGCTGGCGCGGCAGGTTTTCCACGAGCTGCTGAATGACGGAACCATGCGCTTCATGGTCGTAACTGACGAGTTCGCGTGGCGTCTGCCAAAGGTTCTGACGATGCCTGAGATGGAGCCGCGAGCGAACAGCGAGATCGGCAAGGATTACCAACTAAGTCTCTTCGAAGACATGCCCGCCTCGGGCTTCAACGGTCTGGAACGAGCAGTGGCGACCTTCCTGGACGCGCAGGAGCAACTCTTTTTCTGGTATCGAAACCGTTCACGCCACGACTACTTCGTCCAAGGGTGGCAACCGAACCGAATCTACGCCGATTTTATTTTCACCACCGCGCGCGAGGCTGAGGAGGAGTCGGAGATCGACCGGGTGTTTGTGGTGGAGACGAAGGGAAAACACCTTGCTGGCGTGAAGGATGCGGAGGGCAAGCTCACCGATACGGGTTACAAACGCGATGTGTTCGATGTGTGCTCACGTCTCGCGACGGAGACAAACTGGGGCAAGCTGGTTCCGTTCATGACCAGCCGCACCATGCGTTTCGAAGTGGTGGACGAGGAGAGGTGGAAGTCGCGGCTTAACGAGCTGCTGCTAAGTTGAGCTCCATGAGGCACCTCGGTGATTTGAAAGATTGGAACATGCGCTCTCCGACGCTGGTCCGCTCGCTTTGGCTCCTGGTCGGGATGGTTTTGTTTTGGGGCGCGAGCAGCGCGGAGGGGGCGTTGCCGGCGTATTGGTTTGACGATTTCGAAGCGACGACGGGCTGGAAGCAGGCGGCGTTCACGCCTGCGCATGGCGACATGCAGCTCGTGCAAGGGACCGCGGCGGTGGTGGCAAAGGCGGACGATGATTCAGCCCAGGTGCTGGAGCTTGGACCGTCGTTTCCCTTTGCGGCGGTGTTTGTCGCGACCACGGCCGTGGCGAAGGCGCCGGTGGTTTTTTGCGAAGTGCTCGCGCAGCCGGTGGCAGTGGGTCCAGAGGAAGACGCGGAATTTCTCGATTTCGGCGGCGCGATCGCGGGCTTCTTCCGGAACGGCGACTCGGCGGAGGTGCGGGTGCTCTTTGCGCGGACCGATGAGGAGAGCGTCTGGATTTCCACGGGCCAGAGCTTTGCCGTTGAGGAAAGCGGGCGGGCGGTGGAATGGCTGCGCGTGGCGATCCGGCTCGATCGCCGGACGGAGCGCTGGAGCTTGCGGCTGAACGGCGTGGAGGTGCTGAACGGGCTGCGCGCGCTACCGGGAGAAGCGGCGGGATTGCCGCTCTGGCTTTACGGGCAGGAGCAGGAGGCGACGCGCTTCGATGATCTGCTGGTGACCACGGTAGAGCCCAACGACCTGGAAAAAATAGTGGAGTGGCGCCAGCGGCGGTCCGCGCGTTCCCGGACCACGCGCCCCGGAAACGCGGGTGCGAAGATGGTCAGCCGCGCGGCGCCTTCGCGGGAGGTGCGATCGCGGCAGCCGGCGATTCGGGAAGTCACGCAGCGGCTCGCCGCGCCGACATTGCGCGCCTGGAAAGCAGAGCTGCGGATCGGTGATGCGACCTTCCACGGCGGGCCGGAGGTGGAGATCGAAGGCCGGAAGACGTCACTCTTGATCTACAGCCCGCGTTCGGACGAAGAAGGCCGGCCCCTGCCCGGCACGCTCACGATCACCGCCGACGCGCAGCTGCGGCCCGGCGTAGATCTGAGCGGTCTGCGTTGGATGATCGCGGAGATGAAGGGAGGACCGCACGAGATCGGCGGAGTGGTGAACGCAGGAGACTTCAGCACCGGGCTCGTGCAGACGGCGACGATTCCGGTGGAGTGGATCAGGCAGGCCACATCGGCGTGGGTCTGGGCGCCGCCCGGCGAGCACGATGCGAAGTGGCTGCAGTTCCGCCAGGAGCAGGAGCGGAAGTCCGTGAAGTAGCAGCGGGCGTCCGAACCGCGGCACAGCCGCAGGGCGACACGTTAACGTCTTCGCACGTGCACTCTGGACAAATGCTGGGTGGTAGAAGTGCGTTTGCAGAGCTTGCTGCGTCGGGAGCTGGAGATTTTCGGATTCAGCGTGAAGAATTGAGCTGAATGAAGATCGCCACCTGGAACGTGAATGGCATCCGCGCGCGGTCGGCGCAGGTGTTGGAGTGGTTGCAGACAGAGCGGCCGGAGGTGGTTTGTTTGCAGGAGATCAAGGCGACTTGTGCGCAGGTGCCGGCGGGGCTTTGTGATCCGGAAGGCTATTTAAGCTTCTGGCACGGCGGGGCGCGCGGGTATTCGGGCGTGGCGTTGCTGGTGCGGAAGGATTGGGCGCCGGAGCCGCCGCGGTTTTCGCATCCGGAGTTTGATTTCGAGAACCGGATGGTCGTGGCGGAGACGGAGAGCGCGACGATCGCGTCGATCTATGTGCCGAATGGCGGCAAGGATTTCGCGGCGAAGATGCGCTTTCTCCATGCGCTGGAGGAATACGCGGGCGCGATGGTGGAAGCTGGCGTGCCGTTGATCCTCTGCGGCGATCTGAATATCGCGCGGGCGGAGATCGATGTGCATCCCAAGGAGCGGAGTCCGTGCATTGGGCAATCTCCGGAAGAGCGGGCGCTGTTTGAGCGGATGCTCGGGCGCGGCTTGGTGGATCTCGGGCGGGCGATGGATCCGACGAATGAAGAGCTTTTCACCTGGTGGGCGCCGTGGCGGAACATGCGCGCGCGGAACATCGGCTGGCGGCTGGATTACATCCTCGCGAGCGAGCCGCTGGCGCGGGAGGCGACGTCGTGCGTGGTGGCGGCGCAGTTCGGGACGAGCGATCACGCGCCGGTCGTGGCGGAGTTCCGCGCGTGATTTAGCGGGAAGAGTGCGTCGGCTATTCGCGGATCCGGCCGTAGCGCGCTTTGAGCGCGCAGTAGATGCCGTAACCGGAGAGCCCGAGAGCCACGCCGACGAGCAGCCATCGGCCGAAAGGTTGATCGCGCAAAGCGTTGAGCGAACCGCTCAGGCCGCGCGCTTTGGAGGGATCGGCTTGCAGACCAGCGGAGACGAGGAAGAGACCCGCCAGGCAAAATGCGACGCCACGCGCCGCGATGCCGCCCGCGCTAATGCGAGTGACGGTTTGCCGGGCGCCGGCGGAGAGCGAGCCGAGATGGAGTTTCTTATCAAAGGAACGCGTCCACGCGCGGCGCCACTGCGCGAGCGCGTAGGCGATGAAGCCAGCACCGGCGGCGACGACCAGCCATTTGCCGGCCGGCGCATCCATGAGCTGCGTGGTCCAGCCGCGAGCGGAGGACTCGCCTCCTCCTCCGCCCTTCGAGCTGGAACCGGTGAGCACCTTCACCGCGGCGATTCCCAGCCCGGAATAAGTCCCCGCGCTCAGCAGCGAGCGGATCCGGACGAGCCAGGCCTTCGCGCCTTCCGTTAAAGCCGGACCAAAGACGAGGATGAGGCGCCAGATGATGTAGCACGCGATTCCGGCTAAAAGGACGGTGAGCAGGATCTTCCCGAACGGTTGCTCGGCGATGGTCTGCAGCACATCGCGCGAGTCGCGTGCTTTGCCTCCATCCATCCCGGCGCGAGCGGAAAGGAGTCCGACCGCGAGGTAGATGATGCTCTTGGCGGCATAACCGAGCCGGCCGATTTGTTCCAGCGCGTCGCCTTTGGGAAGGTGCATGCAGCAAAGCTACGCGGCTTCGTCGGGAAAGGGCGAGCAGCGGTTCGGTGCTGGCGTTTCTTCCCCGCCGTTCCACGATTTGTGGAGCGAAGTGACTTGGTCTTCCCCAGGACTCTTGGGGAAGAAAATGGATGGCGCTGCTGGCTTGCCCGCGAGCGGTTCGGTCGATCACGCTGCCGCCATGCTGATCCCATATCGCGTGAACACGCTCACCTGCCGTTCGCCGTGGGCAAATCTCACGCTGCTCATCCTGAATGTTCTCGCGTTTGTGCTGCTCGTCGCCGGGATGATTCCTGACGCGGTCATTGCGCGGATGGTCCTGGTCGATTGGTCGCCGACTGGCTTGCTCGGTTCGGAATTCCTCCACATCGGATGGATGCACCTGATCGGGAACATGCTGTTTTTGTGGGTGTTTGGGAATGCGCTCAACGGGGTGATGCACGACACGGATTTCGTCCTCTCGTATCTCAGCTGCGGAGTGCTTGCCGGCGCCTTGCACCTGATTCTGGATGGCTCCCCCGCGGTCGGTGCCAGCGGCGCGATCTCCGGTTTGCTCGGGATGTATCTCGCGATTTATCCGAAGAACGAGATCACCTGTTTCTACTGGTTCTTTGGCTTCGGCAGCTTTGAGCTAAAGGGTTACCTGCTGATCATCGGCTGGTTCATCTGGGATGTAATTTTTGCGGTCCGCGGCTCGGCGAACATCGCTTCTTGGGCGCACGTCGGGGGAATGCTCGCCGGTTTTGCCGCTGGTATCCTGCTGCTGAAGCTCCAGCGCATCCATCTCGGCGACTACGACAACCCAACGTTCCTCGATCTTCTCCCGACGCGGAAGGAAGAGTGACTGTGCTTTAAGGCTGCCAGGTTTTTCGTTGCAGCTTATTCCTTGAGCAGGTCCGCGCAGGCGCTCTCGCAGCGGCGGCAGGCTTGGGCGCAGATGGCGCAATGCTTCATGTGCGCGGCGTGCTTCTCGCACTCTTCCGCACAGACGCGGCAAGCATGGGCGCAGGCGCGGAGTTGCGCTCCGACGAGTTCCTTGTTGGTCGCGGTGAGTCGCGTGACGACACGCGCGGTGGCAAGGCAGATGTCGGCGCAATCCAGATCCGTGCGGATGCAATCGACTTGAGAGGCGACGTTTTTCTCCGCGAGGCAGGCATCCGCGCAGGCGTTGCAGGCTTCGGCGCAGGAATAACAGGCGGTGATGCATTCCACCGCTCGGGTGTGATCCGTGGCCGGATCGTAAGGATGCGCTTCGAACATTTCCTTGATGTAGCTCATGCCAGCGGATTCGCGGGCTGGCTGGCGCGCGCTCCTAGTCGAAAGCAACGGGGAAAGAAGTCTGCGAACCGTCCGGAGAAAAGCGCGGCCGTTTCCGCGGCGACGAACATGGGGAGCACAGGCCGCTGGCCTGTCGTGTTCGGCGGCCCGCCGAACACCCGCACGCGCTCCCGCGGACTCTCAGGAAGAGCACCGCAATACTCCGCAACGCCACAGGTTTTTCGGGAAAAGCGTTCTGCGCAAACCCGTCGCGGAAATTTGTCCTCCGCGGCGCAGCTCGTTCGTCGTTGCCTTGAAATCACCACGCTCCTTTACCCAGAATCCCAACTCCCATGACGACCCCAAACTCAACCCTTCAACCTTATCTGTTCTTCGGCGGCCGCTGCGAGGAGGCGCTGGAGTTTTACCGCACGGCGCTCGGGGCCGAGATCGGGATGCTGATGCGCTACAAGGAATGTCCCGATCCGATGCCGGAAGGCATGTTGGCGCCCGGATTTGAGGAGAAAGTGATGCACGCCAGCTTCAATGTGGGAGACAACCTGGTCATGGCTTCCGATGGCTGCGGTGGTCCGGATGAACCCGGCTTCGGCGGCTTTTCGCTGAGCCTAACGTTGCCGACCGAAGCCGAAGTCGAACGCGTCTTTGCCGCTCTGGCAGAAGGCGGACAGGTGAGCATGCCGCTGATGAAGACGTTCTGGTCGCCCAAATTCGGGATGCTCACCGATCGGTTTGGCCTCGGCTGGATGGTCACCGTTCCGGTGGAGGAAACGCGACCCTGATCGCGGTCCAACTGCGCCCTAGCAAACCGGAAAACGAAGGCGTCTCGCCTCGCACCTTCTCCGCATCGTAAACTCTGGCGAGAAGCCGGACTTCCAGCCACTTCGGTTTTCAATCCCCCGCCTCCATGAGCAAAATCCGCGTCCTCGTTGGCACCAAGAAAGGTGCTTTTATCCTCACCTCCGACGGCCAGCGAAAGCAGTGGGAAGTGACCGGCCCGCACTTCGCCGGCTGGGAAATGTATCATCTCAAAGCTTCCCCGCTGAACCCTGACCGGATCTATGCGTCGCAGACCAGCAGTTGGTTTGGGCAGATCATCCAGCGCTCGGATGATGGAGGAAAAACGTGGGTTCCACCAGGTGGGGAGAAAATTCCCGGCGCGTACGAGCCGCCCGCAGGACGCAGCAATCGCTTCCTCTACGAAGGCGAAGTCGGCACGCATCAGTTCTACGATGGCACGCAGCATCCGTGGGAATTCAAGCGCGTCTGGCACCTGGAACCTTCGCTCACGGACCCGGAGACGGTTTACGCCGGAGTGGAAGACGCGGCGCTTTTCAAGAGCACGGATGGCGGAACGACATGGAACGAACTTCCCGGTTTGCGCTCGGCCAAAGGGCACCTCTGGGCACCCGGGGCGGGCGGAATGTGTCTGCACACGATCCTCATCGATCCGACAAATCCGCAGCGCATTTTCGTCGCCATTTCGGCGGCGGGCGCTTTCCGCACGGACGACGGCGGCGCCACGTGGCTGCCGATCAATCGGGGCCTGAAATCGAATTACGAGCTGCCGGATGGCGACGCGGATGTCGGGCATTGCGTGCACCGGATCGCGATGCATCCTTCGCGCCCGGACGTGCTTTTTATGCAGAAGCACTGGGACGTGATGCGCTCGGATAACGCGGGCGAGATGTGGCAGGAAGTCAGCGGGAATCTTCCGACGGATTTTGGTTTCCCGATCGAAGTCCACGCGCACGAGCCGGAGACGATCTACGTCATCCCCATCAAGAGCGACTCCGAGCATTATCCGCCGGAAGGCAAGCTGCGCGTGTATCGGAGCCGCACGGGCGGTCACGAATGGGAGGCGTTGACCCGCGGATTGCCGCAGGAGAATTGCTTTGTGAATGTGCTGCGCGATGCGACGGCGGTGGATTCGCTGGATCCCTGCGGAATCTATTTCGGCACCACCGGCGGTCAGGTTTATTGCTCCGCAGATGCGGGAGATTCCTGGCAGGCGATCGTGCGCGATCTGCCGGCGGTTTATTCGGTAGAAGTGCAGACGCTGCCGTGATTCGCGTGGTTCTTCCCTATCATCTGCGGAACCTCGCGCGGGTCGGGGACGAGGTGCTGCTGGAAGTGGTCGGTCCGATCAATCTCGGCGCGGTGCTCGAGGCGCTCGAAGCGGCTCATCCGGCGCTGCGTGGCACGATTCGGGAACACGGTTCGCTCCGTCGCCGCCCTTTCGTCCGCTACTACGCCTGCAAGGAAGATCTCTCCCACGAACCTCCCGAGACGCCGCTCCCGCAGGCCGTGGTGCGGGGAGAAGAGCCGTTGCTGATCGTCGGCGCGATGGCTGGCGGTTGATTTTGTTCCCCGCGCGTTTCTTCCCCATCACCACCGAGCCAGTGTCTTCCGGAACCACGCAGCGCGCTCGACTCCGGCGGAAGTCCTGAGTTGCACGGAGCGCGTTCTGATTTCACCGTGCGCGGCATGTCTGCCAAGCTCGATCCTCTGCGCCAGGCGCTCGCCCATTCTCCGGAGAATGCGCCGCTTCTCCTGCTCTTCGCCCAAGCTTGCATGGACGAATGGTCGCTGGACGAAGCGCGCACGACGTTCGAGCGTCTGCTCGCGCTTCAGCCGGGGAATGCGGAGGCGCAACTCGGCATCGCGCGCGTCTTGCAGCTCGCGGGGAAAAGCTCGGAAGCGGCGGTGCGGCTGGAAGGTCTGCTCGCGCAACGTCCGGACTTCGCGCCAGCCTTGGTTTTGCTGGCGCGCCTCGAGTTGAGCGACGGCAATGCTCAACTCGCGCGGGAACATTATGCGAAGGCCTTGCAGCTCGATGGCACGATGAAGGACGCGGCGCTCGAGAGGGAACTCGGCGCGAGCAGCGGCGGCGCCTTGGACCCGAAAGGGGAAGATCAGCCGCGGCGCATCCCGCTGGGAGGTCCCGCTTCGTTTCAAAATTCCTCCGGAGACGAAGACGAAGACGCATCCGATGAGGAGGCGGCGGACGCGGAAGTGGAGAAGCCGAAGCGGAACTTCCAGGATGTCGGCGGCATGGAAAGCGTAAAGGAAGAGATCCGGATGAAAATCATTCATCCGCTCACGAACCCGGAACTCTTCCGGGCTTACGGGAAGAAAATCGGCGGCGGCGTCCTGCTTTATGGGCCGCCCGGATGCGGAAAGACTTTGCTGGCGCGCGCCACCGCCGGCGAGATCCAGGCGAGCTTCATCTCGGTCGGAATTCACCAGATCCTCGACATGTGGATGGGCAACTCGGAGAAGCGGCTCCACGAACTTTTTGAAACCGCGCGGCGCCACGCTCCAGCGGTCCTTTTCTTTGACGAAGTGGACGCGCTCGCCGCGGATCGCAATGATCTCAAGAAGAGCGCCGGGCGAACCCTGATCAATCAATTCCTGGCGGAGATGGACGGTGGGGAAGGAAACAACGATGGCTTGCTGATCCTCGGTGCGACCAATGCCCCGTGGCATTTGGATCCGGCCTTCCGGCGGCCCGGCCGGTTCGATCGGATCCTCTTTGTGCCGCCGCCGGATGAAGCGGCGCGACGCTCCGTGGTGGAAGTGCTGGCGCGGGACAAACCGGTTTCGGCACTGGATTTCGGGAAGATCGCGGCGAAGACGAAGGACTTTTCCGGGGCGGATTTGAAGGCGGTCTTCGATGTGACAGTCGAGCGGCTGATGGCGCGCGCGATGAAGGAAGGACGTGTGGTGCCGATCGGGACGAGCGATCTTTTGGAAAGCGCGAAGCAGGTGAAACCGAGCACGCGCGCCTGGTTCGAAAGCGCCCGCAACTACGCACTCTACGCGAACCAGGGCGGCTTCTACGATGAGGTGCTGGAGTACCTCGGGATCAAGAAATGAACGACGGGATTTCGCCGCATCTGCGGCTCGGTCAGCAATGTCGCGAACTCCGGCGATTGCCGGAAGCGGAACGACACTTCCGCGATGCGCTCGCCGAGAATCCGCGGGACGACGCGGCGCTGCACGAACTCGCGCTGACCTTGCACCTTCAGGATGATCGCGACCGCGAAGCGCTGGAAGTGGCGGAGCGGGCGATCAGCGTCGATCCAAACGACGCGCTGCATCACGCCTTGCGCGCCTTTATCCTGAACGGACTCGACCGGCCGAAGGAAGCACTGGCCGCAGCGCGGGAATCGCGGCGGTTGGATCCATACTGCGTCAACGCGCTCGTCGCCGAAGCACAGACGCACATGCTGCTCCGCGACTGGAGCGATGCGGAACGCGCCGCGCGCGCTGCGCTGGAGCTGGACGCAGACTTTTCGCCCGCGGCAAACATGCTCGCGCAAGCGCTGCGCATGCAGAACAAAACGGCCGAGAACGACGCGCAAATCGCGGGGCTGCTGGCGCGAAATCCGGAGGATGAAGTCACGCATCTGAACGCCGGCTGGTCGGCGCTGCAGCGAGGCGATCATCGAACTGCGGAGCAACATTTCCGGGAAGCTTTGCGGCTCGATCCGGAGCTGGACCCAGCCCGGGAAGGACTGCTTACCAGCTTCCGCGCGCGGTCGCCGTTCTACCGGGCTTACCTCGCCTACAGCCTCTGGATGGCCCGGCATAAAGCCGGAATGCAGTGGGCGATCATCATCGGCGTGCTGGTCGGAACACGCCTTTTGAAAGTCGTCGCGCAGAAATTTTCGCCGACCCTCGCCACCGCCATCGGTGCGCTCTACCTGCTCTTCGTGCTCTGGATCTTTGTCGCCGATGCGGTGGGAAATTTCATCCTGCTCTCGGATCGATTTGCCCGTTACGCCCTCCGGCCTGCCGAGAAGCGCGAGGCGATCTTCGTCGGCGGCGGCATTGTGCTTGGATTGCTTTTGCTGGGCGCTGGGCTGCTGATTCCCGGTGGCTTTGTCCTGGCACTTTTCGGCGGAGTGCTGCTGGCGGCGAGTATCCCGTTTTCGATGGTCTTCACCAATCCATCCCGCCTCGGGAGCGCTCTGTTCGCTGTCGCTGGCGCTATTCCCTTGGTCGGACTCGGAGTCTTCCTCATCCAGCCAGCGCTCGGCACGGGCCTGCTTTCGTTCGGTGTGCTGGCGTGTTTACTTTCCACCTGGCTGGCGAGCGTTCCCGCGCTGCGGCGAAAGTGACGCCCCGCTCAGCGTTCGCGGAAGCTTCCCGGACGAGCCGCCCGTGATCCCTGCAGCTGGGACAATGGCGGTGCCGCCCGGTTTGGTCAGGACCGTTTCTGCCTGTCGAATTCTTCCACCAGCTTGATCAAACCGAAGACGAGCAAGGCTGGCCGGATCAATGAAAACGCCATCTGCAAGATCCCGCCGATGATTCGCCCGAGCGGCAGTATGCTGAGGAGAAATCCTGTGCCGAGAGCGATGCCCGCGGTTTTCAAAGGCTCCTGGCGAATCGACTTTTCGGCGGTGACTCTCCACTCCTCGAGCCTGGCATCGGAGTTTGAGGTTGCTGGAGATGGTTCGAGGTCTTGCATAAGAGATTCAGGTTTTTAAGCGGCGTGATCCAGCCGGCGAGTCTCGTCCGGAGGATCCATCGCGAGGTAATCGCGAGACTCCGGGGACGCGGCTGTCTGAAAACTAACGGTTGGCAAGCATGGGGCTTTTGCTATTTTGCGCCTCTTCGAAAATGGTGGCCGTAGCTCAATGGTAGAGCTCCAGATTGTGATTCTGGCTGTTGCGGGTTCGAGTCCCGTCGGTCACCCCATTTTTCCTCCGCGCGTCGCCGCCGGGCTAAACGCGCGTGCGCAGCCACTCGAGAGCTCCGCGGGCGGCGTGGGCGCCGGTGGCGAGGCAGCCGTGGATGAGGTAGCCGCCGGTCGGGGCTTCCCAGTCGATCATCTCGCCGGAGACGAAAACCCCGGGCAATCGGCGCACCATCAGGTTTTCATCCAGCTCACTCCAGCAGACGCCGCCTGCGGAAGAAATCGCCTCCGCCAACGGGCGGGGACGAAGCAGGCGCAATGGCAGCGTTTTCGCCAGCGTGGCCAGCGCCAGGGAAGACGCGGGCTTGCTGGAAGTTGCGGCCTGCTCGAGCACGGCGAACGCCGCTTTGCTCAAGCGCCAGCGTGATTTTGCTTCCAGCAGAAGACGCTCCGGAGTCACTCCGGACAGACGAGCGGCGAGGCGCTCCGCCGGAACATCCGGCTTTAGATCCACGGAGATCTTCGGTTCGTCCAGCGATCGCAACTCGGGACTGAGCTGATAAAGCGCGCCGCCTTCGAGCCCGTAGCTGGTGATGAGCAATTCGCCCCGCGCGGTGCTGGTTCCGGCAGTAACGGCGACATTTTTCAGCGGCTGCCCTTCGGCTGCGGTGAGCAAAGGAGCCGGCCAGGAAAGTTCCCAGCCGCAGTTCGCCGGCTGGAAGGGACTCACCGCAACGTCGAGTTCGCGCAGGATCGGCGTCCAGGCAGCATCGGATCCGGTCGAGGGCCACGAGCCGCCGCCGAGAGCCAGGATCAGCGCATCCGTCTCCATCGTCCGTGTTTCGCCTTTCACGTCAAAAACGACGCGAATCGCACCATGGGGAGAAACTCCGGTCCAGCGGTGATGCATCGCAAAGTGAACTCCGGAACTCCGGAGTCGTCCGACCCAACGGCGAAGGAGAGGCGCGGCTTTGAGGCCACGGGGATAAACGCGACGTGTGGACGCGGCGAAGGTTTCGATTCCAAGATCCGCCGCCCAAGCTTGAACGGCATCCGGCGGGCAGCCGGCAATCAGTTGCGGCCAAAACGCGCGCGGTTGATCCGGTCCGGAGTAATGCGCGGCAAACTGTTCCGGCGGCTCCGCTTTGGTGAGATTCAGACCGCCGCGGCCGGCCACGAGGAACTTCCGGCCGACGGAGGCTTTCGCCTCAAAAAGCGTGACCTCGGCGCCGCCGGCCGCGGCGATTTCCGCTGCGCGAAGTCCAGCCGGACCACCGCCGATGACGGCGATTCTCACGACGCTTCGAGTTGCTTCCGGAGCCGGTCAGCGCTCCGCGTTGAGTTCGGCCAGTACCTCGGGATCGCGGACATCCGCCCAGTCGCCGGCGAGTTCCAGCGCCTGCACCAGATGGCCGCTTTGCGCGAGAGCACGAATGGCATCGGTCAGCTCATATTCGCCGCGCGGCGACTTTTCCAGCTTCGCGGTGAACTCAAAAATGCTGTGACGAAAGGTGTAGATGCCCGCGTTGTACCACGGGCTCGTCTGCTCGCCGGGTTGCGGCTTCTCCCGCAAATCCGTCATTTCGAAACGCTCGTTGACGAACACCGCGCCGCCTTTGGAAATCTCGCCGGGATTATGTTTCACGCTGATCAAAGCTTCCGCATCGCCGAGCGTGGCGAGACGGGGATAGTTCTGCGGATCGACCAGGATGTCGCCGTAGCTCAGGATGAACGCGTCGCTTCCGGCAAAACGTTTCGCAAGTTCCACCACTCGCCCGGTGCCATCCTGAACGACCTGCGTTTCATACTCCACTGAGACGCCCAGCTTTGATCCATCGCCGAAAAACTCCTGCACCACGTCGGCGCGATAACCGACGACGATCAGAAAGTGCGTCACGCCAGCAGCGCGCAAACCCTCCACGATATGCAGCAGGATCGGCTTGCCGCGGACTTCGATCATCGGCTTCGGGAGCTCATTGGTGAGCTCACGCATCCGCGTTCCTTTGCCGGCGGCCAGCAGAACGGCTTTCGTAACCGTGGCTTTCATCGTGGTTTGACCTCCGCAACGAACTCCGCAATCCGCTCGACGGCTTCCTTGATCTGCTCGAGCCCGGTGGCGTAGCTGCAGCGGATGAAACCTTCCCCACTCGGACCGAAGGCCGGCCCCGGCACACACGCGACTTTCTTTTTCTCCAGGAGCTGGAGCGAAAACTCGCGGCTGCTCAAACCGGTGCTGGTGATGTTCGGGAAGACGTAAAACGCGCCGAGTGGCTTGAAGGTTTTTAGCCCGAGATCGTTCAGACTGCGGACGATGAAGTTGCGCCGCAGCTCGTATTCCTTCCGCATCGCATCCACGTCTTTGGCACCGTTTTCCAGCGCTTCGATCGCCGCGTCTTGCGCCATCGTGTTCGCGCAAAGGATCGCATATTGATGCACCTTCATCATTGCCTCCGTGAGCACCGCTGGGGCACACGCGTAGCCGATCCGGAAGCCAGTCATCGCGAACGCCTTGGAAAAGCCGTGGAGGAAAACCGTGCGCTCGCGCATTCCCGGCAAAGCGGCAATCGAAACGTGCGGCGCGCCGTCATAAGTCAGTTCGCTGTAGATCTCGTCGGTGAGCACCACCAGATCGTGCTGCACGCAAAGCCGCGCAATTTTTTCCAGCTCCTCGCGGGTCTGAGTCGCGCCGG
>DASVRR010000106.1:0-14552 GCA_036388515.1 Chthoniobacteraceae bacterium | reverse complement strand
CGGCCTGCAAAATCGCGACGGCGGCATCCCCAGTTTTTGCCGCGGCTGGGGAACATTGCCTTTCGATCGCAGCAGTCCGGATCTCACGGCGCACGCGCTTCGGGCCTGGGCCGCGTGGCATCCGCACTGGACGCGATCCACTCGCCCGCTGCTAAACCGCGCGGTGGATCGAGCGTTGCATTATCTCCTCGCCACGCAGCGTCCGGACGGCGCGTGGGTGCCGCTTTGGTTTGGGAATGAACACGCGCCGCTCGACGAGAATCCGCTCTACGGCACCGCGCACGTCGTCCTCGCGCTGCGCGAGCTCCAGCTCAAAGGCGCGCGTCTTCCGCCGGAGCTGCTCGAGCGCGGAGTGAAGTGGCTCGTCTCCGCACAAAACGAAGACGGCGGCTGGGGCGGCGTCCGCGGAGTGCCGTCGTCGGTGGAAGAAACCGCGCTCGGGGTGGAAGCGCTCGCCGGCGGTGCGGAAGTGCGCGCGGCGGAAGCCGGCGTCCGCTGGCTGGTGGAACGAGTCGAGTCCGGCGCCTGGCGCGAAGCCGCTCCGATCGGCTTTTACTTCGCCAAACTCTGGTACTACGAGCGGCTTTACCCGCTCATCTTCACCGCCGCGGCGCTGGGGAAAGCATCCGCTCACGGCTGAGCTCCCGCTGGCGAATGGAGGGAAGCGCGCTGTCGCTTCCGCGGTGGTCCCGCCAAGGCATCGACAGCGCGATGCCCTCCCGATCGCTTCCGACCTTCCGCGAGGAGTGGCTACAGAATTATCTAAACCGCTCTAAAAACTCACCCGCACGCCCATGCTCGTCTGCCATTGGTTGCGTTCCGCATCCGTGATGGGGATGCTTCCTTCGGTCGTGAGCAAAACCCGCTCGGTGAGAGCCCACGAGCCGCGAACGCCGGCGCGCAGGTAATCATCCGCCGGAGTTTCGCCCGCGAGCACCCGGACTCCGGTGAGCTGCGTCTCCAGGGTCAGCCGCTTCTGGAGCAGCCTCACGCCGACGCCGACCGAGTATTGCAGCTCGCGCTCTCCGTGAGGTTCCACCGTTTCGTGAAAATCCGCGGCATGCACGTGGGTCGCGCCAGCTTCGTGATGCTCCTCTTCCCCGTGCGCTTCTTCTTCCCCATGATGCTCTTCCTCTTCGCCGTGCTCCTCGGTTTCGCCGGCTTCTTCCGCATGTTCATGCGCCGCGTGTTCGTGCTCATGGTTATCTTCCCCGGTGACGAAGACCAGCCTGGCTCCTGCTTCCGCAAACCATCCGCCGCGGTCGTAGCGCAGCTCCACGTGCGGCGCGAGTTCCCAATGCTTCCCCACCAGCGCTTCTTCCCCACCGGGAAAGCCGACTTCGAACCCAGCGATCACTTCCCACGCGGGTGCGATCGGGATGTGAAAGTCCACGTGAGCATGTGGCGCGAGCAGCCCGGCGGCGCGGCCGGCGTCGCTGTCAAACCAACCGTAGGAAACGTCACCGCCGAGATGCAGCCAGGGCAAAACTGCGTAATCGAAACCGACGCCAGTTTCCCAGAGATGCGCCTTTTCTCCCTCCAGGGAATAACGGGTGAAACGGCCGCCGGCGGCAAAAGCGAAGCGATGCTCCGCCGTGGAATGGGGCGAATGCGAGCGGACATCTTTCCCTCCTTCATGGGCGTGGGAATGCGCTTCCTCCCCACCGATCGAGTGCGTGTGCGAGCTGGAATGATGATGCAGCGGAAGAAAACTCTCGTGCGCTCGCCCGAAATTCGGGATGAACGCCACCGCGAGGAACAAAATACCTGGCCGGACAAATTTCATGCACGGTAGTTGCCAGAGACTTGCAGCAAGGGGAAGCTTTTTCTTAGGGCAGACGGATTCCTTACAGCAATTTGCTGTCATCGCGTGGCTCAGACGGCGGGCTCCAAAATTCATCCGGCTTTTCGGGAAAGACGCCCCGCAATCCATACTGCCGATAAGCCCAAGATCAGAAATGCGGTGAAGTTACCGCCGAGTCGGAGGGGAATTTCCCAAGGCGGCGTTCGCTCTGCAAATACGGCGGCAGATTCGACAATGCGAAAAGGGAATCCGTAGCTAAAGACCTTGTGCTGCTCTGGACCGACTAAAGAAAACTCATCCCCACCTATGACTGTTGCCCGCTGACAAACCGTGAGAGCCGCTGCGGCAATGACGCTCAAGATGACAGCTGTTCGAGTCTTCACGCGAGAACAGAACTTGAATTACGCGGTGTAGCGGAAACAACGAGCTTACAGCAATCCGCTGTCGTCGCGCTTCTCCAGTCGCATCACTTGCTTCTTCACGATCTCCACGTTGCGGGTCAGGTCGAAGAGCGCCTTGATGATCTCGCTTTTGGTCGGTTCGTCGTCGAGCGAAGGCAGCAGCGGATGCAGCCGGGTGATTCCCCCAGCGATTTCGTTGCAGGCGTCGCGGATGTGTTGAATGGCGGTGGTTCGATCCATAAGCGGTGCGGTGAGCTGGAGGAAAACGCAGCCGGGGCAGCGTGTGAATTCTTTTTCCCTCCCGGCGCGGAGTAGTGTTCATTGTTCCATATGCGCCTAGTGGTTACGTGCGGCCCCAGCTACGAGCCGATCGATGAGGTCCGGCGCATCACGAACTTCTCCACGGGCGAACTCGGAGTTTTGCTGACCAACCGGCTGGCGCAGGCGGGCTTCGAAGTGATTTGCTTCAAGGGAGTCGGCGCCACGACTCAGGAGCGGGTGACCGACGCGCGCGTGGTTCCGTTTGGCACGAATGAAAACCTCCGGACGGCGCTCACCAGCCTCCAGCATCGGGGCGAAGTGGCTGCCGTCTTCCATGCGGCGGCGCTGAGCGATTACCGCGTCCGCCGCGTGCAATCCAGCGACGGCCACGAACTCGCCGGACTCAAAATCCCGTCACGCGAAGGTGGCCTGACGCTCACTCTGGAGCCTGCCACAAAGCTGATTCCCGAGCTGCGCCCGCTTTTCCCTAACAGCCGGATCGTCGGCTGGAAATACGAGCTGCAAGGAAACCGCGCCGACAGCCTCCTCGCTGCGGCGCATCAGCTAGAGGAGAGCCGGACCGATGCGTGCGTGATCAACGGCGCGGCTTACGGCTCGGGTTTTGGCTTCTACCAGCCCGGCCAATCGTTGCTGCACCTGACGGACAAAGCGACGCTCTGCGAACACCTCGCCGAGTGGGTCGCGCGGTTTCTCTGATCATCCGTGGGATCAGGCCGCTATCTCGCAGTACGAGGCTTGAGAGCGCGGCGCGGGAACCTCGAAGCCGGAAAGGCGGAGTCCTTCCAGATGAAATTCCACGGCGTCGTGCATCTCGCGTTCTACTTCCTCGCGCGTCGCGCCGGTGGCCGCGCAGCCGGGAAGGTCCGGCGAATAGGCGGAGAATCCGGTGGCGGTGTCTTCGATGATGATCAGATAGCGGTTCATTTCAGTCCGGCTTGCTTGAGGATACTGGACTGCGTGCCAGGCGCAAGGTCGTCGCCGGGTTTGCCCGGAATGGTGACTAACCCGGACTTGGTCGGGTGCTTGTATTGCCGATGACTTCCACGGGTGCGATCGAGATACCAGCCTCTGCTCTCGATCAGTTTCAGCATTTCGCGGACTTTCACGATGGGTGAGCGTTAGCAGAGCCAATCATCCCCGCTCGGCAAGGAAGGCGACGATTTGCTGCGCGAGCTTTGGGCCGATTCCTTCGGTCGCGGCGATTTCTTCCGCAGTGGCGCGCTTCAGCCGGGCGACGCTGCCAAATTCCTGCAGGAGGATTTGCTTCCGGTGCTGCGAGACGCCGGGGCAATCGTCCAGCAAACTCTCCGCGATCCGCCGTTTCATCAGGAGCTGATGGTAGCCATTGGCAAAGCGATGCGCTTCGTCGCGGATCCGCTGGAGGAGTTTGAGCGCGCCGCTTTCGTGCGAAAGCCGCAGCGGCAGCGGCCGATCCGGGCGGTAGATTTCCTCAAACTCCTTGGCGAGCCCGATGATCGGCAGATCGTGCAAACCGAGCCGCTGCAGCTCGCGGCACGCGGAGCTGAGCTGACCTTTGCCGCCATCGACAATGACCAGGTCCGGCAGGCGGACGAAGGAGGTCGAAGGTCGAGGATCGAAGGTCGAAGGCTCGGCGGCAGCCAAGCGCTCGAGAGCTGCGCGGGGATCTTCCTGGGAATACTCCGGCGAGAGATCGATCACCGCTTCCGGCGAATCATCGCCTTCGACTTTCGTCCCTTGACCTTCGACGCGAGCGCGGCCTTCCCCACTCTCGCGAGCTTCCAGCAACACCCGGGAATACCGGCGGCGCACCACTTCCGCCATGCTCGCAAAATCATCCTGACCGGCGACGGCGCGGATCCGGTAGCGCCGGTATTGCTGGTTCGCGGGGCGCCCATCGACGAAGCAAACCATGCTCGCGACGACATGCGTGGTGCTGATGTTCGAGATGTCGAAGCATTCCATGCGGCGCAGCGGGCGGCCGAGCTGGAGCGCTTCCGCCAGCGCGGCGATGTCCGCCGTGGGATCGATGGTGCGCGTGGTGCCGAGCCGATGCCGCTGGTCGCGCGTGTAGCGGGCCATCGGCTTGGTCGTGCGGCGGAGATCGTCCAGCATGTTCCGCAACTCGGCGGCCCGCTCGAAATCCAGCTTCGCCGCGAGCGCGTGCATTTCCGCTTCGAGTTCCGCCATCGCTTCCTTGGAGCGGCCTTCCAGAAACTCGCACGCGCGCTCCACCCGCTCGCAGTATTGCTCCACGGTCGAATCCGCGAGTTTCATCGGCACTTGGTAAGTGGACGACTTCAGTTCGCGCTGGCTCGGATTTCCCCGGCCGAAAGTCAGCACGCCAAATTTCTTCCGCATAAACGCCAGCGTCTGCCGCAGCGCGCCGGCATGAGCGAATGGTCCGAAATAACGCGCGCCTTCGTCATTCTTCATCCGCGTCAGGCGGAAACGCGGCCATTCGTCGCGCGGATCCACTTTCACCAGCAGAAAGCGTTTGTCGTCGCGGAAGCTGATGTTGTAGCGCGGCCGGAATTCCTTGATCAGCCGGCCTTCCAGCAGCATCGCCTCGGGTTCGCTGTTCACCGTGTGCCACTCGAAATCCCAGATGCTGTCGAGCAAGGCGCGCGTCTTCAGGTCGGCCCGCATTTGCCGCGAAGCGGTGAAGTATTGGCTCACGCGTTTGCGGAGATTCCGCGCCTTCCCCACGTAGATCACGCGGTTGAAGCGATCGCGCATCAGATAGACGCCCGGTTTATGCGGAACATCGCGCAGCTTCATTTTCGGGTCGGGCTTTTCGCGGGGAAGTTCCATGTCGCGCCGTCTTCATCGGTTCCGGCGTCGTCTTCCTCAAATGGAAAGTGGCCTGCGCGCCGTGATCACGCGCTTGCCTGCATGATTCCGCCGCGGCACGGTTGGAGCCATGATCGCGCACGCGGAGACTTTTCGTTTTTCCGTGGAGCAATACGAGATGCTTTGGGAAGCCGGAGTCTTCCACGATGACAATCGCGTCGAGTTGCTCGACGGAGAAATCATCCGCCGCCGCGCCGGCGGAATCTATCATTTCAAGTCAGTTCGGCGACTGCTGAACCAATGCGCCAAACATTACGCTGACCTTTGCTTTGTCGATTGCCAGAGCCCAGTGGTCCTCGACAGCTTTTCCGAGCCGCAGCCCGACATTCTCCTGCTGGCGTTAAGCATCGATGACAGCCTCGAGAAACCTTCCCCAGCTGACGTCTTCCTCGCTGTGGAAGTGGCCGACAGCTCGCTGCACTACGACTCTTTCGCAAAACTCCGCGCCTATGCTCGCAGCGGCATTCCGGAGTACTGGATCGTCAATCTGACCGAATCGCGGGTGGAAGTGCACCGGCAGCCGCAAGGAGAAAGTTACGCCGAAACCTTCCACCGCTCTTCCGGAGAAATGCTCACGCCCGCTGCTTTCCCGGACCGTCCCATCGCAGTCGCCGACATTCTTCCGTAGCAGCGGGCCGTCCGCTGCAAGCCGGCATTCGCCGACGAGCTTCCGCTTGCTCCGCACTTCGGGAAGAAACGCACCTGCGCAAAGCTGCTGGACCACGCGGACGGCGGGGTTGCATCGACCCGGCGCTCCGCTACTGTGTGCGCCCACAGTTTCATGAAACGAACCGCTCCTCTTTTTGCCCTGATCCTCGGAGCGGCCGTGGCTTTCGGGCAGGAGTCCGCGCCCAGTTTGCCGGCAGCTCCGGTCCTTCTGGCGCAAGCCGCTCCCGCCCAGCCGGATCGCCGCGCGGCTGATGCGGATGAACTCATCACCATTCCAGCGAAGGAAGCTCGCTCGGCTTCCAGAGCGGCGCAGCCGGAAGCCGCCACGGTCACGCTCCTCAAGCTGATCCAGGATGGCGGCTGGGCGATGATCCCGCTGGCGGTGCTCTCGGTCGTCACGGTGATGCTCGTTTTGGCGTATCTCTTCAGCCTGCGCCGCAGTGCAATCGTCAGTCCGCACTACATGAACACTGCGGAAGTATTGCTCAAGAAGCGCGACTATCTCGGACTGCTCGCGATCTCCAGCAGACATAGCGAAGCCGTCGCGCGGGTGGTGCAGCGGACGCTGGATTTTGCGACGAAGAATCCGAGTGCTTCCTACGAAACCGTGCGCGACATCGCCGAGACGGAAGGTTCTTCCCAAGCCGCTTCGCTCCAGCATCGCGTGACTTATCTCGCGGACATCGGCGTGCTTGCTCCGATGATCGGCCTGCTCGGGACGGTCGTCGGAATCATCCGCGCCTTTGCCAAACTCGGCAGCGGAGACGCCACTCTTTCGCGCGACATTTTGCTGGCGAGCGGAGTTTCCGAAGCGCTCGTGGCCACCGCCACGGGATTGATCCTGGGGATCATCGCCATGGGCTTTTACGGGCTTTTCCGGAACCGGGTGCAAAGCCTCATCTCCGACCTGGAGATTGCGTCCACGCATGTGCTGGGGCTGATTGCGTTGAACTACACCCGGAAACGCGAGTCGTCGCGGGTGGCGGTGGACGAAGACTTTTAAAGCGAGCCCGGGATGAAGTTTCGCAAACGCTCGGCGCCAGAGGTGATGGGTTTTCAGATCGCGCCGATGGTGGACGTGCTGTTGGTGTTGCTTTGTTTTTTCATCATCACCTGGAGCTTTGCCCGGAAGGAAATGGAACTCGATGTGAAGGTCCCGACCGCGCAGAACGCCAAGGAATCCAATCCCGTGGTGAATCAAACGGTGATCAATGTGAAGGCGGACGGCAGCGTGGTTTGGAATCGGAAACCCGTCCCGCCAGCGGAATTGCTCAGCCGGTTGCGCGAACTCGCGGGGCTTTATCCGGACTACGCGATCATCCTGCGCGGGGACAAAGACGCGAAATATGAGTATATCGTGAACATCATGGACATCTGCCGGCAGGCGAACATCTGGAACGTGGCGTTTGCCACCGGCAAAGTCGAATGAAGCGGCGTCCACGGCTGGTCTCGACCCTGGTCGCAGCAGGGCTGGCGGCTCAACTCGCCCCGGCGTTTGCGCAGAAACCGGCTCCCGGAAATCCCGCCGATCTGCGGAAGCCTTTTCGCCTGGACGAAACCCGGCCGGTGCCACGCGCCGTCCCAGTCGAGCGACCAATTCCGCGTGCGATCCCGGTGGAACGACCAGCAGCCACGCCCGCGCCGGCGCCTGTTCCGGACCCGACGCCGTCTTCCACGCCGACGACACCGAAACTCGTCGCGGCAACTCCCAAGCCGCAGGTCGCGCCGACTCCCGCGGCCGCGCAAGATCCGGAACCGGACGAACCCGGAACCATCCGCGTCGGTCCCACGGCGACGGCGAAGACTGCGGACCAGGTTCAGTTGGAGATCGCTGATGGCTTCTATGTGAAGAAGATGTTCGAGCAGGCGGCGCCGGAATATGAGCGCTACCTCGGGATGTTTGCCGGCGCGGGAGAACGTGCGACGGCGCTCTTCCGGCTCGGCGAATCCTATCGGCGGACCGGTTCTCTGAACGGGGCGAAGAATTCCTACGAGACGCTGCTCGATCAATTCACCACCGGCGACTTTATCGGACCGGCAGCTTTCCGGCTGGCGGAGATCTATTACCAGGACAAGCAATACCGTGAAGCGCTGCCGCTTTATCGAAAGGCATCCGTGCGGTTGAAAGAGCCGGCGGTCGCGAATGCGGCGAAGTTTTACACCGGGCGATGTCTGGAAGCGCTGGGGCAAAAGATGGATGCGCGCACCAGCTACGAAGACCTGCTGGCCAGTGCGGAAAACAATCCGTTCTACGATGCGAGCCGCCTTTCCCTGGCGTTACTCCTCAAAGATTCGGGGCGCACAGCGGATGCGCTGAAGCAAATCCAGGCGCTCGCGAAGCAAACCGAAAACCCCGATTTGAAGATCGAAGCCACGGTGCGTGGCGGCTTGTGGATGATCGACCTGGAGCAAAACGCGAAAGCGGAAAAGGAACTGAAGGAAGCCGCGGAGATGTCCGGCAATGCCAAGTGGCGCGAGGTGGCGCGGATCGGTTTGCTCCGGCTTCAATACAACACGGGGAAGTTTGATCAGGTCGTGAAAACCTACGCCGAAGTCGGCGCGGAGTTTTCCGCCGAGTCCAAGGCCGAGCTGTTGATCCTGGTCGCCAACGCACATCGACAACTCAGCAAGCCCGATGAAGCGCGGAAGCTTTACGACCAGGTGCTCAAAGATTTCCCGAACACCGCGCAAAGTCGTGAAGCGCAGTTTGAGCGGCTGAAAATGCTCTACTACTCGGATGACCCGAGTCTCGGCGTGGAGATCGACAAATATCTCGTGACGAATCCGGAAGCACCCGAGCGCGATCAAGCCACGCTGATGCGCGCGGAGAGCTTCTTCAAAAAGCAGGACTATCAAAATGCGGTTCCGCTCTACTCGGCGCTCGAACTTTCCCGGACGCTCACCGGCGCGTTGAAAGCGGAAGCGTTATTCAAGCTTGGCTTTTGTTATCTCCAGCTGAAGGACATCGATCGCGGCATCAAAGCGTTCAGCGCATTCATCGACCAAAATCCCACGCACAAGTCTTTGCCGTACGCTTTGATCCAGCGCGGTCTGGCGCAGCAGGGTCAGAAAAGTTTGCCGGCGGCGTTGAAGGATTACGACCAGCTCATCTCGAAGTTCCCCAAGGCGAAGGAGCGAGAGTTGGCGTTGCAGCAGAAGGGCTTGATCCTCGGCCAGCAAGGCGACACGACCGGAATGGCGGACGCTTTTAAGACGCTGCTCAAGGATTATCCGCAAACCCCGGCCAAAGCGCAGGCGAACTACTGGATTGGTTCCGCAGCGTTCGAAGCGAAAAACTACAAGGAAGCGATCGAGCCACTTCGCACCGCTCGTGAACTCGACAAAGAGGAGTATTTCGAGAAGGCCAGCTTCCTGGTTTTGCTGGCGGCATTTAACCTGGAAGACCGCGTGGAGACTTCCAGGGAGATCGACATCTACGCGAAAGGCGGGAAGGAAAAAGTGCCCGCGCAGATCCTGCGTTGGCTGGGCACGGAGCTCTACAAGGAGGACAGCTTCGAGAAGGCGGAGAGCTACTTCGCCATGCTGACGCCCCGGGATGAAGCGGCGCCAAACGACTTTCTGTTCCTCGGGCGGAGTCGGCTGAAGCTCGGGAAATTCAAGGAATCCGCCGAAGCGCTGCGCTCCTATCTCGGGGCGGTGAAGGAACCGGTTCCGCGCGCCACGGGTCAGCTGGAACTGGCGCAGGCGCTGATTGGCACCCGCGATTTTGACGCCGCTCAGAAAGCTGCGGATGAAGCGCTGAGCTTGCAACCGGAAGGCGCGCTCAACGGCGAAGGCCGGATCACGGCGGGCGACATCCAGATGGCGCGCGGCAACTTTCCGGAAGCGGCCAAGCTGTATCGCAGCGTGAGCCTGGTGATCGACGACGAAACGGTGACGCCGCGAGCCTTGGAGAAGTCGGTGGCGGCTTACAAGAAAGCGGGTGACGAGGCGGAAGCGAAGAAGACGCTCAACCTGCTCCAGAGCCGTTATCCGGAGTATTACCAGCGCAGCGCAAAGGCGCCTTAGCTTCCGCCCGCGCATCTTCGGTTGCGGGGCAGACGAGCCTTGCCGCTCCGTTCATCCTGCCGAACAATCCGGCGCATGACTCTGCCGGAGCTTCGTCCCCGTCAGCCGTTCAGTGGCCTGGCGCTCGCGGCGGTTCTCGGCATCTTCGCGGCGGACCGATGGCCCGCGAATCCTCTCTGGTGGCTGATCCCCGCCGCTTTTGCTGGAGTCGTCGTATGCCTGCGGCCGCGCGCGGTGACCTGCTGGATCCTCACCGCCCTGGCCTTCGGAGGAATCCACACCATGAGCTTCCACGGACACGCGGCGCGCGCGCTCCAACGGGAACTCTCCGGCGGGCCTCGCGTGGTTCAGGCCACCGGACTCGTCTGGAGCCAGCCTGAGCCACTCCGCACCTGGTCGCGTCACCAGACCGGATCTTTTCGGTTCAAGGTGGAGCAGTTGGAGCCGGCGGGACAATCCCGAGCCGAGGGCCTCTTGCTCACCGTCAATTGGGCTGGACCGCTGCCGAGCTACGGAGACCGCGTCATCCTCACCGGCAGCGCTCACAATCTGGAGCCGAACCGCAATCCCGGTCAGTTCGACTTCACACAGCACTTTCGGCGGCAAGGCATCTACTCGGAAATCGATGTGCGGTTTGCCACCGACGCACGCGTCGAGAGCCGAGGCCACGGTCACGCATTGAAGTCGTTCGCGAATGCCACACAGAGCTGGATCAAAAGCCGGCTCGTGCTCGGCCTGGAAGATTCCCCGGAGATCACTTCGCTGATCACCAGCATGGTGCTCGGGCTTCGCGGAGAAACCCCGGCCGAGACCAAGGAACTCTTCCAGCGAACCGGCACGCTGCACCTCTTCGCGGTGAGCGGCCTGAATGTCGCGATGCTCGCCGCCATTGTCATCGGCATCCTCAAGCCGATGCGCATCACCGGAAGCGGCGCGGTCGCCGTCACCCTGCCAATCCTGATTTTCTACGCGATCGTCACCGGCCTCAGTGCGAGCTGTGTCCGGGCGACGATCATGGGTTCGCTGCTCTTGCTCGGACCCGTCGTGGACCGCCGCACGGTTTCCTACAACAGCCTGTCGGCCGCCGCTTTCCTCATCCTCGCCTGGGATTCCAACCAACTTTTCTCGCCCGGCTTTCAGTTCTCGTTCGTCCTGGTTTTCACCATTGTCTTCCTCGCAAATCGCATCGCCCGCCGCTTCGAACCACTCGGCCGGCCCGACGTCTTCCTCCCGCGTCTGCTCTGGAATCGCGCGCAACGCTGGGGCGCCATCGCCGCGCAAGTAATCGCGCTTTCACTCGGCGTGACGCTCTCCGCCTGGCTCGGTTCGCTCGTCTTCACCGCGGGATATTTCCACCTGTTCTCACCCGCTTCCATCTTCGCCAATCTACTCGCCGTCCCGCTCGCCTTTTGTGTCCTGGCGCTCGGCGTGGCCGCTTTGCTCTGCGGAATCTGCCCGCCGCTCGCCGCGCTTTTCAACCACGCGAACTGGTGTGCGGCAAAGCTCCTGTTGCTGGTGGTAAAAGGCTTCGCGAGCATTCCCGGCGGTCACGTTTATGTGGAACTGCCGAGCTTCCGGACCGCGCCGGCTTGCGAGTTGCAGATCCTGGATGTCGGCGAAGGTGGCGCGATTCATCTTCGTTCCGGGCAGCGAGATTGGCTCATCGATTGCGGCAGCCAGTTTCACTACGAACACATCGTTCTTCCCTATCTGCGCACGCGTGGCGTGAACCGGCTCGCCGGTCTCCTCCTCACGCACGGAGACTCGCATCATCTCGGCGGAAGCATCACCGCTCTCGACGACTTTCATCCGGAACAAATCTTCGATTCTCCGCTCCGCGACCGCTCGCCTTTCCGGAAGAAACTGCACGCCGAACTGCAGAGCCGATCGCTCGGAAAAGCGCTCGCCCGACGCGGCGACTGGATCCGGCTCACGCCCGAGATTTCGCTGCGGGTGCTCTTTCCTCCGAGCGGCTGGAGCAAAACTGCGGCGGACGACAAAGCGCTGGTCCTGCAGCTGCAAACGGGCTCGACGCGAGTGCTCTTCATGTCCGACAGCGGCTTCACCACGGAGCAATGGCTGCTCGCGAATGAGCCGGATCTTCGCAGCGATCTGCTGGTGAAAAGCCGGCACGCGCGGGATCTTTCCGGAACACTCGACTTCGTCACGCGCGTCGCTCCCGGCGCGGTGATCTGCGGCCGCGCTCCGCTCGGGACTGCGACGGAGACTCTGGAGCTTTGGGAGCAAGAACTCACCGCCCGCGGGATCGTCGTCTTCCGCCAGGAGCGCACCGGCGCCGTGGCGGTCAAGCTGCAGCGCGACGCTTGGGAGGCGCGCGCTTTCGTCGGAGATCAGATCTTCCGCAGCCGCGCGCGATAGATCGGCAACCCTTGCGCGACGAAGCGCTGTTCGAAGTCCGTCTGCGGCACTTCCGGATCCTCCGGCCACTCGAGCGGCTCGTAACCCTTCGCTTTCTCCAGGACCTTTTGCATCCAGAGGAAATACGGCTCGTCATCCGTTTTGATCCGCAGTTCGCCGCCCGGCGCGAGGATGCCGTGGAGCGCTTCCATGAAGCCCGGTTGAATCAATCTCCGCGGGTGATGGTAGCGCTTTGGCCAGGGATCGGGAAAAAGCACATGCGCCACCGACACAGATTCCAGCGGGAGCAAATACCGCAGCGCATACGCGATCTCCAGGCGCAGCATCCGGACGTTCGTGAGACCTTCGCGCGCCGCCGCCCGGCAGGTCTTCCGCACGCGCCCGAGCAGCCGCTCGATGCCGAGGTAATTTCGTTCCGGATGCTTCCGGGCGAGCGCGCGGATGAACGACCCTTCGCCGCTCCCGATGTCCACTTCCAGCGGGCCGACGCGGGGAAACAAATCCGCCATCTCCGCGCGGATGAAATAGTCCGCCGGCGCAAACTGGATCCGCCGCGCACTCTCGAGCAACTCATCCCCAGCTTCTTCCCCATCCGCGTCGTCGAGCTCTTCAGGTTCTTCGGTCATTCAGGATTTCGATTAGTCGCCCGGCGAACGACTCCGGCAAGCCGGAAACGCCGCGGCTTCCGCATCGCGCCCGGCGGAATCGCAACTTGCGGAACCGCAGCCGCTCCTTCACCTTCACCGCGCTATGACGCAGAAGAAATTTGGATGCTTGGGAGTCGCTCTCGTGGTGATCCTCTGCCTCAGTTTGCTCTTTAATCTGATCTTCATTGTCGCCGGCAGCGCGAGCAATGCCGGCAGCCTCGGGACGAACAAGGCGCGACGTTTCGATGAAATCACGCTGGTCGATGTTCACGGCGAAAACGACGCCAAAACCGCCGACACGAAGATCGCGGTGATCTATCTGCGCGGCATCATCACCTCGGCCGAACCAGGCATGATCGGCGAGACGATCGTGGACGACCTGAAGCTGCAGTGCAAACAAGCGAGCGAAGACGCGAAGGTGAAAGCGGTCGTGCTCTACGTCGATTCTCCCGGCGGCGAAGTGACCGCGTCGGACATGATCTACAATGCCGTCCGGAAGATCCGGGATGAAGCGAAGAAGCCGGTCATCGTTTACATGGGTTCGCTCGCGGCTTCCGGAGGATATTACGTCGCCTGCGGCGGAAGCTGGATCATCGCCAATGAAACCACGCTCACCGGCTCGATCGGCGTGATCATGCAGACGCTGAACTACGAGCAACTCTTCGGGAAAGTCGGGCTCTCCACCGTCACTTTTAAAAGCGGGCCTTTCAAAGACATGCTCAGCGGTTCGCGCACCATGACCGAGCCGGAGAAAGCCTACGTGCAGGAGATGGTGATGCAGACCTACGGAAAGTTCGTCGGGATTGTGGCGAAGGAACGGAAACTGGATGAAACCCAGCTGCGGAACACCGTCGCCGACGGTCGCGTGATCTCCGGCAAAGACGCGCAGGCGGCGAATCTGGTGAACAGCTTGGGGGAGATCGAAGACGCTTACTCCAAGGCGCTCGAGCTGGCGCAAATCAAAGGCGCGACCGTGGTCCGCTATGAGTCGGCATTTAAACTCGGGCGCTTGCTCAAGATGCTGGGGAACAGCGAGAGCCGCGGGAAAACCACGGTCGAGGTGAAGCTCACCGAGTCTTTGCTGCCGAAGCTGGAAGCTGGCCGGCTCTACTTTCTTCCCAGCTTTTACGCGCCCTAAATTTGGCGCTGGCGGCCCTTAGTCTTCCTTGGTTGGTCAGCGCGCTGGCCGTCTGCATTCTCGCCGGCAGCGTGGCGATTTACTCGCAGCTTTTCGCCCGGCTGCGGGAAGCAGGCGGTCGCGTGCAAACAGCCGGCCTCGAGCTTCCAGATCTGCTGGTGAGCTTCGTCCTGGCCAGCACCTTTGCCGGTCTGGTCGCGGCGGCGATCTTGAAAACCGCGGAGCCAGCCGTGGCCACGGATGTCAGTCAGGTTCTTCCCGGTTCCGTGATGTTCCTCATCATTGTCGCCGGGCTGATCGGCTTCCTGCGATATCGTGGATTGAAGCTCACCGCGCTCTTCGGTCTGACCCGGCTCTCGATCTTCCGCGTG
>DASVRR010000105.1:0-13261 GCA_036388515.1 Chthoniobacteraceae bacterium | reverse complement strand
AACGGGGATTACGTCCCACTTTACTCCTACGCAAAAAACGGCACCTACCGTCACGCCGCCACTTCCCTGCAGCTGGCCAGCAATGCTCCGGTCGCCAGGCAGCCAGTCGCCGCGACCAGCCGGTAACTTAGACTTTCATGGGCAACCGGGCGGTCGGGGCTTCGTGCCTCGGCCGCCCGGTTTTTTTGGTCAACGAGGCGCTTGACGGGTCCGCTGGCAACCCCTCTTATACGCGGGTTTCGCCCGGACTTCCGCTCTGGAGCGCACTCCGAGACCGTTATGCCCATTCACCTCCGCCGCCTGTTCCCCGTCCTCGCTTTGCTGATCGCGGCGATGGGATCCGCGTTCGCACAGGCGCCCGACCGCCCCGTTCCGGCAGCGCCGATCGTCCGGCAGATCGATGTGCAATACGCCGGAGCGGGCGCCGTGGCGCGCGAGAAGATTCTAGCCAATATGCGGACTCGAGTGGGCCGCGCTTATTCCGAGCTCGCGGTGGAAGAAGACATCCGGAACCTTTATCGGACCGGCGACTTCGCCAACGTGCGGATCTTTGGCGAACCGATGACCGACGGAGTCAAAGTGATCGTCGTCGTTCAGGCGAAATCTTCCGTAACGGAAGTCGTGATCCAGGGAGCCACGCAGATCAAGGTGAGCCGGTTGCGGAAAGAAATCACGAGCAAGCCGAACGAAGCTCTGAACGAAGCGACGCTGGAGCGTGACCGGCAGAAGCTGACCGAATATTACCGGAGCAAAGGCTTCACGGAAGCGGAAGTGACTTCGGCCACGGAGTTGAACGAGCAGACGGGCAAGGCGCGCGTGGTGTTCACGATCAACGAAGGCGGCAAAACAGCGATTCGGTCGGTGAAGTTTGAAGGCAACTCGGTGCTCAGCCGCGGCGAACTCGGCAAGGTGGTGAAAACCAAACCGAAATCTTTGCTGAACATCTTCTCCAAGTCGGGAAGACTCAACGCGGAGCTGCTGGATGAAGATATCCGGGCGATCCGGGAACTCTACCAAAGCCGCGGCTACGTGGATGCCCAGGTCGGCGCTCCGCGGCTCACCCGCCAGGGCACCAAGGTGGACATTGTTTTCCCGATCACCGAAGGCGCGCTCTATCGGGTCGGCAAGGTGAGCTACACGGGGGCAAACGTCTTCACCACGGACGAACTCACCAAAGGCGCGAAGATCAAAACCGGGGAAATCTACTCTCCTCAAGGCGTCCGCGCCGATGTGAAGACGATTCAGGATCTCTACGGCGCGCGCGGATATATCGACTTCCAGGCCGGAGCGACGACTACGCCGGGCGGACCGCAAGTGATCGACGTCGCCTTCACTCTGGATGAAGGAGTCCAAAGCTACCTCGAGCGGATCAACATTTCGGGCAACACGCGGACCAAAGACAAAGTGCTCCGCCGGGAAATGGCGGTCGCACCGGGCGAAGTGTTCAACACGGTCCGGGTGGATGCTTCCAAGGAACGGCTGCGGAACCTGAACTACTTTTCGAAGGTCGAGGCTTATCCCTCGGAAACGCTGATTCCCGGGCGCAAAGATCTGAACATTCAGGTGGAAGAAAAGCGCACGGGTTCGTTCAACTTCGGCGCGGGTTTCAGCTCGATCGAGAATCTCCTCGGCTTCGCGGAAATCACCCAGGGCAACTTCGATGTGACTCGCTGGCCTTACTTCACGGGAGGCGGCCAGAAGTTTCGGCTGCGAGTCCAGTACGGAACTCGCCGGAAGGACTTCGTGATTTCGCTCACGGAACCTTACTTCATGGATCGCGAGATTTCGCTCGGAGCCGAGGTGTTTTACCGGGAGGCTTCCTTCGTTTCTTCCGTGTACGACGAGCGCCGCTACGGTTTCGATGTGACCAGCCGCAAACGGTTTGGCCAGTTTACTTCCGGAAGAGTCGGCTACCGGCTGGAAAACATCAGCATCCTGAATGTGGATGAAGATGTCTCCGCACAGATCCGCGCGGAGGGAGGAACTCGCCTGAAGAGCCAGGTTTCCTCCGGCGTTCGCTACGACACCCGTGACTCGGTCTTCCTGACGCGCAAGGGCGAACTGATCGATCTTTCCGCGTATGTCGCTGGCGGTTTTCTCGGCGGCGATACGGACATCTACGGCTTTGAGCTGGAGGCAACGAAATACATTCACCTGCCTTGGGATACCATCCTGACGCTGAACGGCGAGCTGGCCAATGTGACCACCTGGGCCGGCGGCGAACGCGTCCCGATCTTTGACCGGCTCTATCTCGGCGGCGCCAATAATCTGCGCGGCTTCAAGTTCCGCGATGTCGGACCGAAGGACGAAGACGGCGAGCCAATCGGCGGCAACGCTCTCTGGCGCATCACGGTGGAATACACCTTCCCCATCGTGGACAAGGTTCGCGGCGCGGTCTTCTACGACGCCGGTGCGGTGAGCGCGGATAGCTACGACTTCGGCGGCACGATGAACAGCGACGTCGGCGTCGGCGTGCGGCTGGATCTGCCGATCGGCCCAGTCCGGCTGGATTACGGCATTCCGCTCCAGGCCGACGAGTTCAACGATTCCAGCGGCAAGTTTCAGTTCAACATCGGCTACCAGTTTTAGCTGCAGCTCCCGATTTTTGAACGAACCCGACGAGGCCGCGTCTCAGGCACTCCGCTTTACCCTCTACCATCGATGAAAAAATACCTCCTCCTTCCTCTTCTCGGCGCCGCTCTTCTCGCCGGCAACCCCGCGACCACGTCGGCCCAATCGGTGACGACTAAAATCGGCACCGTCGATATGAAGAAAGTCTTTGAGTCTTACTACAAGACCAAGGAAGCGGAGGCGAAAATCAACCAGCAGCGGAACGATGCGAAGAAAGAGATGGAGGAGCGCATGGACGATGCGAAGAAGATCCTCGCCGAGGTCCAAAAGCTGGACGAAGAGATTGCCAAGCCGGAGCTGAGCAAGGAGGCAAAGGACACGAAGCAGAAGACGCGCAGCGAGCGCGCGAGTGAGTTGCAGCTGAAAGATCGGGAGATCCGCGACTTCCAGACGAACCGGGAAAAGCAGCTTCAGGAACAATCCGTGCGGATGCGCGCCGGCATTGTGGAAGAAATCAACAAGGTCGTCGGAGACAAAGTGAAGGCGGAGAACTACGACATCGTGTTCGATCGTTCCGGACCCAGCCTCAACGGCGTGCCGATCCTTCTTTTCGCCAAGGATAGTTACGATTTCACTCCGGATGTCGTCACGGCGCTGAACAAAAATCGCAGCAAGGAGTCAGCGGAATCCCCTGCTCCTGCAGCCACGCCGAAGGCTGACCCGCTCGGTTTGTCCAAGCCAGCCGACACCGGCGCCAAGCCAAAGCGCCCTTAGTTTTTAATTCCGTGGAACTCACGGTCCGTGAACTGGCCGCCCTCGTGGGCGGCCAGTTTGCTGCAGAGGCAGACGGAGCGAAACGCATCTCCGGAGCAGCCGCTCTCGCGGAAGCCGTGGAAGGAGACGTGAGCTTCTTCGGAAATGCCAAATATCTGCCACAGCTCAAAGCTTCCGGAGCAACGGCGGTGCTCGTCCCGACTGAGTTCAGGGAACCGGTCGCGCCCGTCGTTATCCGGGTCGAAAATCCCTCGCTCGCCTTCGCGCAACTGCTCGCGAAGTTTGCTCCCGAACCACCTCGATTTGCTCCCGGCGTTCATCCTTCCGCCGTGCTCGGCAAAGGCGTCAAGCTGGGAGCAAACGTGTCCGTCCAGCCTTGCGCGGTGATCGAGGACGGCGTCGAGATCGGCGCTAACACGGTGATCGGAGCTCAGACTTACCTCGGCCATGGCGCCCGGATTGGCGCCGATTGTCAGCTAGCTGCCCGCGTTACGGTGGCGGCACGCTGCTGGGTGGGAGATCGGGTGATCTTGCACAGCGGAGTCGTCGTGGGGAGTGACGGCTTTGGCTTCGAACCATCCGGAGGCCGGCACGTCAAGATTCCGCAGATCGGGATTGTGCGGGTGGATGATGACGTCGAAATCGGCGCGAATACCACGGTGGATCGGGCGCGCTTCGGGCGAACCTGGATTGGGGAAGGAACGAAGATCGATAACCTCGTTCAAATCGGTCACAACGTGGTGATCGGAAGGCACTGCATCATCGTGGCGCAAACGGCAATCGCGGGCAGCACGCGGCTGGGGAACCACGTGACCGTCGGCGGACAGGCCGCTTTCGTCGGACATATCGAAGTCGGGGACAACGTCACCGTCGCCGCCCGCAGCGGGGTCAGCAAAAACGTGGAAGCAAAGCAAATCCTCTGGGGTTCACCCGCGGTCCCGATTCGGGAAGCAAAGGAGCAAATGGCTGCCGCCCGTCGGCTGCCCAAGCTCCTGGCGCGACTCAAGCGGCTGGAGCAAATCGTCGGGCCCGTTCCCAACTCTGCTTCGGCGGAAAGCAATTCTTGAGTGCCGCGGATCTCACGCCTACTCTCCCACCCATCGTTTTACCTTAGGGTTCCATGGCCACTCGTAAACGCACCGCCGCCGCTCGCCAGCGCGCTGAAGCTTCGCCCAAGCGCAAAGCGTGTTCACCCCGGATGCCGATGCAGCGGCAGTTTGATTTTCCGGAAAGCTCGCAGGGTCGCTTCTTCAATCTGCGCGCCATTTTCGAGAAGCTGAACGCGCGTTACTTCCGCAATCGGCTCCGCGGTTACACGATCGAGTGGAGCCGGAAACGCAAAAGCCGGCCTCGGGATCAGATCGTGTTCGGGACGATCCAGGAAGAAGATCGGCTGATCCGGATTCATCCGCTGCTCGATCGCGCACTCGTCCCGACCTGGTTTCTGGAATACGTCGTGTACCACGAAATGTGTCACGCAGTCGTCCGCGATCAATATGACTCCAGCGGCCGCCGCATCGTGCATCACGCGAAGTTTCATGAGCGCGAACGCCAGTTTCATTGGTTCCGCCGCGCCAAGGCTTGGGAGCACGAAAACCTCGCGCGTTTTCTGCAGTAGCTTGGGCGCAAGCGGAGGATTTGAAGCTGGGCGGCACGGGCCTTCGCTGCTGGACAGGAACTCTGCGTGCGCCTACGTTCCGCCCCCGTTTCCATGAACCCAAAGCCCGCACGCGTCGTCATCGGCATGAGCGGCGGAGTCGATAGCTCCGTCGCGGCTTATCTGCTCAAGCAGCAGGGTTTTGACGTGATCGGCGTGACGATGAAGGTTTGGCCGCAGGATTGTCTTTCGCGTGCGGAAGACAAGTGCTGCGGACCGCAGGCAATCGCCGATGCGCGCGGCGTGGCCTTCAAGCTGGGTATTCCGCATTATGTCGTGGACGAAGCGGAGAACTTCGAGCGGACGGTGATCGATTACTTCACGGAAGAATACCGGAAAGGACGGACGCCCAACCCGTGCGTGATGTGCAACGAGAAGGTGAAGTTTGGCAATCTCTGGAACAAAGCGCAGGCGGTCGGCGCGCAGTTCATCGCCACCGGTCATTACGCGATTGTGGAGCATCATGCGGATCGCGCGGTGTTGCGGCGGGGAAAAGATCCGCGTAAGGATCAGTCTTACTTTCTCTTCAGCTTGCGCCAGGTTCAGTTGCAGCGCGCGCTGTTTCCGCTGGGCGGAATGGAGAAGCCGGAGATCCGGAGGATCGCGCGGGAACTCGGGCTGAAAATCGCGGACAAAGTGGATAGCCAGGAGATCTGTTTTGTTCCGGGGAATGACTACAAGGCTTTCCTCCGCTCGCATCTTGGGGAACATGAGTTTCATCGCGGCGGCATTTACGACAAAAGCGGCGCGCGACTGGCGGACCACGACGGGATCGAGCTCTTCACGATCGGCCAGCGCAAAGGTGTTCCCGGCGGCTCGCCTCGGCCGCGTTATGTCATCGATATCGATCCGGCGACCAGCCGCGTGATCGTCGGCGATGCGGAAGATTTGATCACGAGCGAGTTCGAGATGGATCACGCGCTGTGGCATGGCTCGGACGGGGCGCCTTTCCCCGCGACGGTGAAGATTCGCTACGGACACGCGGGAGCGGCGGCCACGGTTTATCCCGGCGAAAACGGCACGGCTCGGGTGAAGTTCGAGACTCCGCAACGGGCGGTCACGCCGGGACAAGCGGCGGTCTGCTACCGCGGCGATGAGGTGCTGGGAGGCGGCTGGATCGTTCGCCAGCAAGCACTCGCGCCAGCGGCTGCCTGAGGAATGAGCGAGGAAGTTTTCGTGGTTCTTACCACCTGGCCGGATGCGGCGGTCGCGCGTGAAGCGGCTCGCGTTTTGGTGGAAGCAAAGATCGTCGCCTGCGCCAATCTTCTTCCCGGAGTGGAATCAATTTATCGCTGGGAAGGCGCGGTCGAGACGGCTGCGGAGGTCCTCGTGATCTTCAAGATGGCGACGCATCGTTTTCCGGAGTTTGAGCGCCGGCTTCCAGCGCTGCATCCGTACGATGTTCCGGAAATTGTCGCCTTGCGGGTGGCGGAAGGATTGCCCGCTTATCTCCGGTGGGTGGAAGAAAGCTGCGTGGCGGCGGCTCACTGAAGTGGACTACGACTTGACCAGACCGCCCGCTCACTTACCTCTGCACATGACTGGCTTCCTATTTTTCGTCAACTTTGCCGCTGGTGCAATCTTTGCGGTTTCGGCCGGTCACGCGGCGATCATCAACCCGATGTTCTCTGCCACGATTACTGATGAGAACGGCGACGGTTCGCCAGAAGCTGTGGGACTCGGTTTTGGACACCCGCAGGCGCCGAATTACGGCACAACCCTCGCTCAGAAAAGTGCGGGATTCGCGTCGTAGCGTTGAGGAATTCAGTCTGTCAGGAATAACTGCTGTCCAATCAGGATCGTTGCTGCTCAGATTCTTCAATTCGAGCGGTGTTTCCTCATCCACCTTCGAGGCTCTTATCGGCATCGGTGACGGGAACGTCACGTTGAGTGATTTCTCGCAGAGCGCCATCTCAGTCGGTTCGGCTACATTGTTACCGAACGAAGGCAGAGATCTTATCTTTGATGTAACGGCGCAGTTGAACCTGCTGCTGGCCAGCGGCAATCAGGCAGTCCACATACGGCAGCAGATTGTTGGGAGCATCGGTGGCAGCACGGTCACGAATCCGAGGCTTAGCGTTGTCGTCCCGGAACCTTCGACTTTGGTGCTTGTCGGTGTGGGCGCACTGCTCGCTGGGGCGCGCCGTCGTCATTGCGCAGCGCATAGATCGACTGCGCCGAGATGCTGCAGTCGTGAGTCCCAGCTTTGAACCTGCGTCCTTTTAGGTCAGCAGATCGGGGCGAAGGCGACGCGTCTTTTCCTCCGCCTGAGCGCGGCGCCAGCGGGCGATCTTGGCGTGGTGTCCGCTGAGCAGGACATCCGGCACGCGCCAGCCGCGGAATTCCACCGGACGCGTGTAGTGCGGAAACTCCAGCAAACCGCTGCTAAAGCTGTCGTCCGGCGCGCTGTTTTCGTCCCCGAGCACGCCGGGAAGCAATCGCACAATCGCATCCACTAAAACCACGGCGGCAATCGCGCCATTGGTCAGGACGTAATCTCCGATCGAGATCTCTTCGTCCACGAGGTGATCGATGACGCGTTGATCCACTCCTTCATAATGCCCGCAGAGCAGGATCAGATGCGTCTCGCGGGCGAACTCCTCCGCCATTCTTTGCTGGAGTCGCCGGCCACCGGGCGAGAGCAGCAGGACGCGGGTTTCCTCCCGACGCAGCTCCTCCACGGCAGCGAAGATCGGTTCGCACTTCAGGACCATTCCCTGGCTTCCGCCGTAAGGCGTGTCGTCGGTGGTGCGATGTTTGTCCGCGGCCCAGTCGCGGAGATCGTGGGAATGCAGCTCGACCAGACCACGAGTTTGCGCGCGCTTGATGATGCTCTCGCCCAGAGCAGCGGTCGGGATTCCGGGGAACAAGGAGAGGATGTCGATGCGCATGGGAGCTGGAGTGAAGCATAAACTCCCGGACGAACGGATCAGCGATCCTGCTGCGGACTTTGTTCCGGAGAGGTGCGGATTGGTTTTAAGGGCCCGCGGGCAGAAGTTCCGGGTCTCTTCCCGATGCTGGTTGATTCCAGCAGAGTCGAAGGCCGCTGCTCTGGAGCAAAGTCATCCGCGGATTTTTCGGATAGATCCTAGGTGAATTGCGGGAAAAGTGTAGGCTCCTTTGAGTGTGAGGCTGATGCGATGAGGAAATGATCACCGATCCTAAAATCAGGGAAGAAACCCGAGGGCCGCAAAGGCTACGGGAGCAAAGCGTCCGCGCAGCTCAAGCCGAGGCTGCGGTTCTCCCCACCGATTTCCTCCCGAACTCGCCGGGTGCGCGTGTTCCCCGCTGGATCGTCCCGACACTGGCGCTCACCGCGCTGGCGGCGGTGCTGACCGCAGCGGGATCTTATTGGGCCTTCAGGCGAGTTGAGCATGCCGCCGCGGAATGGGCGCACGTTTCTTCCCCACGGGTGGAGGAAAGTCCGTCAGGCCGGCGCGAGGAAGAGTTCCGGTCGCACTTGCGCTGGCTCCTGACTTCCCTGAGCGCAAGCGTGCTGGCGGTAACGCTGGCGCTTTTCTGCGCCGCTCTGGCCCGCCGGCGAACGCGCAATCTCCGGAGGAACTCTCCGCAGCTCGACGACCCGCTTCCCCGCACGCCAGAAGAGCCGCTGGAGACGCGCACGGCCGAAGCGGATGCCGCGAGTCTTCAATCCGTGAGAGCGACGGAACTGCGCTACCGCCGACTGTTTGAAACCGCGCAGGACGGCATTCTGATTCTCGATGCGGCGACCGGTCAGGTGGTGGATGCGAACCCGTTTCTGAAGGATCTGCTGGGCTATTCTCAGGAGGAATTCCTGGGGCGGAAGCTGTGGGAGATCGGTCCCTTCAAGGGCGAAGAGGCGTCGAAGAGCGCGTTCGCCGCATTACAGGTGAAGGATCGGCTGCACTACGAAGGCTTGCCGCTGGAGACGAAGGACGGACGGCGGGTGGACGTGGAGTTTATCAGCAATGCCTACCTCGTCGGTGAGACTCGCCTGATCCAGTGCAACATCCGCGACATCACCGAACGCATGCGCGTGACTCAGGCTCTGGCCGCCGCGAATCAGGAGTTGGCGTTCCAAGTCGGGGAGAAGAGCAAGCGGGCGGATGAACTGGCGACGATCAATGAGGAAAGAATGGTGGCGGGCGCGGAGCTGGCCTTTCAGGTGGAGGAAAAGGGCAAGCGTGCGGATGAACTGGCCGCGATCAACAAGGAACGCACGGTGGCCAATGTGGAGCTGGCTTTCCAGGCTGGGGAGAAAGGGAAGCGGGCGGATGAATTGGCCGTGATCAATGAGGAGCGCATGGTGGCGAATGTGGAGCTCGCCTTCCAGGTGCAGGAGAAGAGCAAACGCGCGGAAGAATTGGCCGTGCTCAACGCGGAACTCACGCGTTCCAATGCGGAGCTGGAGCAATTTGCTTATGTGGCGACGCATGATTTGCAGGAGCCGCTGCGCGCGGTCGCCAGTTGCGTGCAGCTCCTGCAAAAGCGTTACGACGGACAGCTCGATGCGCGCGCGGATGAGTTCATCACTCACGCCGTCGATGGGACAAAGCGGATGCAAACGCTGATCAATGATCTGCTCGCCTATTCGCGGATCAGCACGCATGCCCAGGTTTTCGCGCCGACGGATTGCCAGGCGGTGCTGGAGGCGGCGCTCGCGAATCTGATGGTTGCGATTGCGGAGAGCGGTGCGTCGGTCACTTCGGACGCGCTGCCGACGGTGCACGGAGATGTCACGCAATTGACGCAGCTGTTCCAGAATCTGATCGGCAACGCGCTGAAGTTTCGCGGGGAACGCCCTTCCAGGATCCATATAAGCGCGGTTCGCGACGATGGGGAATGGCGCTTCTCCGTCGCCGACAATGGCATCGGAATGGAGCCCCAATATTTCGAGCGCGTCTTCCTCGTCTTTCAGCGGCTCCACACGCGGAAGGAATATCAGGGCACCGGGATCGGTCTGGCGATTTGCAAAAAAGTCGTCGAACGTCACGGAGGCCGCATCTGGGCGGAGTCGGAGCCGGGGCACGGCGCGACGTTCTGCTTCACCATCCCCGAAAAGAAATAAGATGATGAATCCTCAACTCGAAAACCGTCCCGTGGTCATCCTCATGGTCGAGGATAATCCCACCGATGTGCTGATCGCTCGGGAAGGTTTTTCCGGCGCTCGCATGCGCAACACGCTGCACGTGGCGGATGACGGGATCGAGGCCATCGAGTTTCTCAACCAGCGCGGCAAGTATGCTGCGGCACCGCGGCCGGACTTGATCGTGCTCGACCTGAACATGCCGCGGAAGAATGGGCAGGAAGTGCTGGCGGAAATTAAGACCGACGAACGCTTGAAAGAGATCCCGGTGGTCATCCTCACGACCTCGAAGTCCGCCGAGGACATCAGCAAAGCCTACGGGCTCCACGCCAACTGCTACATCAGCAAGCCGGTGGATTTCGATGATTTCACGAAGGTCGTGCAAACCATCCAGGACTTCTGGTTCTCCATCGTCACCCTCCCACCGGATCCCCGTCCATGAGCATCCAGAAAATCCAGGTTCTACTCGTCGAAGACAATCCCACGGACCAGTTGCTCGTGGAGGATGAACTGGCGCACGCCACGAGCGCGGAGTTTTCCGTGGTCCATGTCGAGCAGTTGAACGAAGCCCTCACCCAAATTGCGACGCAGCACTTCGATGTGGTGCTGCTCGATCTCAGCCTGCCGGACAGCCACGGGTTCGAGACCTTCGTGCGGCTCCATGAGGCCAGTGCAGACATCCCCATCGTGGTGCTCTCCGGCGGAGGCGAAGGGCAGCTCGGCGTGCAGGCCGTGCAAGCGGGAGCGCAGGATTATCTGGTCAAAGGACGCTTGGGAGAGAACGTGCTGCCGCGCTCCATCCGCTATGCGATCGAACGTCAGCGCTCCGAACGCACCCTGGCCGAAAGCGAAGAACGCTACCGGCAACTCATCCAGCAATCTCCGGACGGCTACGTGGTCCATTGCCAGGGACTGATTGTCTTCGCCAATGCAGCGGCCCTGAAGATGTATGGAGCTGGGTCTGCGGCAGAACTGCTCGGTCAGGCGTATCTCGACAGGATTTCTCCGGAATGCCGGGATCGGGTCCAGAACGTCGGAGCCCACGAAGGCAGTGTCCCCATCGAAGTCACCTGTCTCCGGCTGGACGGCTCGACGATCTCCGTGGAAGGCACCAGCAATCCCTTTTCGCACGAAGGCCGGCCCGCCGTGCAAGTGGTCCTGCACGACCTTACGGAAAGAAAACTCGCTGAGGAGCATCGCAAGCTGCTGGAGACCTGCGTCGCGCGGCTCCACGACATCGTCATCATCACCAAAGCGCAGCCGCCGGGCTCCCAAGGCGCGCGCATCATCTTCGTCAACGATGCTTTTACTCAGCGGACCGGTTACACGCGCGAGGAGGTGCTCGGGCGCTCACCCAGATTTCTGGAAGGTCCCAAGACGAGCCGTTCCGAACTGGACCGGATCGATGCCGCCCTGCGCCAGTGGCAACCGGTGCATGCGGAGCTGATCAACTACACGAAGAGCGGGGAGGAATTCTGGGTCGAACTCGACATCGTCCCGGTCGCCGATGCGGCGGGTACGTTCACGCACTGGGTGGCGGTGGAGCGCGACATCACGGAGCGCAAGCGCGTCCGAGACCGGTTCCGTCGATTGGTGGACTGCAACGCGCAGGGCGTGATGTTTTGGAACATCAAGGGTGAGATCACTGGAGCAAACGATGCCTTTCTCGATCTCGTCGGCTATCGCCGTGACCAGTTGGCGGCCGGCGCGATTAATTGGATCGCCCTGACGCCGCCGGAATACGCCGAGGCGGACCGGCGCGCGCTGGAGGAACTCACCGCGCGGGGAGTCTGCAAACCATACGAGAAGGAATTCATCCACCAGGACGGCGCCCGCGTGCCTCTGCTCGTGGGAATGGCGACTTTCGAGGACAGTCCGGAAGAAGGCCTCTGCTTCACGGTGGATCTCACCGAACGCAAGAAGCTGGAGCAGCAGTTCCTCCGCACCCAACGCATGGAGAGCATCGGCACGCTGGCCGGCGGGATCGCGCACGATCTTAACAACTCGCTCGGACCAATCATCCTGTCGCTCGATCTGCTCAGCATGAAGTTCACCGACCCGGACAGCCAGGAACTCCTGGCGATCGTCGCCTCCAGTGCCCGGCGCGGTGCGGACATGGTCCGCCAGGTTCTTTCCTTTGCCCGTGGCGTCGAAGGCCGCCGGATGGAAGTGCAGATCAAACATCTGCTCCGGGAAATCGAGAAGATCGTCACGGACACCTTCGCTAAAAACATCCAGATGCGGCTGATCATCCCGCAGGATCTCTGGACCGTCCGTGGCGATCCCACCCAGCTGCAGCAGGTCTTGCTCAATCTCTGCGTGAATGCGCGCGACGCCATGCCCGGCGGCGGAACCCTGACGATCTCTGCGGAGAATCTGCACCTCGACGCGCATTTTGCCGCGCTGAGCGTGAACCGCGAAGCTCCTCCAGGCCCGTATGTTTACCTACAGGTGAGAGACACCGGCACCGGGATTGCGCCGGCGATTATCGAGAAGATCTTCGACCCGTTTTTTACGACCAAGGAACTCGGGAAAGGAACCGGTTTGGGTCTGTCCACTTCGATGGCGATCGTGCGGAGCCACGGCGGATTCCTCCGCGCTTACAGCGAACCGGGAAAGGGAACGACCTTCCGGATTTACCTCCCAGCCGAGACCGAGGTTTCTGCTTCCGTCGCGGAAGAACTGGCTGCGGAAATGCCTCGCGGCAATGGAGAACTGATCCTCGTGGTGGATGACGAAGTCGCCGTGCGCCAGATCACGCAGCAGACGCTGGAAACCTTTGGCTACCGCGTGGTCCTGGCCAGAGACGGGGCCGAGGCCGTGGAGATTTACGCGCGACAAGGTGCGGAAATCGCCCTGGTGCTGACGGATATGATGATGCCGGTGATGGACGGCCCGGCGACAATCGAAGTTTTACGCCGGATGAATCCCGCAGTGCGGATCATCGGCGCAAGCGGGCTTCCCTCCCAGGACCAGCTTTCCCAAAAGGCCGACGCGGAATTGAAGGAGTTCCTCTCCAAGCCCTACACTGCGGAAGTGCTGCTGAAAGCCGTGCGAAACGCGCTCGCGGAGCCTTCCTGAGAATGCCGGCATTTCCTCCATCATCGTCCCGCCCTTTGCTCCGGAACACTTCGCGACCTGCACCGGGATCGCTGCACGACTTGACTCTTCCGGCTCTGGAAAAGGTGATG
>DASVRR010000104.1:0-24012 GCA_036388515.1 Chthoniobacteraceae bacterium | reverse complement strand
GTGCCGGTGACAGCGGATGAATATGAGCAAATCCTCCAGCTGAGTTCTTCCCCGGCGCCCTGAGCCGGGATGATGTGAGGTGGGGAAGAGATTTGTTCCGGATCAGCGAGGCATCTTGCCGCAGGAGATCAGCGAGGTTTGATCAGGCGAATTCCTGAGCTTGGTTCGGCTCCTTCCTCTGCTCAGCAAGCCGCGGATTCCGCTGTTCCAGCAAAGCCGCGCCCGCCGGTTCCGAGGCACGCCTTGACTTCTCCCAGTGCCTCCCGGATACGTGCGCGATGCGTGAGCTCTTCGCTCTGATCCTGTTGATCGTGCTCGTTTCCTTTGGCTGGAAGCAGTCGTTCCGCGATCACGTGCGGCATCTTCGCCCGGAAAAGACTGAGTCCGGGAGCAAACCGGAGGTTTCCGTGACTTTCATTCCTTCTCCGGCGGGAAAGTCATCAGTCGCTGCCTCGACTCCGGCGCCAGCCCGAGAACGCCAGTGGATGTTCGAAAACACGAACATGGATCAACCTCACAAATCGACTTCTTCCCGTGCTCGATAGTCTCCGTTTTTGGCTCGGCTTCGCGGTGGTCATCGGGACGGTTCTCTTCGTCGGCTGGGAGCAACCGTTGAGTTACCGCTTCATGAGCCCGAAGGACATCGAGACGCTCGAAAATCCGCCGGCACGCGTGGTCGCAGCGACGCCAGTGCCAAAGCCGGCAACGCCGTGGATGTTTAGCGCGGACCGGAAGACGGCGCTGGATCGTGCGCCGTATAATCCCAACGGCTATATGACGGGACGTTCCGGGGTGCGGATGGTTCCAACGCCGGTGTCGAGCTATCCTTATTCCCGCTGACGGATTCGCGCCTGCCGCTGGGATCCAGCAAAAGGTAAATTTTTGAACAAGCGGGCGCCCTCGCTCGTCTTCCGAGGACCGAATCCATTACCTATGAAAGCTTTCAAACTCTTTCGCATTCTTCCGCTGGCCATTCTGCTCCTGGTGGTCGCCGCGCCAACCAACAGCTGGGCCGATCGCCGCTCGGTGACCGTCTATCGAGATCGCGATGGCGACGGGCATTACAACAAGAAGCGGATCGAAGTCGGCAACCGCCACCACTCCAGGCGCGGCTACTACGGAAGTCCTTACCGCTCCTACTCGTATCACCGGCCGTATTCCTACTATCAACCTTATCCCTACTACTCGTACGGGCCTTCGGTCAGTCTCTCCTACAGCCGGCCGATTTATTCCACGCGCACCCGGTATTACTCGTCTTCTTCCAGCCGGAGTTCTTACTCGGATGAACTCGGCGCGGATGTGCAACGCGAGCTCCGGCGTCGCGGCTATTATCGCGGGTCGATCGATGGCGAAATCGGAGCCGGCACCCGCTCGGCGATCCGCGCGTATCAGGATGATCGAGGCTTGTCCGTCACCGGGCGGATCGATCGGTCGCTCCTCCGTTCGTTGGGAATCGGCTAGCTGACTATCTTCTTCCGCAGACCTTCGAGTCCGTCGCGCAAGTCGTGGCGGGCTCGTTTGCGTTTCGGGGGCGATTGACACTCCGAAGCGCTGCTGGATATTCGCCGCCTGTGTTCCGGCCTTTGCTCGCGGCAGCGTTAGGGTTTCTCTGCCTTCTTCCCGAGGCGGCAGCGCAGGCGCCGGTCGCTTCGAGATCCACCGTTTTTTTCGCCCACGACGATCAGGCGATGGAGCAGGAGGAAGAAAATGCGAGGCGCACCGGTCGGATGGTGGATGCGCTGGTGCTTGCGGTCACCGGGAAGACTGAACTCAGCAGCGCCTGGCGTTCCTTGGTGAAGCCGGAGGATCGAGTCGGGATCAAGGTGGCCACGGCGGGCGGGCGGAAGTTTTCCTCCCATCGCGGCATTGTCGCCGCAGTGCTCGCCGGACTGGAAAGCGCGGGTCTTCCGCGAAGCCGCGTGATCATCTGGGACCGGCAGACGGAGCAGTTGCGAGCAGCCGGTTTCACTTCCGCCACGACCGGTGCTCAGGTGCGCGGCATCGATCCGCCGCGCGGATTTGATCGCCAGGCCACACTCAGCGCGCCGCTGCTGGGAACGTTGATGTGGGGCGACTTGCTCTTCGAAGAATCCCAGCGGCGCGCGTTCGGGAAACCGAAGAAGGAAAGCGACCAGCTCAGCTCCACCAGCCATCTCGCTTCGCTGCTCAGCCGTGAGGTGAACCGGATCATCAATATCCCGGTGCTTGCGGATGACCGAGGCTGCGGCGTTGCCGGCGCGATTTACAATGTCACCGTCCCCAACGTCGATAATTGGCGCCGCTTCACCCAAACTCACGGCCCGATTTCTTCCTCGCCCGCCGAGCTTTATGCGGATGAACGAATCGGGCCGAAGGTCGTGCTGCACATCCTCGACGGCTTGCTGGCGCAATACGCGGGCGGCCAGACTTTCAGCCCGAACTACGCCTTTGCCCATCACACGATCTACGCGAGCAAGGATCCGGTTGCGCTGGATTCGGTAGCTCTTCGCCAGCTGGAAGTCTGGCGTCAGCAGGCAAAGCTGCCGTCCATTGGGAGTCGCGGCGCATGGCTGGAAGTCGCGGCGCAGATGGGGCTCGGAAACTGCAAAGAGGAAGCGATCACTTTGACTCAAGTGCAGGCGGCGCGATGAAGAAAGTGGATCTCGGCGGCTCGCTGCTCGCCTCCGTTTCGCGTTCGTTTTATCTCACGATCCGCGTGCTGCCGGGAGCTTTGCGTGCGCCGATCGGCCTGGCGTATCTGCTGGCGCGAGCGAGTGACACGATCGCCGATAGTGCGGAAGCGCCGCCCGAGTTGCGCCTGCGTCATTTGGTGGCCTTCGAGGAAATGCTGGTGAGCGGTCAACCGGCTGGTTTGCCCGAGTTGCAGCGAGACATCCGGACGTCGCACGCTGGGGAACAGACGTTGATCGATCATCTCGGCGGTTGTCTTCAATGGCTCGCCTCACTCCCGCCGCAGGATCGCGCGGAGATTGTTTCCGTTTTGCGGAAGATCATCCGCGGCCAGACCCGAGATCTGCAGCGGTTCCCTGGCGGGAAGGGGATTGTCGCACTTTCTTCCGCCGAAGAGCTGGATGAGTACACCTATCTGGTCGCCGGCTGCGTCGGCGAATTCTGGACCCGAATCTGTACCCAACATTTACCTAACTACTCCAGCCTGAATCTAACTGAACTTTCCCGGTTGGGCGTGAACTACGGCAAAGGTTTGCAGCTGGTCAACATCCTCCGCGATGCTCCCGCCGATCTCCGTTCCGGCCGCTGTTATCTTCCCGCGGACGAACTGCAAGCGATCGGCCTGACCCCAGCGGATTTGCTCCGGACGCCTGAATCGGCGCGTCCGGTGTTTGATCGTTGGCTCCAGCAAGCGCAGGAGCATCTTGACGATGGGTTTCGCTACTTGACCGCGCTGCGACCCGCGAGACTCCGCATCGCCTGTTTTCTTCCGTGGTATTTGGGGAAGAAAACGCTCCAGGCGGTGCGCGCCGTTCCTCCGCTGGAGTCACCCACGAGGATCAAAGTCTCCCGCGCTACCGTCCGCGCTGCTTTGCTCCTGGCGCTCCCGGTCGCCTTTTCTAATGCTTCGCTGGATCGCGTGCGGCGCGAGTTTTCCTGAGTCGCGTTTCGCGAGATCAGCCTTTCGTCAGGAAGAAATTGCGCTGCTTTTCGCTGATCGGATGACCGAGGCGTTCGAGAACCATGAGGAGGTCTTCCCAGACTTTGCGCTTCTCGCCAAGCGCCTGATTGCGGAGCAAATACGCCGGATGGTAAGTCGCCATCAGCGGAATGCCGTTGAACTCGTGCCAGCGGCCGCGGAGTTGATTCATCGGGCTCACTTCGCCGAGCAGTCCTTCCATGGCGGTGGCTCCGAGCGCCACCAGAGCGCGCGGCTGGATGATGTCGATCTGCGTTCTCAGATACGGCAGACAGGTTTGCATCTCATCTTGCCGCGGCTTGCGATTGCCGGATTCTCCCGGCGGCATGTTCGGCCGGCACTTCAGCACATTGGCGATGTAAACGTCGGCCCGTTTTACTCCCATCGCTTCGATGATCTTGGTGAGAAGTTGCCCCGCTTTTCCGACGAACGGTTCTCCCTGCAAGTCTTCGTCCTCGCCCGGCGCCTCGCCGACGAACATCAGCTCGGCGTCGGGATTGCCCACGCCGAATACGACCTGCGTCCGGGACGCCGCGAGATGCGGACATTTTGTGCAGACCAACACCGGCTCCCGGAAGGCTGCCAGACGCGCCGCTTTCGAAGCCGACGCCTCTGCTTCCATTTGCGGCGGCGCTGACTCGAGTTGCGGAGTTGCGCGCGTTGGCGTCATCCGCAATCGCGCAAGTACTTCCGCCGAGACGCGCAAGTCACCGCCATTCCGCTGAAACTCGGTGAGCGATTCGTGGACGAACTGAAGAGCTGATTGGAATTTCATGCGGGATTGGCGGGAACGCCCGCGGCGAGGAAATCAGGCGGCACCGGCGCCTGAAAGTCCATTCGACCATTCGTCGCCGGATGCGCAAACCCGAGCTTCCAGGCGTGCAGCATTTGGCGGGAAAAGCGGCCGCGCTTTCCATAGACTTCGTCTCCGAGAAGTGGATGTCCGAGATGCTTCAGATGCACGCGGATCTGGTGCGTGCGTCCGGTGTGCAGCGTACATTCCACCAGCATGCCGCCGGCAAACTCGCCCAGCGTCCGCCAGGCCGTTTTGGCAGCTCGACCGCGATCTTCCGCAACGACAGTCATGCGCTTGCGGTGCACCGGATGACGTCCGATTGCTTCCTCAATGATTCCACTCTTTTGCTCCAGCCGTCCGCTGACGAGCGCGAGGTACAGCTTGGTGACTTCCCGACCCGCAAATTGTCGCGCCAGCGACTGATGCGCTCGATCATTCTTTGCTGCGACCAAGCAACCGCTGGTTTCCTTGTCCAGGCGATGCACGATTCCCGGGCGCTGCTGGCCGCCGATTCCGGAAAGCGACGGGCAGTGATGCAGCAGCGCGTTCACCACGGTGCCGTCCCAGTTTCCCGCCGCCGGATGCACGACCATGCCAGCCGGCTTATTCAGCACGATCAGATCGTCGTCCTCAAACAAGACATCGAGAGCAATCGCCTGCGCCTGAGTTTCGCTCGGAGTTGCCGCCGGCTCGCACAACGAGATTTCATCCCCAGCGCGGAGTTTCGCGCCGGGTTTCACCTGCGCGCCATTCACCGTGACGTGGCCTTCGCGGACCAAATCCTGCAACCGCGAGCGCGAAAGCGCCGGCACTTCGGACGCCAGGAAATGATCCAGACGAGTTCCGGCTTGAGAGCTCTCGATCCGAAAGTGCGCAGTCGTCACTCGCTTACGCTTCCCGCATTCGGCAGGCAATGCGAAGCGGAATCCGCGTTCGAGACTTGCCTTTGAAACCGGCAGGCTATCTTTGGTCTGGCACGCACCCCGCTCTCATGCGTCCCTCCTTTCAGTTCGCCCATGGACCCTGCTGATCTTCCTCCAGAACCCGTCGCGCCCGATGATACTCTGGTGCAAGCCTGCGCGGCTTGCGGAGCACTCATGGACATCTCGGATGAAGATCCACTCGCCCGGATTGCCTGTCCGGTTTGCGGTGCGGCGGAGCTGGTTTCCGGACGGGTCGGAGGGTTCGAGCTGGAAGCAGTCGTCGGCAGCGGGGGAATGGGCGTCGTTTACAAAGCGTACGACGCGGGTTTGGATCGCTACATCGCCCTGAAGCTTTTGCGGCGGGACAAAAGCATCAACCAGGAGCTGGTCGCGCAGTTGGCCACGGAAGCTTCGATCACGGCTTCGATCAATCATCCGCACGTCGTTCGCGTCTTCACCACCGGCACGGATCACGGGCGGTTTTATATCGGGATGGAGCTGGTGGACAAAGGCACGCTGGACGATCTGATCAAGCTCCAGGGACGAGTCGCGGAGGCGCAGGTCATCCAGGTGGGAATCCAAATCGCGCAAGGACTCCGCGCGGCGCTACAAGCCGGACTGATTCACCGCGATGTAAAACCGGGAAACATCCTCTTCGCGGATGCGCACACCGCGAAGATCGTGGATTTCGGTCTGGCGATTTTCATGGAAGACGAGGAGCAGGCGCGCGGGGAAATCTGGGGCACGCCTTACTACGTTGCTCCGGAAAAACTGGATCATCAGCCGGAGGATTTCCGCAGCGACATGTATTCGCTCGGAGGCACGCTCTTTCATGCGCTTGCTGGAAGGCCGCCGTTTGAGGCGCCGGATGCTTCCATGGTGGCGTTGAAGCATCTGAAAAGTCAGGCGGTCAGCCTGCAGGCTTTTGCTCCGCATGTCTCCGGAGAGACGGCTTACGTGATCAACCGCACGCTGAGCAAAGATCCCAACGACCGCTACCAAAGCTACGACGAGCTGATCGAGCATCTGGAATATGCGGCCAAGCAGATCGAGGAAAAAGCCAGCCGGCCTCAGGTGCAACGCCGCGTTGTGCTGGAAGATTCCAGGCAGCAAAAGCTGATGGGTTGGCTCACGGGCGGCATCTTCGCTTTGATTCTCCTCGCCGGGATCATCGGGTTTGTTTTCCGGAAGCAACTCTTCCGCTCGCGGAGCGACGTCGGGGTGAAGCCGGGTTCCAGCCAATCCGGCCTCGCGAGCACGGCGCCGTCACCTTTTCCGGATGCTCGGGCTAAATTGGTCGCGGGAGATGCGGCGGGCGCCGCCGAGCTGTATCGCCAGCACGCCGCCAAAGCGAAAGCCCGGACAATCCAGGCAGTTCACGCCCGCTATGGGGAAGGCATCTCGCATCTTGCTGCAGGAAACCTGGAAGCGGCCCGCGCGGCGTTCGGGCAACTGGTGATCGCCGGACCTTACAACCAAAGCAAAGGAGAAGAGCAGGCCGGCAACTTCCTCCTGGAGAGCGCACGACAACTTGCCAGGGAGGAGCCGGTGGGCCCCGCGGCAGGAAAGGGGATCGACCGCGTCAACTATCAGTCGCTGGCGTTGCTCGCGTATGGTTTGCAAAACTGGCAGCTGGGGAAAGTCGAGGACGGCACGGCGTATCTCCGGGAGTTCCGGCGGACCGCGCCGATGGGTGATCACGCCTGGATTTCCGAGCTGAAAATCGTCGCCGGGCGCGTGCTGGAAGAATACACGGCCTTTCAAATGGCCGAGGAGCAAATCAAGGCGCCGACCACGAAACCCGACGCAAAGAAGAAGGCGCTCGCGACGATTCGCGCCATGAAGCCGCCGCTCGGAGGGCGCGCCGCTGCGCTCGAGTCGCTGGTCACTTCTACACCTCCCGCGACTCCCGCCCCGATCTCGACTCCGCCTCCGCCGGCCGCTTTGGCCGCGCTCGGGGAGTGGTCGCAGACGCCGCTCGCTCAACCGGAGCCATGGGGCGGTGCGACCGGCACTCCCGCCGCTTTGAACTTCGAATCCGGCCGCGGGGATTTTTGGCTGGCGGCAGACGTTGGGCACTTCGTTTACCAAAAGCTCGAAGGCGACGGCGATGTCGTGGTCCGGATTGCTTCGGTCGAAGGGCGCGACGAGTGGGCGAAGATCGGCGTCATGTTGCGAGTCTCGCTGGAACCCGGCGCGCGGAGAGTTTTCGGCGCAGTGAGCGCTCGCCGCGGGGTGACGCATCAGCTTCGTGTGGAAGAAAACGGGCCGACGAAAAGTGAACCGATCCCAGGTCAGCCGGCGACCCTCGCAGCTCCGCGATGGCTGAAGCTCGAGCGCCGAGGAGATTTGGTGACGACCTTCCAGTCGGAAGACGGGCAGACCTGGAATCAAATGGGGCAGGCGACCATTCCCGGCCAGCCGAAAACTGTCTTTGTCGGTCTCGCTGGATGCGGTCGCGGAAACACGATGAAAGCGGTCGCCGAAAACTTGCGTCTTGAGCCAAGATCTTGAGCTAACTGAGCCTGGGGCGATCGCTTTACTGGCAGTTCGCATGTTCCAGCCAATCCGCGCCAGCGAAGCTAACTGATCGTCGCACGAGCATGGCCGAAGCAAGCGAACCTATCATTCAGGAGTGTGAAAACTGCGGGGCGCTGATCGACGTCAGCGATGAGGAGCCGCTTTCCCTCATGCATTGCGCGACCTGCGGCGCCGCGCTGCGCGTGCGTCGGCTGTTCAATCACTTCGAGCTGCAGGCAGTGCTCGGCACCGGTGGAATGGGCGCAGTCTATCGCGCGCACGACGCTAATCTAAATCGCGATGTTGCCCTAAAACTCCTCCAGCGGGAACATAGCGATAACCCGGCGCTGATCGAAAGCCTCGCGTCCGAAGCATCGGTGACTGCATCGATCAATCATCCGCATGTGGTGAAGGTTTACACCACGGGGACTGATCACGGGATTTTCTTCATCGCGATGGAACTGGTGGATCACGGTTCCCTGGAAGAGTTGATGGCCGGCGGGAAAAAAGTGCCGGAAACCGATGTGCTGGAAATCGGCGTGCAGATTGCGGAAGGACTGAACGCAGCCTGGCAGCGCGGCTTGATTCATCGGGACGTCAAACCGGGGAACATTCTCTTCGCTCGGCCGGGGCTGGCCAAGATCGTGGACTTCGGTCTCGCTGTCTTGCAGGAGCAGGCAAACCGCGATGGCGGCGAGATTTGGGCCACTCCGTATTACGTGGCTCCGGAGAAATTGCGGACGCCGCCCATGGAAGACTTCCGGAGCGACATGTATTCGCTCGGCGCCACGCTCTTCCACGCGCTGGCCGGCCGGCCGCCGCACGACGCGGAGACTGCTTCGATTTCCAGTCTGGAGCGGCTGAAAAAGGAGCCGGTGAAGCTGCTCGCGGCCGCGCCCCAGCTCTCGAGCGCGACGGCTTACGTGATCGACAAAGTGCTCAACCATGATCCGGAACAGCGGCACCAAAGTTACGAAGAGCTGATCGACCACCTGCGCTATGCCCGCGCCGAAATCCTGAAGGCGAAGCAGCCGCCGGCCAGTGGGCGCTCCGCAATCCGGACCGAAGCGGATGAGCAGCGAAGGATGAGTCGTCTGACGATCGCGGTCGCGACGCTGGTCGCGGTCGGCGGCGGCTTCTGGGTTTTCGGAGATCAACTTCTGCCGTCAGCGAACTCGAAGCGTGAGCCGCCGGCGCAAACCTCATCTTCCCGAGACTCCGCCGAAGCGCGCTTTCACGATGCGCTGGAGAAACTGCTCACGGGGAAGTATCTGGATGCCGCCGCGGAGTTGCGCGCCTTGGATGCGGAAGCCACGGCGCCTCAGCCGCTGCGCAATTGGGTGACGATGCACGCCGGCCTCGCCTTGCTGCTGGCGGAGAAGCCTGCGGAAGCACAGCAGGAATTCGGCAAGCTCGAGCAGCGGGGAATCTATACTCCGGATCCTTTGGAACAGAAGACCGCTGCTTTCTTCGTCGAGACCGCGCGACTGGCTGCACGGCTTGAGCCGGTCGCTGCGGCCGACATAACATCCGACCTTGCCACCTCGGAGTCGTTTGCCTGGTTTCTCCTCGCGCTAAAAAATTGGAACCTCGGCGCCTTTCCGGAGGCCGCCGCGCTGCTGCGGCAGTTTCAGTCGGCGCCTCTGCAGGAGCGCGATGCCTGGATCGCGCGTTACCAGCCGATTGCGACCAGTTACCTGATCGATCTCGATCTCGCTCAACCTGCGCTGCTCGCGGTCGAAGCAGCCCCGACGACCGAAGCGCGGCGCGCCGCTTTGCCGCTGCTGCAGGCGATTCCTGCACAGCTCCAGCTGCGGGGAAAGCTGGCGGCGCATTGTGAGGCGGTCGCGCAGCGCTGGCAGGAACAAGTGGCGCAGGAAGAACAGGAGCGATCCCAGCGCGAGGCGGGACTCGTGGAGCAGGACCGCCGGGTTCTCCGCGAGACGATGAAGAGCGCCGCGGTTTGCTCCGCCGGAATGCGCTTCAGTCAAGGCAGTCAGATCATCTCGGCAACGGCCGTGAGCAGCAGCTGGGGCAAGGCGGAGCGACAAGCCGCGCTCCAGCAAATGGAATGGCTGGCCGAATTCAAATCCACTTTGATCAAAGACTTGAACACCACCGGCTACACCCAGCCGCTGGTGAAGAAGAATGGCAGTTATCTGCCGAGCGGCCTCCAGCGAGCGACGGAGTTGCAGGCCGAGATGGTGACTCCGTACGGCCAGGTTCCGGTCGCCTGGACGGATCTTGCGGTTGAAAGTTTCGCTGCCATCGCCACGAGCTTCCTGACGGCCGTCACGCGTCCGGATGAAGCGGCAGATCGAACCTGGAGACTCGGCGTATTCATGCACTTTTCCGGAAAGCGAGCGGAGGCACTCGCGTTGCTGGAGAAAGCTGCGCAAACCAAAGTCGAGTACCAGCCGCACCTCGCGCGCTTCAAGGATGGCGCTGGTTCCGCAGTCCTTTGAAGCGCAGAACTGCGGAACAAGTCGTTGCTTCTTCCGGAGCAAAATACTCGCGAACCTCACGGAGAGATCTCTCCGCTTGAGTCAGGCGGCGGCAGCTTGGATTTGCTGGAAGACTTCGGCCGCAATCTCCAGCGAACGGAGCCGCGCGGTTTGATCGTAGATCTGAGCGGTCGCGATGATTTCCGCCGCGTTGGTTTCTTCCAGCAAACGTTCAAGTTCCTGGCGGAGTGTCGTCGGTCCACCGACCGCCGAGCAGCGGGTCATCGCGTGGACATGCGCTTCTTCCAAGGCGCTCCAGCGACCATCCATCGTCTCGACGGGCGGCAAAAGTTCTGACCGACGCCCGCGGATCAGTCCGAGAAAAGCTTGCTGCAATGACGTGAATAGGCGGTGAGCTTCCGCGTCGGTTTCGGCTGCAATCACGTTCGCGCCGACCATCGCGTAAGGTTCCGAAAGTTGCACCGAGGGTTGGAAATCCTGTCGATACCAGGCTAGCGCATCGTGGAGCAACTCGGGCGCAAAATGGGATGCGAAGGCAAACGGCAGTCCGAGTCTGGCGGCCAATCTTGCGCTGAAGGTGCTGGAGCCGAGCAGATAGAGCGGGACTTCCAGGCCGGTTCCGGGAATGGCTTTGACGGCTTGCTGGGGAGTCGCGGGAGCGAAGTAAGACTGCAACTCGAGTACATCCTGCGGGAAAGTGTCGCCCGCGGAAGCGCTCCTCCGCAAAGCCCGCGCGGTGAGTTGATCGCCGCCCGGCGCGCGTCCGAGCCCGAGATCAATGCGGCCGGGGAAGAGTGAGGCAAGCGTTCCAAACTGCTCGGCGATGACGAGCGGCGCGTGATTTGGCAGCATGATTCCACCCGAGCCGACACGAATGCTCCGGGTTCCTCCAGCGACATGGGCGATCACCACCGCGGTCGCGGCACTCGCGATCCCCGGAATGTTGTGATGCTCCGCAAGCCAGTAGCGATGATACCCGAGGCGCTCCGCGTGTTGAGCGAGCTCCAGCGTGTGGCGGAAGGCCTGAGCGGCGTCGCCGCCTTGCACGACGGGGGATAAATCGAGAAGGGAGTAACGAAGCACGCCCAAAGCTTCGCATCTGCCGGCTGCGTCGCACTGATTTAAGCCACGGCAAAGCTTCCCCGTGGTTTAGTGGCTCATCTCCTTGCGAAATAGCTGAGTGCGGTTTGATCTGTACCTCCGGAAGAAGAAGACAGCCGGCGTGAGGTCCGCCATTCCGGCAAAAAGCTAGGGATGCTCCGCAGCAATGTCGCCACGTTTTCATCCTGACGAATGTTTGTTCCTGAACTCGACGTATGCCGGTGCGGCGTGCTTGTCTTTTGTTCCCCATGAACTCCCGGCCCGCTTTTTCTTCCCTGCCACCTTCTTTGCGGTCGTTGTCCTTTCGCTGGATGCGATCCATGATTCGCTTCACGTCAGCTGCGGCGACACTGTGGATTGTCGCGGCACTGGCAGCTCCCGTGGATGATGTGTATCGGCTGGGTCCGGATTCGCTGCCGCAGCCCGGAGTGCCGCAAGGCAAGGTGAGCGAGTGGACGAAGCTTCCGAGCGAAGCCTATCCGGGAACGCTCCATGACTACTGTGTCTATGTTCCCGCGCAATATGATGCCGCAAAACCGACGGCGCTGATGGTTTTCCAGGATGGTCAGGCCTGGGTCAGTCCGAGTGGTGATTACCGGACGACGACGGTGTTAGATAACTTAATCTATCGTCGCGAAATCCCGGTGATGATCGCGGTCTTCATCAATCCCGGCCGGACGCCGGAGCAGCCGGAAGCAAGTCTGCGGGAATGGGGAGATCGCTCGTCGAATCGTCCGCAGGAATACAACGCCCTGGACGATAAATACGCGAAAGTGATCGTCGATGAATTGCTCCCGGTCTTGAGCAAACAATACAACCTTTCGAAGAATCCTGATGAACGCGGAATTGGCGGCGCGAGCTCCGGTGCGATCGCCGCTTTTACGGTCGCCTGGCATCGTCCGGATCAGTTTCGCAAAGTCATCAGCACGATCGGGAGCTTCACCAATATCCGAGGTGGCCACACTTATCCGGAACTCATTCGCAGCAGCGAAAAGAAGCCAATCCGCATCTTCCTCCAGGACGGGCTGAACGATAATCGCGGCATTCGGCGTCAGACGGAGAACGCTACCTATAATCCTGAGCGGGATTGGCACGCGCAGAATCGCAAGATGGTCGCGGCGCTGACCGAGAAGGGTTACGACGTGAACTATACTTGGGGCATCGGCTCGCATTCGAACAAACAAGGCGGAGCGATTCTGCCTGAGATGCTCCGCTGGCTGTGGCGCGATTATCCGCGCCCGGATAATCCGCAAGATCCGAGCAACCGCACGCTGTTTGTTCCGGCGACAGCTGCGCCGGCAGCGGAGGCGGTTTCTTCCACGCCTGCAGCCACGCCGGACGCACGGTAGCGCGCGCTATTTCGCTGCGGCCGCGGAGGATTCGGCGACGGATTGCCAGACGGGAGCGTAGTTAAACCATTGCCCGGGATTCTGCCGGATGATCGTCTCGAAACTGGTGGCGATGCGCTGCGTGTTTTCCGCGAGCGTATCGCGCGGATGTTTTCCCTGCAGCATGGGGATGATCGGATCCGCAAAGGAAATGTAGCGCCCGTTCGGTTTCTGCAAGACGAACGCCGGCAGAACGGCCGCGCCAGTATGATGGGCGAGCAGCGCAGGGCCGGTGGAGAACTCCGCGGCTTGGCCGAAGAAGCTCACAGGAGCTCCCGTGCCGGAGTAAGGCCGGTCCACCAGCATGGCGACGAGCTCATTGCGGCGCAGCGTCTGGATGAGTTCTAGAAAGGAGAATGCGTGACCGGGACCGACCGCGACGGTGCGGATGCCGAGATTCGCGCGGAAGCTGTCGCGCCAGCGAGTCAGCGCACTGCTCGGTTCTTCCAGAGTGACGACAGTCAGCGGCCAACCGTGCCGCGCGATGACGATGCCTCCGAGTTCCCAGTGACCGACGTGCGCGGTCACGACGATCACCCCGCGACCAAGCGCCCGGGCGGCTTCCAGGTGTTCGAAGCCGCGCCATTCGTCCACCAGCCGGGCGGCGTGCTGCGGCGCAGTGAGGCCGGCGCAGAGGAAATAATCGGCGAGCATCCGGCCGAAATTGGCGACGTTCGAGCGAGCGAGCGCAGGGAGTTCCGCGGGATCCGCGCCCGTGACTCGCTGGAGGTTTTCTTCCAGCAAAGAGCGAACACCGGGACGCCGCGCATAGCTGGCGAGCGCGATGCGCATCCCGAGCCATTGGCAGACTGGCCGAGGCAGCAGTTGGGCGAGCGTGTAGGCTGCTTTGAATCCGGTGAGGCTGTAGAGCGGCCCGGCCATTTATGGAAAGGCGATGCGTGAGAGGACGAGCATGCGGGGATGCAAGCTACGGCAGATCGTCCAAGACAGAAGCCGGAAGTCAGGGGAACAAACCGGCTGTTCCGCGGAGATTGGGAAAGCTCTGAAGCCGCTTAGATGAAAACTTCCGCCACGGTGTCGGCCATCATCTTCCCGCGCCGGGTGAGCAAAAGGCGGCCTTCGTGCTCGCGGAGAAAACCGAGCTCCTGAAACTCTGCGACCTGCTCGCGCCACGGCTCGACTTCGGCCGCACTCACGCCCGCTGAAGTGCGGAGCGCAAACGCGAGAATCTCGCCGCGGCGTTGCTCCGGAGTGAGATGTTCCTCGAAACTAACCGGGTCTTCGCCAGCGAGAATCCGCCGTGTGTATTCGGCCGTGTCGGGGATGTTCTTCCAGCGATGCAGGCCGCTGGTGGAAAAAGCGCTGGGGCCGAAGCCAAGGTAATCCGCGCCGAGCCAATACGCTTGATTGTGCCGCGATTCACCACCGGCACGAGCGTAGTTGGAAATTTCGTACTGGGAGAAGCCGGCAGCGTGGAGCGTGTCCATCGTGAGCTCGAAAAAGGCCACGTCGCGGTCGATGTCCTGCCGATATTCCCCACCCAGCAGCTTGCGGAAATAGTCGGTGTCTTCCTCGTAGGTCAGACAGTAAGAGGAAACGTGCTCGGGCTCGAGCGCGACGGTTTTGGCTAGAGTTGCGTGCCATTGTGCGAGGCTCTGAAACGGCACGGCGAACATCAGGTCGATGTTGAGGTTTTTGAAGCCAGCATCGCGGAGAACCTGGAATGTTTCCTCAGCTTGGGCGGCATTATGGACCCGACCGAGCGTGCGGAGCAGGGCGTCATCCCAGGATTGCACGCCGAGGCTCAGACGCGTGACGCCGAGTCCATGCAGGAGCCGGGCTTTCGAAGCGCGAATCGTGGCCGGATTTGCCTCCAGATCCCACTCGACGAGCTGGGAGAGATCCAGTCGCTGCCGCAAGCCGCCGAGCAGGTATTCGAGTTGCGGCTCGGTCAGCGCGCTCGGCGTTCCTCCACCGAAATAGAGGGTGTGCGGTTGGAGCGGCTGGCGGTCAGCAGCCCGCTCGACTTCCGCGAGCAGCGCATCGAGGAAAGCCGTGGTTTTGTTCCGCGACCCGACTTCCACATAGAAGCTGCAATACGGACAAAGCTTCGGGCAGAAAGGGATGTGGAAGTAGAGATGGCGGACCGGTTCCAGGCATCTTGAGGATCCCGAGGATTCTTCCGGTTCATGCTGCTCGGCAGGATCCTCCGGATGATCTCTCAGGCTTACGACGGGAGTGTGCTGGATCAAAAGAGTCAAGAGATCAACTACCCGGAACAGCGAGCGATCCAGCCCGACTGTCAATGATCGAGATGATTGCCCCCACCGGTATTTCGCGCCTCCCTCCAGGAACGATCACACACCGACCACGTATCCTTGAGCATTTCATGGCTTGCTTTCTGGCTGACCAAGCGAACCCGTGATCCATCGACCTTTAACTCAGCGACGTTCTGGAGCCGTGAGCAGGCGTGACTTCAAGGGAAGTGTCCCGGCTCCACAGCGTTCGCTGAAGCAAATCGTTCGGCGTTTCGGTCATTTGGCGATCGCCTCCACAATCTTTGGTTCTGACATGCTTGTGACTTGCTGGAACCAATATCGCCCTGCCGTGCCATAGGACTGCCACTGAACACGATACGTGCCGCTCAGGCTAACCACTTGATTCTTGCTGCCGGTCGGCTTGATGATGACCATCGGGAGCGGAAGTCCTGCCCGGAAGTGCGAATAGATACCTTCCTGTGAACCGGACTGGTAGAAGCCGGGGTCATCAACATGCATGACGAACAACCCGCCAGCGAAGCCCGCCAAGGTGAGTTGCTCCAAAAGTTGGAGGTCGCGGCAGGCGTCGAACATAGTTTCGGGGATGCGCCCGTTGCGGGGGCACTTCAACTCGATGGCGAAATACCACGCGTGATCAGCCGGTGAGACAACCAAGTCTATCTCCTTCTTAGCCAGTCCTCGCGCGGCAGGGAAAAAGGAACTGGCTGGCCGCTCAAAGTAAACGTGGATGGCGCGATCCATCCTCGTCCTCAACCAGAACCCAAGTTCGTGTTGGAGTTCGGCTTCGTTGAAGAACGACACTCCATTCGCGGCGGCGTCACGAAGGAACGCATTAACTTGTGAGAGAATTTCGTCCATATCACGAGAACCGAGCGACGCCTAACGATCTCAAGCTCAGCGACTGCGGAACGCGGCGCAGCCTGTGCGGAAAGGCGGCGGGGGCGGGTCTGCGGGTGGGAGCACAGGCTGTGACGGGCGGAGCAGTTCGCTGCAGCGCATGGTTCGGCGATTCCGGGTCTTCGGAGTTAATCAGAGCCATTCAGTTGTTGCCGTTGGGCGTCGTAGGAAAGCCAGTGGTTGGAGACCGTCCAGCGCGCGGTCGGGCCGATGCCCGCGATGCGGTGACGCTGAACAAACTGCCGCTCCTCAATACTGGCGACAAGTGCGGCCGCCCCGAGGCAAACAGGCAGTGCCGCCGCGATAACTGGTATCGCGAGACGCGGGCGCCAAATCCGAGCAAGTGAAAGGAATGGCAAGAGAGCGAACAGTGAAAAGAACATTAGCGCCATGCGCACGGTGTAGCTGGTGAGACCTGGTTCCATCGTGCGGCCCGCTAGACACATGCCGTAACCAAAGTGAAAGACTACGCCTGTGATGAAAAGGCGAACCGTTAGTGGCAAACGTGGCCCGAGAACGAGGGCGGTGAGAGTAGAGGCTGCAACGGCAGCGAGACACGTGATGCCTCTGTCGGGAACATACTGAACAAAAGCACCGTAACCGATGAGTGCGACGATTGGCAGCCAAGCTTGACGGAAGACATTCATTACAGGAGGCGCGAGGAATCGCCGAACAGGAGTTGGGCGATCGTCGCAGAGCTAAGGCACTTGGGCAATCACCAAGGCGGCGCCGACCGTTGCTTCCTCCACAGCCGGGAACTCGGTCGTGTCGCTGTCTTTCGAAATAAAGCTCCACCGCTTCTCGGAGGTCTGGAGGCTTCCTCAAAGCTCTCGCCGAAACTGGATACTTTTACATTCAGGCACGTGCCACGTGATACGGTAGCTCCTGGTAAACGCAGTAGCTGATCGAGCGCATGGGCAAAGATGTGGTGGGCCTTTTCACGGGCGCAAGGCCGGCTTGCCGGGCTAGTGCGCGGTGGCTTTTTCGGCTCCCAGGCCGGTTTGCGAGCGGACGCTGAGCTCGGAGAACTTGGATTCGGCTGCGAGGTCGCGCGCGGTCAGGACGGTGCCGAAATAAGCCGCGAGGAATCCGAGCGGAATGCTGACAATGCCGGGATTTGCCAGCGGGAAAGGTGCGGTTTCGGCGGTGTAGAGGCCGTTTTTGCTGAGCAGAATCAGGACGATGGAAGAAATCAGACCGATGCCGAGGCCCGCCACCGCGCCGGTGGTGTTGAAGCGCTTCCAAAAAATGGAGAAGAGGATCACCGGAAGATTGGCCGAGGCGGCGACGGAAAAGGCCAGACCGACCAACATCGCGGCGTTGACGCTGGAACCGAGCTTGATCGCGAGCGCAATGCTGGCGGCGCCGACGACAAATGCGGTGATGCGGGCGACGCGGACTTCCTGCCCGGGTTTGGTTTCCCTCCCGCGGTGGATGACATTGGTGAAAAAGTCGTGCGCAAAGGAAGTGCTGGCGCTCATCGTGAGGCCCGCCACGACTGCCAAGATCGTGGCGAATGCCACGGCGCTGATGAAGGCAAAGAACATTTCGCCTCCGAGGATCTGAGCCAGGATCGGCGCGACCATGTTGCCGTTCGGCAAGCCTTTGGCGTCCAGCGGAAGATCCGTGGTCTTCAGGAGGATCGCTGCACCAAACCCAAAAAACGTCGTCATGATGTAGAAGACGCCGATGATCGCGGTCGCCCAGACCACGCTGATCCGCGCGGTTTTGGCATCCGGAACCGTGTAAAACCGGACGAGGATGTGCGGCAAGCCTGCGGTGCCGAGGACCAAACCCAAGGCCAGCGAGATAAAGTCCCAGGCGCCCCATGGATTTTTCGGGCTGGCGCCGTAGGCCATACCCGGATCGAGGAGGTTCACAGGCGGCTTGGTCCCGCCGTAGGTCGCGGTGGAAACCGCTTCGAAGAACGCGGCAAAACTAAAGTCGAACTTCCTCATCACCATCCAGCTCAAGGCGAACGCTCCCGCCATGAGCAGGATTGCCTTGATGATCTGCACCCAGGTCGTGGCGAGCATGCCGCCGAAAACCACGTAAACCAGCATCAGCACGCCGACGCCAATCACCGCGGGGGCAAACGGCACGCCGATCAGCTGCTCGATGATTCCACCGGCGCCGACCATCTGCGCGATCATGTAGAAAGTGGAAACCACAAGCGTCGAAAGCGCAGCCATGGCGCGAACCGGGCGCGCTTTGAGGCGATAAGCCAGGAGGTCGGCCATGGTGTATTTGCCGGCGTTCCGGAGCGGCTCAGCCACTAGCAAAAGCACGGTCAGATACGCGACGAGGAAGCCCACGGAGTACATGAAGCCGTCGTAGCCTTTCAAACAGATGATCCCGCTGATCCCGAGGAAACTCGCGGCGCTCATGTAATCGCCTGCGACGGCGAGGCCGTTTTGCCAGCCTTTGATCGAGCGTCCGGCGGCAAAGTAAGCGGTGGAACCGGTGGCTTTGCGCGCGCTGAAATACGTGATAACCAAAGTCAGTGCGACAAACGCCAGGAACATCCCGAGCGCCGGGGTAAATTGGAAGGCGAGGATCATGGACTAGCGACGGGGAAACCTGGCGAGGAGCGTGGCGTTCATCTTGTCCCAGCGACTCGCGGCACGGACATACAGCGCGCAGATGATCCAAGTCATGAGAAACTGGGAAAGCGCATACAGATAGGCCCAGTTCACCTTGCCCCACACCGGCGTCTTCATGAGCTCCGGAAGAAAGCCGACGAGCACCGGAAGCGTCATGTAATAGATGAGGAAGAAAATCGTTCCGGGAATGATGAAGCGGCGCTTTGCCGCCTTGAGTTCGTGGAAGGCCGGATCGTTCGCGATGGCGTCCCAATCATACGGGTCGCTGTCTTCCCCAGCGGTCTGCTCGTGGACGGGTTTTGTTCCGGACCGGCCGAGAGGCGCGATGTCCGTAGGTGAGGCAATTTCCGGCGTGGGATCGCCGGGATCGGGGGAGCTCATGGCGCGAAGGCTAGCGGTCGCTTGTTCGTCGCTTCAAGGGCTTTATGCCGCCGGATCCAGCGGCGATCCGACCACCGTTCCGTGCCGCTTCAGGAACTCTTCCGCAAACGCTTTGTAGGCCGTCGCGCCGAGACCATTGGGATCATATTCGATGATCGGCTTTCCGTGACTCGGCGCTTCCCCGAGGCGGACGGTTCGAGGAATCACCGTCTCGAAGATCACGTCACCAAAATGTTTTTGAACCTCCGCAATCACCTGCGTCGCCAGGTTGTTCCGCATGAACATGGTCATCAGGATGCCGCCAATGGTTAGGCTCGGGTTTGCTCCACAATCGCGGACTTGCCGGACGACGTGATCAATCTTCGAGAGTCCTTCCAGGGCAAAATATTCGCATTGCAGCGGAATCAGCAGCTCGTCGGCCGCAGCAAGGGCGTTCGTCATCAGGATTCCGAGCGAAGGCGGAGTGTCCAGCAGGACGAATTCAAACGGCTGATCCGCCCGCAGCGGATCGAACGCGGAGCGCAGCCGCGTCAGATGATCGTCCGCGCGCGCGACTTCGATTTCCGCGCCGGCGAGATCCAAATCGCCGGGAATCAACCAGAGATGTTCCCAGCGAGTGGGGACGACTTTGTCCGCCACCGAAGCCGAGCCGAGCAGCGGCCCGTAAATGCTATGGCCTTCAATCGTCGGCAGTCCGAGCGCGCTGGTCGCGTTGGCTTGCGGGTCCAGGTCGATGAGCAAAGTGCGAACGCCTCGCGCGGCCAGACAGGAGGCGAGATTCACTGCTGTCGTCGTTTTGCCGACACCGCCCTTTTGGTTGGCGACCGCGATGATTTTCATAGGGCGCGGCAGTGTAGGTGCGAGCGCGCGTTTGAACAGAGCGGAGAGGAGAAGATCGGAGATTCACGGCGGCGCGGGCTTTCTCCGGAGAACGAAAACACCGGCGGGTGTTCCTCAGTTACCAGTTGCAGAATGCATCCTGTAGAGTCTGGATAAACCCATGCGGAAACGCTTTTCTCGCCCCGGCCACAGAATCTCTCACTTGTTCCCCAGCTCTCTGTGGTTCCGATAACTGAGCGCTTTTTGAGCGATGCCGGCGGCTGGCAGGCCTTGAAGCAGGCGCGCAGCTTGCATTCGCTCGGCCGAGTTCTGGAGGCAACCTATGAGCCGCCCTTGCTGCGCGGCCGCGTCCGCGAGGGGGAAACGGAGCTGCGATCGGGGCTGAGCATTCTCTCGGCGTCCAAGGTCGAGAACCTCTGCACGTGCCGGGTCTCGAAGCGAGATCGGATGATCTGCGCTCACTCCTTGGCGCTCGGTCTGGCCATCATCAAGCCGCAGCTGGCTGCGGCGGGATCCTCCGCATCTCTGCGGAAGACCAGCGATTTGGCGATTGCTCGGGAAGCAGTGCAACCCGCGGGTCCGGAACCTTCCCCGCCTCGCTGGTCGCTGGCGCTGGAGGGATCGCTCACCTACTTAACGGCGAAACTCGATGCGCTCTATCCGGATTTCCGGGTGACGCTTGCCGATGGAGCAGGGCAGGGGACGTTCCGGCGGCACGCCGCGGCAGAAGCGGCTGCGCTGAAGCGGTTGCATCAGGCGGGTTTTGTCGGACCCGCCGCAGATGGGATGATGGTTCTCAAAGGCGAGCCGCGAATCTTGGCGTTTTTTGCGACCGGTTTGCCGGAGCTGGAGAAAATGTGGGAAGTAAAGATCGGCGCGCGCTTTGAGCATGTGACCAAGGAAGTCGAACGGCTGCAGCCGCACCTGGAGATCCGCGCGTCCGGCGAAACTTGGTTCGATCTCCAGGTGGAACTCGCCACTCCGGGAGGAGAACGGTTTTCCGCAGCGGACATTCAGCGGCTGCTGCAAAGCGGCCAAAGCTCGGTTCGCCTGAAAAACCGGAAGATTGCCGTTTTCAATCCCGGGCTGCTGGATGAATTTGAGCAGGTCCTCCGCGATTGCGACCCGCAGCAGCGACAACCCGGCAGCTACCGAATCGACCGCCGCCATGCGCCGTATCTTGCCGCCACTGCGGAGGAACAAGGGACCAAGGTCAAAGGCGGGGAATCGTGGCAGGATTGGGCGGCAATCGGTCGTTCTTCCCCAGCTCTTCCGGACTTGGAGTTTGGTTCGCTCAGCTCGGTCCTGAGGCCTTATCAGAAGGAAGGTGCGAAATGGCTGAACACGCTCGCCCTGAATGGGATGAGCGGGATTCTTGCGGATGAAATGGGATTGGGGAAGACCGTGCAAGCGCTCGCGTTTTTGCGTCAGATCGGGGGGAAAGCGCTGGTGGTCTGTCCTTCGTCCCTGATCTTCAACTGGAAGCGTGAAGCGGAGCGTTTTGTTCCGGAACTTTCTGTTCTGGTCATCGAAGGCCCTGATCGGCATCGGCTGTTCGGCCCGCCGCTGGCAGAAGCGCAGCTCGCGATCACCAGTTATCCGCTTCTGCGTCGGGATGCGGAACGATATCGCGAGCATGAATTCACCACCGCGATTCTGGATGAAGCGCAGCACATCAAGAATCCAGAGAGTCAGAATGCTCAGGCGGCTCTGACGATCCGTGCTCGTCACCGGTTCGTCCTGACTGGAACTCCAGTCGAGAATTCGATCCGGGATATTTGGTCGCTGATGCACTTCCTGATGCCCGGTTACTTGGGTTCCCGGAGCGACTTCAAGGAGCGCTTCGAGAAGGAGATTGAAAGTGAGCCAGGCGGTCCGGCGCACCGGAGATTGATCAAGCGTCTGCAACCTTTTGTCCTGCGCCGGAAGAAGCGAGATGTGGTAGCGGAGCTCCCGGAAAAGATCGAGCAAGTCGCTTACTGCGAGCTGAATGCGGAACAACGCAGCCTTTACTCCGAACTCACGCTCGCCACTCGCCGCCAGATGTCGGAATGGGCTGGAGCAAAGGATCAAAACAAGGTGCGAATCTTGATGCTGACCGCCTTGTTGCGGCTGCGGCAGGTCTGCTGCGATCCGCGGTTGCTCCAGACGGAAAAGCCTCCGGAGCCAAGACTCTCGGGAAAAGTCGAGATGCTACTCGAGCTGCTGGGCGAAGCCGTCGATGGCGGACACCGGGTTTTGATTTTCAGCCAGTTTGTCTCCATGTTGGCGCTGCTGAAGGAGGCGCTGAACGAGGCAGCGATCCCGTTTTGCTATCTCGATGGGCAGACAAAAGATCGGGCAGCGGAAGTCGATCGGTTCCAGACCGGTGAAGTGTCGGCGTTCCTCATCAGCTTGAAGGCGGGCGGCGTCGGGCTGAACCTGACCGCTGCGGATACCGTGATCCACTTCGACCCGTGGTGGAATCCGGCGGTGGAAGCACAAGCCACGGATCGGGCGCATCGCATCGGCCAGGCCAAGGTCGTAACCAGCTACAAATTGATTGCTCGCGATACGGTGGAGGAAAAGATCCTGGCGCTGCAGGGGCGGAAGCGGGCGCTGATCGACGCGACTTTGGAGAGCGAGCAGCCGCTGATGGAAGGCCTCACGCTGGAAGACATCTCCGAGCTCCTGACGTAGCTCCCGGCTCGCGCGGCGTTTTGTTCCCCATCGTGTTCCAAAAAAGAATCTTGCTCGTCGGATACGCGCTTGTTTGAGTGCGCGTCCGTTCTCACTTGGATTGATTGCGACCCCTATGATGAAACTTTCCGTCCTCGCGCTGACCGCCCTCACCTCGGTTTCACTGGCTGAACCTCCGGCGACGATCAATATCAGCCAGCTTCCCCAGCAGGCACAACTCATCGATAAAGTGGTGGTGCCGGTGCCGAGCGAAATCTTCGCCGTTCTCGATAAGATTGACCGCCCCGTTTGGACCGAAGTGCAACGACCCGGCGCAGCCAATGTGAAACCCACAGGTGAGCAGGCGCAGATCGCGCTGTTGCTGGGAACGGTGATTGGGGAAGGATTTATCGCGGTGGAAGCGGAAGATACCGAGGCGGTGAAAAACATCGGGCGCTGCGTCCTGACGCTGGCGAAGGCGATCGGTGTGGAGAAGTCTGTGCTGAAGCGGAGCAACAGCATCATCGCTGCGGCTGGCCGGAAGGATTGGGTGGGAGTGCGGAAGGATCTCGACCGGGCGCTTTCGGACGTCCAGGGAGCGATGACTGAGCTGAAGAGCGAGCAGCTTTCCCAGCTCGTTAGCTTGGGAGGATGGCTGCGCGGCACGGAAGCGCTGACGGCGGTGGTTTCCCGGAAATACAATCCGGATGGCGCGGAGTTGCTCCATCAGCCCGTTTTGCTCGACTACTTCGAGAAGCGCTTGGCCAGCATGCCGCCGAAGATCAAGGCGAACCCGGTGGTGACCAAGGTCCAGCAGGGAATCCTCAACATCCGCCCGCTGATCGGGACCGACAATGGCTCCAAGATCTCCGAGAAGTCCGTCAAGGAAATCGGCACGATTGCTGAGGATCTCGTGAAAAGCATCAACAGCAAGGTTCCCTAAGCTTCGAGTCCCTTTTTTCTTCCTGTGAAACGTATTTGCACTCTCCTGCTCGCCTTGGCGCTCAGCGCCGGATCGGCGCGCGCCACGATCGACGACGCGCTCTCATTCGCCCTGCAAGCCGCGGATCCTTATGTGAAGGAAGGGTTCACCGTCCGCGAAGATTATTGGGGTGGCGACCTTGCTCAAAAAACGACCAAGGCCATCGTGCATCAGCTCTTCAAGGGGAATGAGTATTGGTTTTGGATGGGGACCGACGTGAAGGACGCGAAGATTTCGGTGCATGTTTATGACAGCGAGGGGAACCTTTCCGAGGTTGAAGCGTGGTCCAAGCCGCTGAGCGGAGGTGGCGTTTCTGCAGCGGCTCGAGTGGTGCCAAAGAAAACGGGTTCTTAGTACCTGATCGTCGAGGTGGAAAAATCCTCCGAGGAGCGGACGACCTGGTCGCTCGCCTACGGTTTCCGTTAGCCGGTTCGCCGGCTCGATGAACGCTGAACTTTTCCAGGCGTGAGCGAGGCCCAGACCTTGCAGTTTGAGAATGGGCGCATTCTCCAGTCGCTGTATGCGAGTGACTTGAAACTGATGAAGATTCTGGAGGAGAAGCTGGAGGT
>DASVRR010000103.1:0-2544 GCA_036388515.1 Chthoniobacteraceae bacterium | reverse complement strand
GATTTCCGGAAACGGCAGGGTTTTCCCGATCAGCCAGCAGACCAAAGCGAAGCTGCTCGCGAAGATCGCAGCGCAGACAAAACCCCGGGCAACTCGAGCAAAGCGCGGGCAGCAAGTCATCGCCGGGGACGAGTGTGTTCGACGAACCGCTCCGCGAGCATCCGCGTGAAATGCACCGCCCCAGCAGCGTTCAGATGCCAGGCGTCGTAGTGATGATCTGTGGCGAAAAGCTCCGGATGCTTCGCCGGATCGTTGAGCGCAATCAGCGGCGCGCCCGCGGGAAGATCGACGAAGTTTTCCCGCGGATTGATCGTCGGCGCGATCACGAAGATCGGCTCCACGCCGGCCTGGCGGATCTCGGCGATCAAATCCGTGAGCGCCTCGCGGAAGATCGGCCGCAGCGCAATCGGTTTCAGGCCTTTGCGGAGAACCGCCACTTCGCTCTCGAAGCGTTCGCGTTCCGCACCTTCCATCCGACGATCTGGACCCACCTCGAAGCCTGCATTCTCGGCCCACGAATACGGTTTCTTCCGCGGCGGCCGGGGATTCAGGCACCCCGCCAGCGCCTCTGAGCCCCAGCCCAAATGGGTGGCGCGGGTGAACCAAAGACGACCGTGTTGCCAGAGCAAATCCGCCTGCTTCGACCGGCTCCAGCGTGACGTGAGGATATCGCGGAAAGCCATCCACGTGTGCTGCGCATCGTGCCAATAGGTCATCCGCAGCGTGGACTTGTTCCGCGCATCGAGCTGCACGTTGATGTCCATCAGATCGATGACGAGCCACTTCAGCCGAGGCGGTTTGGACGCCAAAATCTTCCGGATCAGATAGTAACTTTCCGGCGGCCACATGCCGTCGTAGGCGAAGTTAAAGGAACTCGTCGGCTCCCCAGCAGCCGCCGCGATCGCCGCGTCAAATTGCGCGGGGATGATCTGATGATAGAACCGGCTCGAGCCGATGAACAACGTGTCGAACTGGTCGAGTCGCTGCTGGAAATGCGCCCACTTCGGATAAATGCCCGGCACTTCCGGAAAAGGCGCCACCGAGCCGATCGCCGCGCAGGTGAGGATAAACGCCGCGAGGAAGGAAACCGTGTCGAGCAACCATGCTCCCGCACGGCGCGGCGGCGAAGGTTGAGAGTGGGGAACGTCGGCCGCAACCGGCGCGGCAGATTGGGTCACGCCGGGAGCTTACTTTTGCGGGAAAGTGCCGCAAGGAAATTGCCTCGGAAGCGGTTCGCGCTTCTTCCGCGTCAGGCGCGGCGGAGTCTGAGTTCGGCTGCTGGCGCGGGCGGAGCGGCGAACTTCAAAGTCCGGGCATGACTTGGAGAATCTTCCCGGCGTCACTGACCGTGTAGCTCGTGAAGCCGCCAGGAACAAAGCGGCTCTCCCCACTGTTTTCCGGATACCAAATGTGCCAGGCCAACACGGACCACTCGTTGTCGATTCGGCGGGCGTGATACTCGGAGGCATTTGGATCGCGGCCGCGGCGTTTGGTGGCTCGGCGGACCACGGCGACCGCGGCGTCGGCGGTCTGAATGCGTGCGCTGGAGGGAATCGCCGCGGCGGAGTTCGCGGATGAAACGCGATCGGGAAAACCGCAGCCAGTGAGGAGGAAGAGCAACGCGATGAGGACTGCCGTGGAAGCTCGTTTGCCTCCGGAAGCTGCGCGGCGCGCGGCGAGACGCGAAAGCTTCTTCATCGGTTTTTCTCCGGACGAAGACGCTGCGGATGAGCCGGCTCGGCCGTGCGATGGAGGAATCGAAATAGGCTGGAAGGAACGACCGCGCTCGTCGGCTTTCCCGCCACGGAAATGGTCAGTGTTCCCCAGCCGCGTCCCTCTTCCACATCACGGGGAAAAGAATACTCGTCGGTCCTGCGCATATCGTCTGGCAAGCGCGCAGCCACCTGGTCCGCCACGAGCACGCCGCCTCCTTCCAGCACGATCTTCGCGGCGGTTTTCGGCGAGGCCAGTTCCCATCTTTTGTTTTCCCGGTAAAGCGTGGCGTGGCATTCCGCATCTTCGCGATTGAAGAACTCCGCCCCCAATCTCCAGCCGCTATGGATCGCGCCGAAGTCGTACTCGATGGCGGTCCAGGGAACGATCCGATCTTCCGGAGGACTGCTCTTCATTGCCGCGGCGAAAACTGGAGGCCCGGCTTGTGGTTCTGGCGGAGGCAAAGCGGCCGCCGGATCTCGGGCAAATCCGTAAGGCAGCTCCAGCCAGTAGGTTCGATCGTCAATCTTCAACTCGAACCAAGCTTCCTCCAGCCGGTTTGCTCCCCACGGGAAGGAAAAGGTCCGGGACCAAGTCATGACGCCCGTAGGGAGATCTCCGAGCCCTCCCACGTTTCCTTCCCCGTCCCTATTTTCGTGCACTGTGCCGCCGGGAAGATGCAGGCGGACGTTGATCCGACCGGCCTTCATGATATCGGGCGGAACGTTGCCAGTTGGCCCGCTCCAGCTCACATCAAAGCGGAGCGCCGGCTTTTGAACCCCCGAACCCAAGCCGACGCTCACCCGGCAAGTCTCTCCCGGCGCCGTAGGG
>DASVRR010000102.1:0-21036 GCA_036388515.1 Chthoniobacteraceae bacterium | reverse complement strand
AGCGCGTATGTTTCCGGAGCTGACTTCGACCTCCGGGAAAGCGTGATTCACTTCCGCGGCGAGCGCGTGCTGGCAATGGCTGACACGCAATTGCGCGGCGTCCACAACGCCGAGAATCTCATGGCAGCGCTCGGCGTCGGGTTTGTGCGGGGCTTGAGCTTCGCGGAAATGCTCCCCGCGCTTTGCGAATACAAACCTCTGCCGCATCGGTGTGAGCTGGTCCGAACGCTCGATAGAGTGGATTACATCAACGATTCCAAGGGGACCAATCCCGACTCGGTGGAGAAGGCGCTGATGTCCGAAACGCGTCCAGTCGTGTTGATCGCTGGCGGCAAGGACAAAGGTTTTGAATACGACATGCTGACCGAGCTGGTGGTGCAGAAATGCCGCGCCGTGGTGGTGCTAGGAGAGATGGCGGATCGCATCGAAACGCTCTGGAAAGATCGCGTGCCGGTGGTCAATACCGGCTGGTCGCTGGAGCAAGCGGTCCAGCGTGCGCACGGCCTTGCGCAAGCTGGCGACGTCGTCCTCTTCAGCCCGGGAACCTCTTCTTTCGACATGTTTAAAAACTACGCGGATCGCGGAAATCAATTCCGCGGATTCGTCCACGCCCTGACCGCCCAATGAAACTGGAAATCCCAAAGTTCCTCACCACGAGACCCGCGTTTCTGAGCAAACGCCCAGCCTTCCTCACGCGCCAGCCATCGCGACCTGCTCCGCCGAAGAAGCTGCACGCCGCGACCGCTTCACGCCGAACGTCGCAGGCGCTGGACGAAGATTATGATGAAGAGCCGACGACCCGGCTTTCGAGCGCGTTCTTTGTCGTGCTGATCTTGCACGTCGTCGCAGTCGGCGGGATCTACGCTTTCAACAGCATCAAGGCACATCGCCGCGGCTTCGAACCCGCGACCGCTTCGGCGAAAGCGAAATCCGAAAACGCCACGTCTCCGGAAGCTGTGGCCGCGGTGCCGGTGGAGCGTGAAGCCGCTGGGGAAGCGCGACCTGCATCCGCGGCCAGCCTGAACGCCGCCAGTCAAAGTGCTCCGCAATCTTCGCGAACCTATGAGATCAAGGCGGGAGATAACCTGACCAGGATTGCCGCCTCGCAAGGAGTGACCGTGGCGGAGTTGCAGTTCGTGAACAGCGCCCGGGAACTCACCGTCTTGCGCCCGGGACAAACGATCAATGTTCCTGCGCGCAAACCTCCCGTTCGGCCAATCGTCGTCGAGCCTCCTGCGAGCAGCGCGCCTCGGACCAGCGCGCCAGCTTCGACGAGAAGCTACGAGGTGAAGAAGGGCGATACCGCCACTTCGATTGCCAAACAATTTGGCGTCACCGTGGATGAATTGCTCAAGCTGAACAAGGTGAGCGATCCCAAAAAACTCCAGCTCGGCCAGGCGCTGAAACTGCCGTCAAAAAAGACCAACTAGAAAGGGCGCGCACCCCCGTTGAACGTCCACCGCAACAGCGTTTACTTCCTGGTCGTCGCCGTGATCGGGCTGATCGCGCTCGGCCTGGTGATGCTCTCGAGCACGGCGGCTTTCGCGCCCGGAAATCACGGGGATCAGCTTTGGTTTCTCAAGCGGCAAGGCCTGTGGCTCGGAGCGGCGGTGCTCGTTTGCTCCGTCGCCGCCTGCGTTGATTACCACCTCCTGGGCAGACTTTGGTGGCTGCTCTTCGGCGTCGCCTTTGTCCTGCTCCTGCTTTGTTTTGTCCCGGGAATCGCCAAGCCGGTGAATGGCGCCTGGCGCTGGATCTCCGTGGGTCCCGCTCAACTGCAACCCTCCGAAGTCGCGAAGCTCGCCTTGGTAGTGGCACTCGCCTGGTGGTTCGCGCGAGATGAAGGGATTGCCGAAACTTTCTGGCAGGGCTTTGCCGCTCCACTCGTCGCGCTCGCCATCCTGGTCGTGCCGATCGCCATCGAGGTGGATATGGGAACGACCGCCCTGCTCACCACCACCACGCTGATCCTGATGTTCGTAGCGGGAACCCGCTGGCGCTACCTTGTTCCCATGATGGTGCTGGGCATCTGCAGCCTCGGCGTGGCGATCACCAAGATGCCCGAACGCTTGGGGCGCGTCCTGGCCTTTCTGCATCCGGAAAAATACCCTGATGATGCCTACCAGCAGTTGCAAGGGCTGATCGCCTTTGGCTCGGGAGGCGTGGAAGGACTCGGGCTAGGTAACGGCCGGCAAAAAATGCTCTTTCTGCCGGAGGCTCACACCGATTTCATTTTACCTACGCTCGGCGAGGAACTCGGGCTGCGAATGACTCTCCTGGTGGTGTTTGGATTCATCGTGGTGATCATGTGCGGCGCGATGATTGCGCTGCGAGCGCGGGATCGTTTCGGCATGCTCCTCGGATTTGGCATCGTCATCCTCATCGCGCTTCAGGCGGCGGTGAATATCGGCGTGACCACGATGGTGCTGCCCAACAAAGGTTTCCCCCTTCCTTTCATCAGCTACGGAGGTTCCAACCTCATCTTTTGCCTGCTCGGCGTCGGGATTCTGATCAACATTTACCGCCAGGGATTGACCGAGAAAGAAGAGAAAGCCCGCGTCGTGTTGCCGGCTCGAGTCAAAAACCGGCGCCTGCCTTGCCGGCTGTAACCGCATGAACTTCGTCATCGCAGCAGGCGGCACCGGCGGACATTTATTCCCGGGACTCGCGGTCGGGGAAGTGCTGCTCGCTCGGGGACATCGGGTGATGCTGATCGTCTCGGAGAAGGAGATCGATTCCCTCGCGACGCAAGGCCGCAGCGAGTTTCAGATCGAGCGCGTTCCGGGCGTCGGTCTGCAGAGCAAGTCGCCGGTCGCCTTCCTCGGCTTTGTGCGGAAGTTCCGCACCGGCCTCGATCAGGTCAAAGCGCTTTACCGCGACTTTCAGCCGAGCGCGGTGCTGGGGATGGGCGGCTTCACTTCCACCGGACCGATCCTGGCCGGACGCGCCCGGAGAATCCCGACGTTTGTCCACGAATCCAACGCCATTCCCGGCAAGGCGAACAAGCTGAACGCGCGACTCGTCACGCGGGTGCTACTCGGCTTCCAAGAATGCGCGCGGTTTTTGCCCGCCGGGAAAACGGAAGTCACGGGAACTCCGATCCGCACCTCGCTGGCGACACGGCTGGAAAAGGAGCCGGCGCTCGCCGCGTTCGGTCTGAAAGCGGGTGTTCCCACTTTGCTCGTGATGGGCGGCAGTCAAGGTGCGCGCGGGATCAACCAATCGCTGATCCATGCGCTGCCTTCGCTCGCCACCAAGCCGCTGCAGATCGCCCACCTGACCGGCCAGCAGGATGAGCAACTGATGCGCGAAAGTTACGCGCGCGCTGGCGTTCCGGCTTTCACCGCAGCCTTCCATCACCGCATGGAGGAAGCCTATAGCGCCGCGGATTTCTGCATCGCCCGCAGCGGTGCAGCCAGTCTCACCGAGCTTTCGCACTTCGCCTTGCCCAGCATCCTCATCCCGTATCCGCACGCGGCGGAAGATCATCAAACATTAAACGCGAAAGTCTTTGAACGCGCGGGGGCCGCGACGCTAATACAGGAGCGCGAAATCTCCGGCGAAACTCTCGCGAACAAGCTGCTCTGGTTCCTCGACGATTCGGCCCGGCTGGCTGAAATGTCCGCGCGCTGCGCCAAGCTCGCGCCGCACCAGGCTGCCGAGCGCGTCGCGGAGGTTTTGCTCTCGCACTCTGCGAGCAAAGCGGTGCCCGTCCCATGATCACTCAACGCGCAAAAACAGTGAGGTCAAAGGCTTCACGGCAAATGCCGTGCAGCTTGCTCGCTGCTGCCAGTGGGTCTCGTGGCGGGCGCTCGACTTTTACTCCGGAAGAAAAACGCTAATGGATACCGGCCAAATCCTTGCAGACATCCTCGTCGGAGGTGAACTGAAGATTCACCTGATCGGCGTCGCGGGCTCCGGAATGAGCGGCATCGCCGGCTTGCTCATGGCGCTCGGACATCACGTGAGCGGCTCGGATAAAGCGCGCACGGTGGAGACGGAGCGGCTGGAAAAACTTGGGCTGCGCTTTCACGTCGGTCAGGACGCGGGGAACATTCACGACTCGGATCTGATCATCTTTTCCTCCGCCATTCATCCCGGCAATGCGGAGTACGACGAAGCGCTGCGCACCGGGCGGAATATGGTGCGTCGCGCAGATGCACTCGCGGCGGTGCTCAACTGCAAGAAAGGGATTGTGATTTGCGGGATGCACGGCAAGACGACCACCTCGTCGATGGCGGCGCATGTGTTGAAAGTCGGCGGGCTGAATCCTTCGCATTATGTCGGCGCGGAGATTCCGATTCTCGGCACCAATGCGAACTGGGATCCCGCCGGGGAACACTTCGTGGCCGAGGGCGACGAGAGCGACGGCACCCTCGCGTTTTATCATCCGGAACACGCGATCGTCCTCAACATCGAAGAGGAACATCTCGACTATTACGCCGATCTCACGGCGATCGAGGCGGTGTTCCATCAACTCCTCAGCCAGACGCGCGGCCACGTCTTCTATTGCGCCGATGATGCCAACGCGACACGCGTTTGCTCCAGCCATCCTGGCGCGATTTCCTATGGCGAATCGCACGCGGCATTTTACCGATTCGACGATTTTCATCCGAAGGATTTTCAGTCCCATTTCCGAGTTCTCCGCGACGGGGAACCACTCGGCGCCGTGACGCTCAATGTTCCCGGCCGGCACAACGTCAGCAATGCGGTCGGAGTGATCGCGCTCGCCACGGAGCTCGGCGTTCCCTTCGCCAGGATCGCCGACGCGCTGGAGACTTTCCGCGGCGCGCGGCGTCGGTTTGAGATCAAGTATCGCAGCGACCGCTACATGATTGTGGATGATTACGGACATCATCCCAGCGAGGTGAAAGCGACGCTCGCCACCGCGCGCAATACCGGTCGGAACCGCGTGCTCTGCATGTTTCAACCGCATCGCTACTCGCGGACCCTGAAGCTCAAGGACGAGTTCGGACGCGCCTTCCATCAGGCGGATTCGGTGATCATCGGCGACGTTTATGCTGCGAGCGAAGCGCCGATTGAAGGCGTCAGCGGCCAGACGATTGTGGACGAAATGCTGCGCGAAGGTCACGACTCCGCGGTCTTCGAGCCGGATCGTAAAAAGATGGCGCTGGGGATCGGTCGAATGCTGGAGCCGGGCGACTGCGTGATCAGCCTCGGCGCCGGCAACATTCATGAAGCGGCGACGCTGCTGGCGCGCGACGTGGCGATGCTGGACGAACTCCAGACCGTCATGGGCCGAGGCCCGATCAAGCTCTACGAACCACTTTCCAAACACACCACGATGCGCGTCGGTGGGCCGGCGCAGTTTTGGGCGGAGCCGGAAACGGAGGAAGGTTTCGCGCGGCTGGTGCGATTTTGCACGCTGAAGGAAATTCCGCTTTTCGTGATGGGCCGCGGCTCAAACCTGTTGGTGCGCGACGGCGGCATCCGCGGTGTCGTGGTGCATCTGGCGCGCGGCGAATTCAAGAAAGTCGAAGTGCGCGAAGGCCAGATCACCGCCGCCGTGGGTGTGAAGCAAAAGGAACTCGCCTACGCCGCGCGGGATGCGCAGATCGGCGGGTTCGAGTGGTTCGAAGGAATCCCGGGGAATGTCGGCGGCGCGCTCCGGATGAATGCGGGCGCGGTGGGCGGCGAGACGTTCCGTCAGGTCGTGAGCGTTCGCTTCATCGATCCGCATGGCAATTTCCACATGAAAACGCCGGCGGAAATGGACGTGCATTACCGGCACTGCGGAACCTTGCTGAAGAACTACGCGGTCTCCGCGACGTTCATCGGGCATCCCAGCACGCCGGAAGAAATCGAGCGTTTGCTGGAGGCATCCACGCAGAAGCGGCGGTCTTCCCAGCCTCGGGAATCAAGCGCCGGCTGCATCTTCAAGAATCCGGAAATGTGTCCGGCGGGCAAGTTGGTGGACGAACTCGGCCTCAAGGGAAAACGCGTTGGCGGCGCGAAGGTGTCGGAGATTCACGGGAACTTTCTGGTGAACGATGGCGGCGCGACGGCGACGGATGTGCTGCAACTCATCGACGAAGTAAAAGCCACCGCGCTTCGCGAACGCGGGATCAAACTGGAAACCGAAGTGCAGATCGTCGGGGAAGAACGCGGCATCCATGACTGACTCCGACACTCATCCCACGCCATGCCGCTTGACCTGACCGACAAGAAGATCGCCGTCCTGATGGGTGGGCCCGGCTCCGAGCGCAGGGTATCGCTGGCATCGGGCGCGGGTGTGAGCAAAGCGCTGCGCGAGATCGGCGCCGCAGTCACCGAAGTGGATGTGGCGGACGAAAACTTCCTCGTGCCGCCGGAGACGGAGATCGCCTTCAACGTCATCCACGGAACCTTCGGCGAAGACGGTCAACTCCAGCGAATCCTCGAGCAGCGCGGAATCGCCTACACCGGTGAAGGCGTCGCGGGCAGCGAACTGGCGATCGACAAAATTGCGACCAAACAGCGACTGCTGGAGCGCGGCGTTCCGACCGCGAAGTTCGAGATTCTGAAGAACGGGGCAAATCCGACTTTGCCGCTGCCGTTCGTGATCAAGGCGCCGCGGGAAGGTTCGAGCGTGGGCGTTTACATCATCCACGAGGCGGGAAAAGTTTCGGAGGCAATGGCCGAAGCCGCCAAGTACGGCGAACTGCTCGTCGAGCAATTCATCAAAGGACGCGAGCTGACCGTCGGCGTGGTCGGCGATCAGGCGCTGCCGATCATCGAGATTGTGGCGAAAAAAGACTTCTACAATTTCGAAAACAAATACCCGTTTTTGAATCCGAACGCCGCCGGTGCGGAACATTTCTGTCCAGCGGCGTTGAGCGATGAAGTCACGCGTCGGATCCAGCAACTCGCGCTCGCCGCGCATCGGGCGCTGGACCTGGAAGTTTATTCCCGAGTGGATTTCCTCCTCACGGAGCAAAACGAACCGTTTGTCCTCGAGGTGAACACGATCCCGGGGATGACACCTTCCAGCCTGCTTCCGGAAGCAGCGGCGGCGGTGGGCATTTCTTATCCCGAGCTTTGCCGGCGGATTGTGGAGCTTTCACTCGCCCGCCAACGAACGACATGAGCGCCGAGCCCGATCATCGCAATCGCCGCACCACCAACACGCGGCAGCGGAAGAAGCAGCAGCATTTGCTGGACGTAAAGATCCGCGCCAGCACCGAGCATCGCCGACGCGTGAGCGCGATTTTTGGGATCACCTGCAAGCTGATCCTGATCGGCGCGTTTGGCACCGGCGCATGGATCGGCGGCAAGGAAGCGCTGCGTCATTTTGTCTGGGAGAATCCGGATTACTACGTCCGCGACGTAAAGGTGACGACCGACGGTTCGCTCACCCGCGAGCAGATTTTGAAGGCCGGCGAGATCGTCGAGGGCGGCAACATTTTCCAGTTCAATCTGAGCCGCGCGCGCGCTGAGATCGAAAAACTTCCGCAGGTGGAAAGCGCCGAGGTCACGCGGACCTTGCCGAACAAGCTGTCGGTGCTCGTCACCGAGCGCCGCCCGATCGCGTGGCTGGTCAGCAAGCCGGACGAAGATCCCACTTCGTCCGATAAATCCTTCCTCGTGGATGCCCGCGGCACGGTCATGAAAAGCCGGGTAAAGCTGGAGGAATACCTGCACTTCCCCGTGATCTCCGGAGTGTCCACGGAGAATCTGGTGCCCGGCGAGCGAGTGACTTCCGTCGAGATGCAGGCGGCGCTGGAACTCATCCAGACGACTTCGGACAGCACGCGGTTCCAGGCGCGCCATGTGGATATCTCGAAGGGTTATTGCCTCATCGTGACGGATCACAACCGCGCCAGAATCACCTTCGGACTGGATCGGCTGGACGCGCAGCTCTCGCGTTTGCATCGCTATCTGGCGCGGGCAGCCGACGATCAGCAGGAGATTCAAACCGTGAACTTGCTCGTGGAACGAAACACGCCGGTCACGTTCAACGCTCCTCCAGCCGATCCAAATGCCACGCCGGATCCAGTCAAACCGCCCGACTCCAAGGTGCGCGCTGGCTTGCCAGTCAGCGAGCCGGCGAGATTCTTCCCGACAGCGACGCCTCCTCGGGCGCTCGCGGTAAGCACTCCGGCGAACGTTGCGCCGCCGATCCAAAAGCAAGGCTTCCTCTCCCTCTTCAAGGCGAAAGCCACGCCGACTCCCGCGGCTCGCCGGGTGACTCATCCGGTGAGTAAAAAACCGTTCCGCCTGAATCCCTAAATCATGGGCAAAGAAAACATTGTCGTCGGGCTGGAAGTCGGCACCTCCAAGGTTTGCGCGGTAGTCGGTGAAACGAAACACGACGGCACGATCCGGATTCTCGGCGTGGGCCAGGCGCCTTCGCGCGGCGTGCGCAAAGGAGAAATCGTGGACTTTGAAACCGCGAGCAAATGCGTCCGCGAAGCGCTCGTGGATGCGGAAGAAAAGAGCGACGTGATGATCGGGAGTGTTTATCTGGCGATCACCGGCGGCCACATGAGCAGCTTCAACAACCGCGGCGCGGTCAATCTTCCGGAAGATCGCGACGAGATCTGTGAGGAAGATTTCGAGGACGTGCAGTCCAGCGCGCGCGAGGTCAGCATCCCCGCGCCGAACATGTTCGTGCACTCTTTGCTCCAGCATTACTACGTCGATGGACAGGACGGCGTGCTCAATCCGATCGGCATGCTCGGGAGGAAACTCGAAGCGGATTTTCACATCATCCACGGCGTGGCGACGCGGATCAAAAACAGCGTGCGCTGCGTGAAGGAAGTCGGCCCCGAAGTGCTGGATGTCGTCTTCAGCCCACTCGCCACCGCGCAGGTGGTGATGGACCAAAACCAGAAAACGCTCGGCGGTCTGGTGATCGACATGGGCGGCGGCACGACGGATTACATCGTCTATGTGGACGGTGCGGTGAAGCAAAGCGGCGTCCTGCCGATCGGTGGCGATCACATCACCAATGACATCTCGCTCGGACTCCGGATTCCCATGGCAAAGGCCGAAAAACTCAAAGTCGAAGAAGGCAGCGTGATTCTCGGGAATTGCCTCCCGAGCGAGATGGTGACGTTGAAAGACGAGACGGGTTTTGCCGGGAAGGAGATCCAGCGGGAGATGCTGCACACGATCATTCACTGCCGGATGCGGGAGACGCTGGAGCTCCTGAAGAGGGAATTAGATGCGGACAATTACCTGCACTTCCTGGGCGCGGGACTGATGTTCACCGGCGGCTGCAGCCAGCTCAAAGGCATCCAGCATCTCGCGGAAGAAGTCTTCGGGCTGCCGGTCCACGTGACGCATGCGCAGACGGTCTCGGGGCTCACGTCGGCCTTTGAGAACCCGCAGTTTTCCACCGCCATCGGGCTGATCAAGTATGCGGAAGCAATGCAGCCCGCGCGCCCGCGCGGCCTCTTTTCCCGGATCAAACAGCGGATTCCTTTCCTCGGACTTTGGTGATGACTCGGCGCCCGGAAATACCAAGCACAGAGGACGAAAGTCAGTGGGGAAGAAACCGCGCGATGTCTCCAACTTCTGTCTTCTGGCTTCTTCCCTGTCCTCACCTCCACCACCACCATGATCGACCTCCAACGTAACATCTCGAACCCTTCGGTGCCCGAACTGCGGGTGAAGATCGTGGGCCTAGGCGGCGCCGGCGGCAACGCGCTCGACCGGCTCGTCCTCGACGGCGTTCCGGGCGCGGAACTCGTCGCGATGAATACCGATGCGCAAGCGCTCGCCGCCTCCATCTCCACGGAGAAAGTGCAGCTCGGGCGCAACACGACGCGCGGCTTGGGAGCGGGCGGAGATCCGGAGATCGGCTACGCGGCTGCGGAAGAAAGTCTCGACGACATCCAGGCGTCGCTCCAAGGCGCGAAAATGGTTTTCCTCTGCGTCGGACTCGGTGGCGGAACCGGCTCCGGAGCGGCCCGGCTCGTTGCATCCATCGCGCGACAACAGGGCGCGCTGGTGGTCGCTTTTGCGACGATGCCTTTTGTCTTCGAAGGCAGGCGCCGCCTTGCTCAAGCGGAGGAAGCGCTCGGGGCTTTGCAGTCGGTCTCCGACGTCGTGATTTGCTTCGACAACGATAAAATGGGCGACGCCGTTTCTCCCCGTGCCGGCATCCAGGACGCGTTTGCCGTGGCCGATCAGACGATCAGCCAAAGCGTGCGCGCGATTGCTGCACTCGCGGATCAGAAAGGCATCATCCGCATCGGCTTCGATGAACTCGCCGCCGCTCTCCGCTCGACGAGCGCGGCTTCCCGCTGCCTCTTCGGCTGGGGCGAAGGCGAAGGCGACAACCGCGCGCATGAGGCTCTCTCGCGCGCATTGAAAAGCAGCCTCATGGATAAAGGCCGCATGCTGGAAGAAGCTCGCAGCGTTCTGGTGAACGTGAGCGGCGGACCGGGAATGACCTTGAACGAAGTGCAGATTCTGATGGAGGAATTCGGGCGCCACATCAGCGACCAAACGCAGATTCTTTTTGGGACCAGCGTCGATCCGAAACTCGGGCAGAAGATGAACGTCACCATCATCAGCTCCGTCGCCGCGCACGCGGCGCCATTGGTTGTGGAACCGGTGCGTCTGCCACGAGCGGAAGTTGCGCCGCTTGCTCCCGCCGCGGTGGAAGCTCCGGCCTCGGAAGCTCCTGCGCCGGTGATCGCCTACAGCGTCACGGATCCCGAACCGCTCGCGGGGAACGACCAGCTTCCTCCCGCGATCGCGCCTTTGCTGGAAACCGCAGCGAGCAATCCGGCCAACGGTGCGGCACGAGCCGCCGCTGCGAAAAAGGCGCGCGAGGCAAAGCAGGAACAGATGCAATTCGAACCGGTCACGCGCGGTCGCTTTGAAAAGAGCGAGCCGACGATCGTGGATGGCCAGGATCTCGATGTCCCGACTTTCCTCCGCCGCCAGGTGAAGGTGAAGTAAGGATTCCCTCCAGCTCAGGTGGACGGACGAGGAGTGCCGCGATCGATGGTTTGCGAGGAGACTTCCTCCGCACAAAAAGCAATCTGGAGTGAAGCGACGATGGCTTGCGGATCAAGGCTGGCGCTGCAGGCGAAGATGTCCACTGCGGCGAACCGATGTTCCGGCCAGGTGTGGATGGCGACGTGAGATTCGGCGATCACCACCACGCCGCTCGCGCCGTGTGGACTGAAGTCGTGGAAGATGTCGGTAACGATCGTGCCGTGTCCCGCGCGCACCGCTGCGAGGACGAGCGGGCGCAGCGCGCTGGCTTTCCGGAGCAACGCCGGATCACAGCCGTGAAATTCGACGAGAGTGTGGCGCGCGAGCGGAAGCATGTCAGCCGAGATGTTGTCGCACGGCGTCGGCGGCTTGCACGCCGCGAGTGTAAGCTTCTTCGAAGATGGAAATGCCGCTGAGATCCGAGTGTGCGAAGAAGATGGAGCCGTGCGGCTTCGCCAGTTGCGCGCGGGTTTCTCCCCAAAGAAATCCGGGCACCGGACGGATCATTCCGTGGCCCCAAAGCCAAATGTCGATCTGGCGAACGTGATCGGTGATTCCCCGGTGAATCCGCTCCAGATCAGTGATGATCTCCTCGCACCAGGATGCGTGCGTGCGGGCGAGCGCCTTCTCCCGCGCGACTTTCGGCGGGTCCCGATCAAGCGGCCAATAGTGGGTGAGAACTGTGCGGCGTGGAACCGAACGCAGCGACTGATGCGTGGCCACGATGTAGCCGAGCGAAGGGCTGTCGCGCGCGACATTATCCCAAGCCAAGGCCGCGCCGGTGCCGGTGGGAAGGGAATCGAGCGTGAGATTGGCGACCATCCAGGGGGAGTAATCCAGCGGGACGGAAGGCAAGTCGCGGACGAGGCGTTGGGCGATGAAACGCGGAGTCGCGCAGATCACGGCGCGTGCTTTGATCCGGATGCTCCGCTTGGAGCTGGCGTCGAAATATTCCACGAACGTGTGAGTGCCCGCGGCTTCGATCTTCCAGGCAAGGCAGCGCGAGCGAATTCGGGAACGAAGCGGTGCCGCGATTTTATCCACGAGCCAGGCATTGCCTTCGGGCCAGGTGAGGACCGCGTCGGGCGCGGCGTTGGCACTCACGGAGTCGCGACCGGCGAAGTAATGAATTGCCGCCCATGCGGATACGGTCCGGATTCCCGCCCCGTAATCATCCCGGCAGGAGTAATCCACAAACCAGCGGAGCGGCTCCGAGTTCCAGCCGTGCTGATCCATGAACTCGGCCATGGTAAAACGATCGAGCGCCAGCAGCTCGGGATCACGGGAACTGAGGTCGAGCGGGATCGCAAAAGCTCGCCGGCCATCGCGACCGCGGGCGTTTTTCTGCCGATCGGTGTAGGCGAAGAACTCCGCGTACTGGCGGCGATCGTCGGCGGTGATGCCGAGTTGCGGAAGCAGTCCTTCCTGCCAGCGGCCGCAGGTAAAAAGACGATCCACCGGATCGGAACAAAGAGCGAAGTCGTCGTAGATCGCGCGGCCTGCGGAATCCCGGCCCGTGATTAACCCCAGCTCTTCCAGAAGTGCGGTGATTTCGGTGGCCTCGGAGTTGGGGAGCGGAAGATAATGCGCTCCCCAAGGATAAGCGGAAACTTCGTTGCGGCCGCTGGCGGAATTACCTCCGGGCGTCGGTTCCAGTTCCAGTAGCAGGAAGTCGGCGCCGGTCTTCGTCAGGCGCCGAGCGGCGGCCAGGCCGGCGATGCCGCCGCCGACAATGACGGTGTCAACTTCCTCGGTTTTATCCGGAGCGGGAAAGCCGCCGGTGCGCAGCCGGTGGCCGAGTGCGGAAGAACCGCCGTGGATGGAACCGGGCATTGGCTCCGGACGACGGCATCCGGCGAGAGTGGCTGCGCCGCCAGCCAAAGCAGTCGCGAGGAATTGGCGGCGCGTGGGCTTCACGGGTGCTGCCCGGCTTTCCCAGCGGGACGATGCAGGAGGAAAACTGCGGAGTTCAATGAACGTAGTGGGACCACTCGGCCTCGAAATAGCGGACGAGGGATTGGTTGTTCAGGCGGTTCACTTCCGTCGGAACTCGGGCCATGTCGGGAGGAAAGTGGAACAACGAAGCGAAGTTTTCCTCTTCCAGAAAAAGCAAGCCGCTGGGAAGTCGCGGCTCCGGAAGCGCTGGCTCGCGGGTGGCGAGGATAAAGCCCCATTCGCCGAATGACGGGACGTGGCAGTGATAGGGTTCGGTCCGGAAGCCAGCTGCGTGGAGGGTTTCATCGACGCACCAGAACGACTTGCGGGCCACGTAAGGCGAGGTGCACTGAGCGACAAACGCGCCGCCGGGAGCAAGCACGGCGCGGACGGATTCGAAGAACGCGGTGCTGTAGAGTTTGCCGAGCGAGAAGTTCGACGGGTCCGGAAAGTCGGCGATGATTGCGTCGAAGTTCTCCCGACATTCACGCAGCCAGGTGAAGGCGTCGGCGTTGACGATGCGGACGCGCGGATCGCGCAGCGCATTGGCGTTGAGCCGGGTGAGCATCTCCTGGCTGGAGAAGAGGCGGGTCATTTCCGGATCAAGATCGACCAGCGTGATTTGGGTGAGCTGCGGATAACGCAGCGCCTCGCGGACGGCGAGACCATCGCCGCCGCCGAGCACGAGCACGCGGCGGGCGCGCGGCAGGCGCGCCAGCGTGGGATGAACCAAAGCTTCGTGGTAGCGGTATTCGTCGCGCGAGCTGAACTGCAGGTTGCCGTTGAGGTAGAGCCGCAGATCGCCGGTGTCGCGGGTGAGGACGAGTCGTTGATACGGGGTGGATTTCGAGAAAATGACCGGGTCTGTGTAGGCGGATTTTTCGGACCAGGCCGTGAGTTGGCCGGACGCCGCAAAACCTCCGGTGAGCGCGAGGAGCACAGCCACTCCAGTATTCCGGAGCCAGCTTGCCCGAGGCACCTGATCGCGCAGCGCCCAGAGCGCGATCAGCCCGACGGCGGCGTTGAGCATTCCGAAAAGAAAACTGGAGCGCACCAGGCCGAGATGCGGAACAAGGAGCAGCGGGAAAAGCAGCGAGGCGAGCAGGGCGCCGATGTAGTCAAAGGTGAAAACCTTCGAGACAAGGTCACGGAACTCGAGGCGGTCTTTCAGGATCCGCAGGAGGAGCGGAATTTCGAGGCCGACCATCGTGCCGATGAGGAGGATCAATCCATAAAGTAAAACCCGGAAGGAGCTGACGTAGCCAAAGCTCGCGAAGAGCAACGCGGCGGAACTGCCGCCGAAAAAGGCGATCAGAAACTCGGTCTTGATGAAGACGGCGATCAGATTGCGGACAACGAACTTCGAGAGCCAGGAACCGATCCCCATCGCGAACAGATAGACGCCAATCACTGTGGAAAACTGCGTGACCGAATCGCCGAGCAGATAGCTGGCGAGGGTGCTGGCGATCAGTTCATAAATCAGCCCACAGGTCGCGATGGTGAAGACGCTCGCGAGAAGCAGGAGCTTGATGCTGCGGTCAGTCACGACGGAAGGACGAAGACCTTCCGCCGCTCAATGGATCGCGGCCGCGATAATCAGGCAGATGCCGAGCGTGGCGCTGCCGACGACGAAGGCGAGGGCGAGGTTCTTCTTCTCGATGAGTTCTTTCCAGAGATCGTACGGAGTGAGCCGATCGACGATGATGAAGCCGGTGACGAAGATGATGATGCCAAGGAGGGCGTAGATGACGGAGTTGAGTAGAGCGGTAGTGTTCATGGCGTTTACTTGTGAGTGGCGCGTCCGCCGGTGAGCAGGCGCGTGGGCGAAAGCGTGTGGAAGAGACTCCAGCCGCGGAGATTCGCGGTGACGAGGTAGGCGCAGAGCAAAGCGCCGAGCGCGGTGTAAATCGGGTGCTTCATGGAGGTCAGTCGTCGCTGCTGTCGCCGTCTTCGCTGGAGGCGTAAGGCGAGTAGTCGCTCTCGGCCCAGCGTGAGCGCTCGAAGGCGTGGCGGCGGAAGCTCACGTAGATGGGATAGACGAGCAGCAACACGAGGCCGATGAAGAAATTCTCCCAGAAAAGCCCGCCGCGCTTCACGGTGAGCTTCCAGCTCGTGCGTTCCAGGCCCGGATCTGAATCGAGGTCGAGATTGACGAAGTATTCGCCGGGCGGAACCGCCGGAATGGCCACAGAGTTTTCCGTGGAACCTTCGCTCCACGGACCGTCATCGTCGCCAAAGTAGTACTGGACCGTGAGCGGCGCACTGAAGGTCGCGTTGGTCTGAGCGTTGACCAGATCGATGTCAAAGGAGAGCCATTGGTTGCTCAGGCTCTCGACGTTCACGCCAATCCGCACGGGGCCTTGCCGACCATCCAGCCGAAAGCGCCGCGTCGTGATCGTCCGCCCCGGGAGCGGCGCACTTCCTGGCTCCACCTGCACCGGTTCCGTGCCGCGAGTGAAGACGTGATCTTCCTCGAAGATGGTGCGTTGCACGGACCCGCTGGTAAAGGCGAGCTGCACGAGAAGCAGCAAGCCAAGGAAGATCAAGGCCCGGCGCCAGATGAGTCCGCTTTTCGCGCCGAGCGGGTTGGGTTGGTTGAGATAAACGCCGGTGGGCTCGGGCAACTTCTCGATCTTGAAGGCGGTCGCGACCGTCGTGTGCTCGAGGTATTCGCCGCGCGACCACGTGACCTCCTGCAGACCCGGATAGGTCTCCTTCGAGAGCACTTCCGGAGGGGCGATGTAATCGTGGAGGAACGCCTCTTCCCCACGCCGGACCTTCCAGTAAAACTCTCCCAGCACGCTTTTCACCTTTGCCGCGCCTTTTGCGAAGAGCTGGAATCTGCGTCCATCCAAATCGATCGCGTCACCTTCGAGCTGGCCCAGCTCGGGAAGACGGCGGACGAAGCTCCAGTGGCCGTTGTAAGTGACGAGCCAGGTGAAGCCGTGCCATGGATTGAAGAGCAGGAACTCTGTCCACGCCGCGTAGGCATCCGCACGGCGCACGGCGCCAATAACTTCCCACTGGACTTCGTGCAGCGTGCCGCGTGCTCCGATCGGCAGAATCGGCCGGATCTTCCGCATCTTTTCATCCCGACGCTGGATCAGCTGCCACTGAGGGTTTGCGGTATCGATCACTGATCCGCACGAGCCGCAGACCGCCGACATGGAGAGTCCAGCGGCGCGGAGGTTGACGGCTGCTCCACAGCTCGGGCAGCCAAGCGCGTCGGTTTGGTGTCGGATCTGTGCGACGTCGGCGTCCCAGCCGGGGACGGGGCGGAGATTCGTGAAGTGAAACGCGGAAAAGTCGGCGTAGCTGCCGATGTAGAGCTGAGACTCTTCCTCTTCGTAAAACTCGATCGTGGCAAAAGCTCCATCCGAGCCAGTGAGATCCGCGCCGAGCCGCTTTTGTCCGGGCGGCGCGATGAACGGCAGCTCGCCCTCTCCAGCAAGGCAAGTGCCCTTCTTCACATCCACCACACTCCAGACGCGATCCGCGAGCCGCAGCGACTCGCCTGCCTTGATCGCTTTTGCATTTGCCGGCAAGCCCGCCGGATCCGCCGCAAAACTGATCATGAAGAAGCCTTGCGCCTCGGCGATCCAACCCGCCTCGCCTCCGGAGAAAAGCGCATACCATTCGCTCCAGCTTCCCTCTTCCCACTCGACCCGGAGCCGGCCGACGAGCTCGAATGCGCGCCCCTGCCACTCGCCGCGCGTGCCGAGCTGCAGGGGACTGAGATCCGGCAGCAACTCCGCCATGACGCCCATCGTCTCGACCTTCGCGTCCCGGCGGACGACCATCGAGCGGCAGTGTTCGCAGACGGCGAACACGGTGACGCTCGACTGGAATTTTACCGGCGCACCGCACTGCGGGCAGTCGTAGATGCGGATCGACACGCGAGGATTGAAGAGGCCGACCGGAGCGGAAGCAAGCGCGCTGCCGTGCGGGAGAATGGAGCGGGCTTACCAGTCCGGCTGATAGGGGCGGACCTCGCGTGGGCTGCGATTTGCGGTCCGGTAGCTGGGATGTTCCATCCGGTAGAGCCACATCGGCTTCTCCACATGCCAGCGGAGGATGTTCGGCCCGGTGACCGTGGTGTTCCAGCCCTCGGGATAACGGGAGCGATGCATCAATGGCGGACCGCTGATCCGCTCGACCGCAGTGATCCGGTAACCCCCAGAAACGGGATAGAAGAAGCCGCGCGCGGTCCATTCTGCGATCGTCTCTCCGCGCAGGTTGGTGGAGCGAAACTTGGTGTAGCCGGCGCAGCCGGGGAGCAGAGCGGCGAACGCGACGAGGATCAGCAGGTGGGGAAGCTTCACGGGCGGACCATGGCAGGCAGGCGACTGTGCCTCAAGCTTCCTGCGCAGGCGGAGCATCACCGGTGGAAATTGAAAACGCCTCTCAAGCATTTAACTCGAGAGGCGCTTTCTGCGCTGGGGAACTTGCTGTGTGTTTTACGCTCGGTGATTCGAGGAGCAAGGAAAAATCGCGTTCGCCCGAAATTTAGCTCTCAAGCTCTGCCTGAGCTGCGGTTGCTCCCCACCTATTTGGCATCGAAAAATCGAGTCCCGGAAGAGCCGTGCGCCTCGGTTGCGCTGGATCTCTGTTGAATCACCGTCCAGGTGCCTTGGTGCGTCACCACATAGCCGTCGCTGGTTTCAAAGGTAATCTGTCCCGGATCGACGCAGACGACCTTCGCCACGTCAGGATAGTCGATCATTCGCGAGCTGCCGGCGGTGTGGAGCAGGATGCGCAACATCCGCGCAAACTCTGGCTTCGGTGATTTGAGATCCGGCTTGGAATCGTCCGCCGAGGCGGGCGCAAACGAGGCAAAGGTGGCGAGGACCGCCAGGAGATGGGCTTTCATCAAGCCAGCCGACGCGAGGGCGCAGGCTTCTATTCATCCAGAGTTAGATAACGTTCCCTTACGGCAGCTCTTTTCGGTGAACCCAGACGCTATTTACCAGGCCCAGCCCGAACATCACCATGACGAGAAACGTGCCGCCATAGCTGATCAGCGGAAGAGGAAGTCCGGTGATCGGCATGAGGGCGATTGTCATCCCAATGTTTTGATAGACGTGGAAGAAAATCTGCGCAGTGAAACCGACAGTGATCAAAAGCCCGAGTTCATCCGCCGCCTGGTGCGCGGTGAAGAGCATTGCGAGCAGCAAGACGGCAAACAGCGAAATCAGGACCACGCCGCCGATGAAGCCAAACTGTTCCCCGAGGGCAGTATAGATGTAGTCGGTATGAACTGTCGTTCCGGGAATAAATCCTTGCTCCACCTGGGTGCCAGTGGCCATGAACCCTTTGCCGCGAAAGCCGCCTGACCCGATGGCAATCAGTGACTGATTGATCGCCCAGCCTGCACCAAGAGGGTCGATGGCAGGATCGATGAAAGCAACGATTCGCGCGCGCTGATACGGTTTGAGCACAAAATTAATGAGCACCGGCAGCGCCGCGATCCCCATGAGTAGAATGGAGATGAGATAACGCTTTGGCACTCCGCCGACGAAGAGCATCGCGAGCACCACAGGCACCCACACCATGGTCATCCCGAAGTCGGGCTGCTTGAGGATGAGGAGCATCGGTCCACCGACGATGGCACCGGTAAAGATCAGCTTCAGCATCGGATGCAGCCTCCGAAATTGACTGAGGAAAAGTCCCAAGGTCAGGATCCCGGCTATCACCGTGAGCTGAGAAGGCTGGAAGGTTCCGATTCCCGGCAGGTGCAGCCAGCACTTCGCCCCGCCGGCTTCAACCCCCATGCTCGTATAGGTGAGGATGACAAACACGATGCTGACTAGATACATCGGCAAGGCGATCCACTTCACCCAGCGATAGTCGAGAAGACTGGTGATCATGAATACCACGATGCCGCCAGCCACCCAGATTGCCTGTTTGTGCCAGTATTCTTCCGTGCGGAAATAAGTGGCGCTGTAAACCGCCACGACACCGGCAATCGAGATCGTGATGGCGAGTCCGAAGAGGACCCAATTCATACCAAGAAGTTTGCGGATGAGCGGAGTCATGGAGAGGTCGAAGGTCGGTGACGGGGTGTCGAAGGTCCAGGGGCGAAGGTCGAAGGCTGCCGGACGGCGACTTTGGAACCGCTCACCAGTAGCGAGCGGTTTAAGGCCCCGAGTTGTGCGGCTTCCACGCGAATTTCTTCGAGGAGATCGTTAAGGTCCGCTTCGCCCAGATATTCCTCGTCGAAGGCAAGATAGAGCTGGGAGGCTACCTCCATCAGTGACCCGTAAGCCACCTCGAGAAAGTGAGCGAAATCACGGTCAGAGTTCCGGCCTGAACCCTCAGCGATATTCGAGGAGACCGAGATAGAAGCTCGGCGAATCTGCGAGATGAGTGCAAAGCGCTCCGCAATTGGAAAGGTCTTTGTGACGCGGTAAATTCTTCGATTTAGGCGACGTGCAGCCTGCCAGACATCGAGTTTTTCAAAACGAAAGAGTGCTCTCATGTCCATCGTTTCAGCAGATGTGCTGTGGGCCTCGTCCTTCGACTTTCGTCCTTCGGCATTTAGGCAAACTTCGGCACCGCCGCCAGCAGGCGCTTTGTATATTCATGTTGCGGCGCCTGGTAGATGGCTTCGGCGGAAGCAGATTCGACAATCTTCCCGCGATACATCACCAGCACGTGATCGCTCACGTGCTCCACGACGGCGAGATCGTGCGCAATGAAGAGATACGTCAGACCGAGTTCTTCCTGAAGATCCTGGAGCAAATTGACGATCTGTGCCTGGACGCTGACATCCAGCGCACTCACCGGCTCATCGCAGACGATGAACTTCGGCTTCACTGCCAAAGCACGTGCAATCCCGATCCGCTGCCGCTGGCCGCCGCTGAACTCGTGCGGATAACGCTCCATCATCTCGGGCTTCAAACCCACCTGCCGCATCAGCTCCGTCACCCGATCCCGGCGATCGGAACGAGTCATCGCCGGGAAGTGAATCTCGAGCGCTTCGCCGACGATCTGGAAGATCGTGTGCCGCGGATTTAAGGAGCCAAACGGATCCTGGAAGATCATCTGGATCTCGCGGCGCAAAGGGCGAAAATCCCAGGCGCTCATCGGCAAGATGTCTCGCCCTTGGAAGAAGATCTGTCCGCTCGTCGCTTCCACGAGCTTGAGCATGGTTTTGCCGATCGTCGATTTGCCGCTTCCGCTCTCGCCGACCAAGCCGACGGTCGTCCCGGCCTCGATGGTGAAGCTCACGTCATCGACTGCTTTGATATCGTCGATGTGCCGGCGGAATACGCCGCCGGTCACCGGAAACCAGGTGCGAAGGTTTTTTACTTCAAGAAGAGGCACAATGCGGAAACTTGTAACGAGGCGAGGCAGTGGCGTCCAATGGAGAACCGCGCGATTGCGAGCTTCCGGAAGTCTTGGCCGCCCAGGTTCAAGCGGGTCTTGCCGGCTTTTCCAGCTAGATGCCTTGGGTGCGCAGCTGCCTTCTCAAAACCCAATGCAGCACCCCGAGCAAGGCAAGCGAAGTGCTCACCAGGACGAACGTGTTGAACCCATAAACGCTGAACCGCACAATCGTGGGATAGAACTCAAACCCGATGCGGCCCGCCCGGCGGATCCAGCTAATCTGAAACTGTTTTTCCGGACCGAAGAACACGTTGACCGGCATCGGACGACCTCGTGCATCCACCCGGCGGTAATCGCTCTGCTCGGTCTCCGCTTTGGCCACGAGATCGGCGACCTTTTGATTTGTGTAAAGGCGGTCGGCGGTGATGCCGAGGGTGCGACTCTTTAAGCCGCCCGTATCCAGCGCACCGCCGGCGATGATTTTGTCCACCCGCCGCATCCGCTTCTGAATTTCCAGCGGAGAGGCGCTCTCCATGCCGCTGAGCAGCGCGAGCGTGTCCTTGAGATCTTCCAGCCGAGCGGCATCGGCATCGGTTCGCTCCAGCTGGGCGACCAGCGAATCGATTTCCTTTTGCAGCCGATCCTGGCGATACGCCAGCGGGTTCAGTTTCGCCTGGGCGACGATGAGCGCTTCGTAGCTGTAATGCGTGGCGATAAACCGGCTGATCACCGGCACGCGGAGCGCCGCGTCGTCTCGACCTTCGGCGCCGGGCAGGCCGGGATTGGTGTCAAACCAACGCTTGAAAGTGTAGATCACAT